>CAMOPD010000043.1 GCA_946622085.1 uncultured Prevotellaceae bacterium | reverse complement strand
AATTACTTTTGTTATGTGCATCGCGTTAGGGCACAAAAAAACCTGCACCACCGAAATGATGCAGGCTCACTTGTGTGAAAGTAAGAATTTTCCTGATGCAGAAAATCAATCTTCGACTTAAGCCTCTGCGGGAGCTTCCTCAGCGGGAGCAGCAGCGGCAGCCTCAGCCTCGGCCTTGGCGGCAGCAGCGGCAGCCTTCTTCTCGGCCACCTTCTGGGCAATAGCCTCGTTGACTTTCTTCTCTGCCTCGAGAGCACTGGCGGCAGCAGCCTTCTTAGCCTTCAGTTCGTCGTTGCGAACGGCATCAAAGCCCTTCACCTTAGCCTCTTTCCAGGCATCGAACTTCTTCTGGGCAGCAGCCTCGTCGAAAGCGCCCTTCTTGATGCCACCGCGGAGGTGCTTCATCAGGTAAACGCCTTCATTGCTAAGAATGTTGCGTACAGTGTCTGTAGGCTGTGCACCTACCTCAACCCAATAGAGTGCACGATCGAAATTCAAATCTACTGTGGCAGGATTGGTGTTGGGGTTGTAAGTACCAATCTTCTCAGTAAATTTACCATCACGTGGTGCACGAGCGTCAGCGATTACGATGCTATAGAAAGCATATCCTTTGCGACCGCCGCGCTGCAATCTGATTTTTGTTGCCATTTGTTTGTTTTGTTTTGTTGTTTGTAAATGAATTTCGTGCCATTAACTCGTAATAGCGGGTGCAAAGGTAGTGATAAAGATTGTAACCGAGAAATGCTAAAAGGCTGAGAGTGCGCTATTTAACATATTTTGTGTATAAATCGAGGCCTTTTGCCCTCTATTTGTGGGCCTGAAGCGAAAAAAGATGGTGAAAAGGCCTGTTTTCGTGCGGAAAAGCGTATCTTTGTGGAGCACATGAAGAACGGTTTGTCTATATTGATTCCCACCTACAATGACGATTGCTCGGCATTGGTGGCCGCGCTGTCGGCCCAGGCCTGCCAATCGGGCGCAAGCTATGAAATCATTGTCGGCGACGACGGCTCCACCGCGCCCGCGGTGACGGAGCGCAACGCGCAGGCATGCACCGCCGCTCACTGCCGCTACTTCAGACGCGAAGCCAACGGCGGCCGGGCTGCCATACGCAATGAGCTTGCCCGGCAGGCGCAGTATGACTGGCTGCTTTTCATCGACTGCCATGTAGACGTTGCCCATGACTTCATCTCCAACTATGCCTCTTGGCAAGGCCACGAAGCCGTTGTCTGCGGCGGAGTGAAAGCCGGTGGCGACGCTCATGCGTGGAACGGCAATCTGCGCTATCGATATGAGCATGCCGCCGAGACGCGTCACGACGTCAGCGCCAGGAGGAGTGAGCCCTATCAGAGTTTTCGCACCACCAACTTCATGATTCGCCGCGAAACGGCCCTCGCCCACCCTTTCGACGAGCACTTCAGAAACTATGGTTACGAAGACGTGCTCTACGGCAAGCAACTGGAGCAGCAGGGCATAGGCATAGCGCACATCAGCAATGAGGTGGCCATCAACCACTATGAGTCAAACCGCCGCTATATAGAGAAGATGGAGGAAGCACTCTGCACGCTCCACACCTTCTCGTCAGAGCTGAGGGGCTATTCCCGGCTGCTTTCGCTGGCCGACAGGCTGAAGTCGTGGCATCTGGAGCCGGCCATAGCGTGGCTTTTCAGACATAGCAAGGGCCTGCTGCGCAGAAATCTGTGCAGCCGCCATCCCTCGCTAAGCCTTTTCACGGCCTACCGACTGGGTTATTTCCTGGAAATAGAAGGCTGATTATTTCAGGGTTTAAGTTCAAACACACCGCTGGGCATCTTCCGCTTGAGGACGTCAAGTTTGAAGTCCTTTCCTGACAGTAGGCCGTAACCATGCAACACCATTTCTACCGTCTTTCGGGCCAGTTCGGGGTGATTGTTCTCCTCGCTCAGATGGCACAGCCACACGTGCTTCAGTGCGGGCGTGGCATTTTCGGCCAGTGCCGTGGCACAGTCTTTGTTGCTCAAATGTCCCTCCGCGCCCATGATGCGGTCTTTCAGATATTGCGGATAGGGCCCGTGACGGAGCATCTCCTCGTCGTGGTTGGCCTCGATAACCAGATAGTTGGCCTCACCAATGTAGCGCTTCATCTCGTCGGTGACGTGGCCCACATCGGTCATCAGGCAGAAGGTGACGCCCTCACACACAATCTTATAGCCCACATTGTCGCTACTGTCGTGGGGAACGGGAAAGGAAGTGATGGTGAAATCGCCCAACTGAAACGTTTCGCCCACTTCGATATATCTGGTAAGTTCGGGTAGGATTTTCTTGCGCACGCAATAGTTGCCGAGGATGCCGGCATGCACCTTCCGGGTGGTATAGACAGGCAGATGGAAATCAGTGCTCAAACTCCCCACCGACTTCACGTGGTCGGCATGGTCGTGAGTGACGAGCACATTCTTCACCTCAGCAAGTCGCATTCCATAGTCATGGAAAAACTTCTTCAAGCTTCTAAGTCCTATTCCTGTGTCTATTATAATACCATCCTTGTCGGTAGAGAGATAATAGCAATTGCCACTGCTACCACTGCCAAAGGATATAAATCTGAACATTGATAGTTAATATTTTTCCACAAAATTAGTCAAAATCGGCATAATAAGCAAAATAAAGCCTGTGATTTTCCCTTTCGCAGTGTCATCTTTCAACTTTATTAATTACCTTTGTCGAAAATTTAATCTTTTCCACATGAAATCCCTTTTCTCCCTGTTGCCACTCCTGGCCTTCGCCTTTTTCTCCTGCTCAGGCGGTCTGGGCAGCAGCGAAAGCCGACTGGCAGAATGTGCCGACAGCTTTGCCGTTCACTATTTCAACTATCACTTTGCCGATGCCATGCGTTTCGTCACACCCGAATCGGAGAAATGGCTGCGCTATGCCGCCTCCAACGTCCATCAGGCCGACATAGACTTGCTGCGCTCGCAGGAGGAGCCTGCCACGGTGGAGCTGAACGAGATAGAAATCAACGAAGCCGACTCCACGGGCACCATCAGGCTATCGGTGAGCAACTTCCTGCGCATGGACACCATAGGCACCAGCGCCCACCTGACGAAGCGCGCCACCTACGTGCTCCATGCCGTGTGCAAGGACAAGAAATGGCGAATCAGAATGGCAGGCCTACCGCGAAGTGGAAAGAGAAGTCGCGACTGAGTTTGGGATGTAGAAACGCCCAATGCTCATGCTGCGTTTCGTAAGCCGGATTGACGGCCTTCATGCCCAGGTCGAAACGCAGCACGAAATAGCCGAAGTTGAGCCGGAAACCCATGCCATAAGCCACGGCCATCTGCTTGTAGAACTCGTCGATCTTGAACTGTCCACCGGGCTGGTCGGGATATTCTCTGAGCGTCCAGATGTTGCCGGCATCTACAAACAGTGCGCCGTTGAGTTTCCAGAAGAGGAAGGTGCGATACTCCAGGTTCAAGTCGAGCTTCATGTCGCCCGTCTGGTTGATGAAGTCGATGGCCCCCTTGTTGCCTCTGAACTTTCCGGGTCCGAGCGACCGCACGCCCCACCCTCTGACGGAGTTGGCACCGCCCGAGAAATAGCGTTTCTCAAAGGGCAAGATGGAGCTGTTGCCGTAGGGCCATGCCACGCCAAGCGCCATGTGCATGACGAGCGAGTTGTGGCGGTCGAACTCCACCACTTGCGTCAGGTCTACGTCGCCTTTCAGATATTGAGCAAAGGCAATGTTGAAGAGCGTGTATTGTCCCCGGTCGTTCTTGGTCTGCCCGAAAGCATGCGAGAGGGTGTTGAGCAGGTTTCCCGAAGTCTCAATGTTTGCCTTCACGGCGTGCCGTCCGTCGTTGTAGGTGGCACCGAATCCCATTTTCATGATAAACAGGTCCTCATAGTTGTAGCGCAGGATGGCGTTGCGGCTGTTCACGTTGTCGAGATAGTCGTTCTTGAACGTGGCCGAAATCCATGGCATATGCACATAGTCCATGTCTATCAGGTCGTACTTGAAAGTCCACCGCCCGCCGCTGGCCCATCTGTAGCGCCATCCGGCTGAGAACACTCGCCGATGAAACTCCGGGCGGTTCTGCATGTCGTAGGTCAGGGTGAGCTCCGACGTGGCTCCCGCGTGGCGTCGGAAGTTGCGCGAGAGAAAAGGTGCCAGGAATCGGGGGAAGGCCAGTTTGGTCTCGAGGCTATACTCCTCGTAGTCCTGATTCTGGTAGCCCTCCAGCCCCGTGATGGCTTCGAAGGCACCGCGCAGCTGCACGCTGAACGTTTCGGAGCCATGAAAGAGGTTTCGGTTTTGATAGGTGAGCGAGGCGGCAGCTCCCAGGTCGCCCGCCGTGTTGGTGCCCTCGGGCTGAAACGAGATGATGCTGGGCTTGTTGGTGCTCAGCTGTATGTGGCAGTCGAGCAGCGTGGTGTCGGGCAGTTCGGTGAATCGGATATTGGTGTATTTCACGGCCTGCAGCCGCCCGAAGTTGTTGTAGGTGCGCTGCAAGTGAGAGGCGTTGAAGGGTCGCCCGCTCTCAATCCACGAGTTTTCCTCGAGCACCTTGCGGCGCAGGTGAATCACCGAGTCGGCATCGCCACTCTGAAAGAAGACATTCCTCACCGTGTAGCAGGGATGGAGCGTCTCGGGCGCATTGCTGTTGGCCCTATAGCGCATGAGATGGAGCGTCAGGTCGATTTCCTTCGAGCCGGCCACGGTGTCGGCCGTATAGCGAATGAAATCTTTGTGGAAACGGTAGTAGCCGTTGTCCATGAGCATCGAGGTGATGCGCTTGCGCTCGGCGTCGAGCTCGCCCACGGCGAAGCGCCGTCCGTCCCAGGCGTGTTTGCGCTGGGTGGTGTATTTCTCTAATAGCCGGCCTATCTGCTCGTCCTCTATGTCGTAGTTCAACTGGCGAATGGTGTAGGGCTCGCCGGGATGCAGCTTGTAGATGGCTTTCACCTTCTTGCCCTTGAGCCGCTCCTCAATGCTCACCGTACCATTCATGAACCCCATGTTCTGCAACTGCGTGCGCAGGTCTTCGCACGTGAGTCGCGCCACGGCCGAATCGTAGACCACGGGCTTCTCGCCCAGGCGCTGCAGGAATCGGTTCAAGCGGCGCGTGGAGTCGCGGCCGGCCAACGAATAGACGGCCAGGGGAATCTTGAAAGTAGAAAACCATTTGGAGTTGGGCTGCTGCCGCATGTAGGGCAACAGCTGCGAAACGTCGACCAATTTAGAGTCGCTCTGCACCTCGTTCTTCTGCAACAGGTAGCTGCCCTCGTCGACAAATTTGGTCGACGAACATCCTGCCAGCAACGCACACATCATTACCAGCACCACCTTATTATATATATAGCAGAGATGCTCAGAAAATCTCATTCACTATGAACGTTTCACTTGTGGCCGCACGGCCAACGAGGGAATAACTGATTGCAAAGGTAATGTTTTTCATCGAGAAATTGAAAAATGGGCCGAGATATTTGTATCTTTGTGCCAGGAATGAGCTCACCCCCGTAACGACATGGACAAGATTTCTGCAGAACAGCGACACAAGAACATGGCGGCCATCCGGTCGAAGAACACTAAGCCCGAGATGCTGGTGCGCCGCTGGCTGTGGGCCCGCGGCTTTCGCTATCGGCTCAACTCGCCGCGACTGCCCGGCCACCCCGACCTGGTGTTGCGTAAATACCGCACGTGCATCTTTGTCAACGGCTGTTTCTGGCACGGCCACCACGTGGATTTCAGCCCCGACGACACGGCTCTACTGGCGGCAGATTCGCCATGCTGCAAGATTCCTCACACGAACAGGGAGTTTTGGGTGAAGAAGATTCGGCGAAACCAGGAGCGCGACGCCGACACCCAAAAGCGGTTGGCCCAGATGGGATGGCACTGCATCACCGTGTGGGAATGCCAGCTGAAGCCCCCAAAGCGCACGCTGACGCTCACCTCGCTGGAGTTCACCCTGAACCGTATTTGGCTCGACGACCACTCCGTGAGCCGCAACTATCCTCAGCTCGACGAGGAGCAGCCCCTCCAGCAGGCCGCCGAACAGACTCCCCAAAGGCGGTAGGCCTTTATGCCCATGCCCTGACGCCTCAACCCCGTGAGTTAAGCTGCTGCCAACGTTAATGTTCTGAAAATAGTCTTCCGAAAGGAGAATTTTTCTTACATTTGCAATAGTTTTTTTTATTTTATTCTATTCCCCCATGAAAAAGTATTTCATTAGTATGTTTATCGCCCTTTCGGCATTGGTGATGCTGAATGGGTGCATCGTGTCAGACAAGAAACTGACGGAGAAAGTGCAACAGGCCATAGTGGACGACGAGCAGCAGAAAGGCAAGACGCTCGAAGTGACCGATTTCCAGCTCAGCGAAAAGCAAAACCCCAAGAAGGGCGTGCTGAAAGGACGGCTCGACGGCCAGGAGGTGACCTACGACGTGACCGTGACCGACGAGGGCTCCGACTTCGACGTTGACTGGCAACTGCGCGAGAACTAATTGCGCCCTATCCCCCCCCTATTATTCCCCCTTAATCCCCATCAAAAAGATGAAAGATTTTGTTTACTATGCCCCCACGGAAGTGGTGTTTGGCAAGGAGTCGGAAGAACAAGTAGCCCGGCTCATCAAGAAATATGGCGGAAGCCGCGTGTTGGTTCACTATGGCGGGCAGAGCGCCCGCCGTTCGGGACTGCTCGACAAGGTGTTCCGTCTGCTACGCGAAGGCGGCATCTACTACGTAGAACTGGGCGGCGTGGTGCCCAATCCCCGACTGTCGCTTGCCCGCAAGGGCATAGAGCTCTGCCGTGCCGAAGGCATCGACTTCATACTGGCAGTGGGCGGCGGCAGCGTCATCGACTCGGCCAAGTGTATTGCCTACGGAGCGCTCTATCAGGGCGACGTGTGGGACTTCTATCTTGGCAAGGCCGATGCGCAGGCCTGTCTGCCCGTGGCCTCGGTGCTCACCATCCCTGCTGCTGGCAGCGAGATGAGCGAGGCCAGCGTCATCACCAACGAGGACGGCGGCGTGAAGCTGGGCTATAGCAACGACATTGCCCGGCCCAAGTTCGCCATCATGAATCCCGAACGCACGTTCACGCTGCCACCCTATCAGACGGCCGCCGGAGTGACCGACATGATGATGCACACCATGGAGCGCTATTTCACCCACGACGACGACATGACGCTCACCACCGCCGTTGCCGAAGCCGTGCTGCGCACCATGAAGGACTGCGTCTTTGCCGTGCTGAAGAATCCCGAGGACTATCGCCATCGCGCCCAAATCATGTGGGGCGGCAGCGTGGCCCACTGGGGACTCACGGGCTGCGGCATGCAAGACGACTGGGCCACCCACCAACTGGAGCACGAACTGAGCGGCATGTTCGACGTGACCCACGGTGCCGGACTGGCTGCCATCTGGCCCAGCTGGGCTCGCTACGTGATGCATGAAAACAGGAGCCGCTTTGTGCGCTTTGCCGTCAACGTGATGGGCATAGACAACGACTTCTCCGACCCCGAAGGCACGGCCTTGCGCGGCATTGAGGCCATGGAGCGCTTCTATAGCGCCATAGGCATGCCCACCAACATCCGCCAACTCATAGGGCGAGAGATAACCGATGACGAAATCAAGGAGATGGTGCGCAAGTGCAGCCGCAACTACACCGCCACGCAGGGAGCCTTCAAAGTGCTCAAAGCAGAGGACATGGAGGCCATTTATCGCATGGCACGCTAAAAGAAAAAAAACAATATCAATCAAGAACAAGCATATGAGAAAGACTAAGCATGTTGCAATGGTGCTCATGGCAGCGTTGGTGCTGCCCATGCAGGCACAGAAGAAATCGGAGATCAGACTCAATCAGGTGGGTTATTATGCTGATGAAGAGAAAGTGGTGGTCATCGACGGCAAGAATCCGGGCTCATCGCTCAGCGTGACCGACGCGCAGGGCAACGTGGTGCTGCGCCCCAAAGTGGTGCGCAAAGCCCTTTCGCCATGGTCCAAGAAGCAGCGCTTCATTGTCGACGTGAGCGAACTGCGCACGCCCGGCCAATACACCATAGCCACCAAAGACGACAAAGCCTGCATCAACGTGGGCTCACGCGTGCTGCACGATGTGGCCGTAGCCTCGCTGAAGATGTTCTACCTGATGCGCACGGGCACGCCCATCCTCGAGCCCTACGCCGCAGAATATGCCCGCCCCGCGGGCCATCCCGACACCCATGTGCTGGTGCACCCCTCGGCAGCATCGACCAACCGGCCGGCAGGCTCCGTCATCAGTTCGCCCCTCGGATGGTATGACGCCGGCGACTACAACAAATATGTGGTGAATTCTTCGTTCTCCATCGGCGTGATGCTGACGTGCTATGAGCAGAACAAGGACTACTTTGCACGCCTCGACACCAACATTCCCGAAAGCCGCAATGCCACGCCCGACCTGCTCGACGAGATGATGTTCAACCTGCGCTGGCTGCTCACCATGCAAGACCCGGCCGACGGCGGCGTCTACCACAAGCTCACCACGCCCAATTTCGAGGGCTTCGTGATGCCCGCCGACTGCCATCAGCCGCGCTATGTGGTGGCCAAGAGCGTCACGGCCACGCTCGACTTTGCCGCCGTCATGGCCCAGAGCGCCCGCCTGCTGAAGGATTCGCGCGACTACTCCGAGTTTGCCCCGATGGCCGAAGCCGCCGCTCTGAAAGCCTGGCAGTGGGCCGAAGCCAACCCCGATGCCTACTACCGGCAGGAACTCCTCAGCCAGCAACATCAGCCGGCCATCTACACAGGAACCTACGGCGACGGCGATGCCCGCGACGAGCGCTTCTGGGCCTCCACCGAGCTCTTCAGGCTGACCGGCAATGACGCCTTCCTACAGGCGGCACGCCAAGCCATGCCCGAGCGCTTCACCGCTCCCACGTGGGGCGGACTGGCCTCACTGGGCGCCCTCTCGTGGATTGCTTCGAGCCAGCAAGACATGAAGCAGCTCATGCTCAGCCAGCTGAAAGACTATTGCGATGAGCTCATCGGCAGAGTGCCCACCTCGTCGTTCCAGTCGCCCTTTGGCAACAAAGCCAGCGACTTCGGATGGGGATGCCTGGCCGAAGGCTGCTGCGTGAACGGCGTGGCCTTGCTCTTTGCCGACAAGTACATCGAGAAAGGCAAATACTTCCGCCATGCCTTGCAGAATGCCGACTATCTGCTGGGACGCAACGCCACGGGCTATTGCTTCGTGACGGGCTTCGGAACCAAGAGCCCCATGCACCCGCACCACCGACCATCCGAGGCCGACGGCATAGGCAACCCGTTCCCCGGCATGCTGGTGGGCGGACCCAACCCGGGACAACAAGACAAGGAGTCGGGCCATCTGACCTACCCCTCCAACCTGCCCGACGAATCGTATATCGACGACATGGGGTCGTATGCCTCAAACGAGATTGCCATCAACTGGAACGCCTCACTCGTGGCCCTGCTCTGCTGGATTGACGCCCTGAAAGGATAACGCCATGAAGAAAAGACTTTTCACCATGCTGACTTTTGTGCTCACGACTCTCCTGGGAGCGTGGGCACAAACCTATAGCGAGCAGCTCAACATCGGCTACACCCGGAAGACCGACTCCTATGCCCAGGAGCGGCTGAAGCTGGACGTCTACTACCCCGAACCGAAGAAAGCCGAAGGCTGCCCCGTGGTGGTGTGGTTTCATGGTGGCGGACTGGAGGCAGGCAACAAGGAAATTCCCGCACAACTGAAGCAGAAGGGATGGGTGGTGGTAGGCGTCAACTACCGCCTGCTGCCGCAGGTGACGGTAGACAAGACCATCGACGATGCAGCCGAAGCCGTGGCCTGGGTGTTCAAGAACATTGCCCGCTTCGGAGGCAACAACAAGGAAATCGTGGTCAGCGGCCATTCTGCCGGAGGCTATCTTGCCATGATGCTCTGCCTGAACAAGGAGTGGCTGGCACGCTATGAGGTGGATGCCGACTCCGTGATGCTCTATGCGCCGTTCAGCGGCCAGGCCATCACCCACTACAACGTGCGCAAGATGCAGGGCATCGGCGCCTTGCAGCCAACGATAGACCAGTATGCCCCACTCTATTGGGTGCGCAAGGACTGTGCGCCGCTGCTGCTCATCTGCGGCGACCGCGAACTGGAGCTCTACGGCCGATACGACGAGAACCAGTATCTTGCCCGCATGATGAAGCTCGCCGGACATGAGCGAACCTATCTGTACGAGATAGGCGGCCACGGACATGGGGCCATGGTGGCACCAGCGTTCCACATTCTCGAGAACCACCTGCACTTGATGCTGGGCGAGGCAGCCGCCATAAGGGACTGATTCCACTGGCTCATGGTCATGGCTTCGGCACTTTTTCTTCGGCAGGCGCTCGAGGCGGCAACCACGTAGGGACGCATACTAAAAAGCCCAAGAAAACGCTCCCGATTTTGTAAAAATAATTCACAGCATTTTCACTCTTCGCATAACGCCTTCTTAAAGTGCTGAAAATCAGTATAGGGGAGTAAGAACGCCACTTACGATGAGTAAGCACGCCACTCACGCCTCGTAAGCACGCCATTTACTCATCGTGAGTGGCGTGCTTACTTGTAGAGGGCGAACGGGCGCCTCCCGATTTTGTAAAGAATATTCACAAAAACAAAGGTATTATCCTGATGCCTGATTCCGGTTGGTCACCGACGCCCTCAACACACGGAGAGTGAGGGGCAGAATGGAGGCTGCAGAAAAAAGAGTAGTGGCTGCGTCACTACCACCATATAGCCTCCCTTCCCCCTTAATGGTTTCGTCTGACCATGCGAGCCAAATAGTCATAATGGTCTCCTTGCTGGACGATTTCAGCTTCATAACCGCTTTGCGCGGCAGCGGCGCAAAGCAAGTGGGCATCGATATAGAGCCACGGGAAAGCGTGGCCACGAATGTTCCGGTACTGCATCTCGTAGGTGAGCTCGCCGTAATAACCGCCCCCGGCGGGCAACTCAATGTCGCCCTCGTCGTTTTCAAACACATAGCTTATGTCCGACGAGTCGCAAAGCACCTGACCGCCCGGCCGAAGCACCTTGTCGAGAAGGGCGAAGAACGCCGGCAGACGCTCCAAAGTGCCCACCATGCCTATGCCGTTCATCAACATCAATATCGTGTCGAACGACTCTTCCATGCTGAAGAAATCCTGTTCCAAGGCTTTTTCCACTCCTCTCTCCTTCATCACTTCCACCGAAAGCGGCGAAATGTCGATGGCAGTCACTGGGATGTCCTGCTGCTGAAGCCACAGCGAGTGGCACCCGGCTCCGGCACCCACGTCGAGCGTGCGCCCTGCGGCCCTCCGCAGGGCCGTCTGCTCGATGGCGGCCATCTCGCCAAAGGAGCGAAAGAGCGTCTTGACGGGAATCTCGTCCTCTTCGAACATGGGCGAGAAGACGCGCAACTTGTCGGCCCTGCCATGCCTCCAGTAGTCGGCAATGGCCTGTCCCATGGGATCGTTTTCTTTCTTCATTCCTTTTTCTATTTTCATTCCGGTGGATTGGAGCACGGCGGCTCGGGGGTACGTCGGAGTTCAGAGTGACGAGCTGCGAATGACGAGCAGTGATGGCAGTTGGCTTAAGGGCTATCCACAACTCGTCACTCGTCACTATTCATAGTGTCTTATGCGCACGTCAATACCCGTGTCGCTCAGCTGCTGGCCCAGGTGGCTGACGTCAGTCTGCCCATAGTGATAGGGGAAGAGCGTGCGCGGCCTGATGGTGCGAGCCGCCTTCTCCAGCTGGTCGGTGGTCATGGTGTAGGGCTGATTGCAGGGCAGGAAGGCAATGTCGATGTCCTTGATATCGGCCATTTCGGGAATATCCTCGGTGTCGCCCGCTATGTAGATGCGCAGCCCGTCGATGGTGAGAATGTAGCCATTGTCGCGGCCTTTGGGGTGAAACTGCGTGCGTCCCTCGGTGGTGTTGTAGGCTGGTACGGCCTCAACGGTGAAGCCCTCCTCGAGCGTCAGCCGGTCGCCGTTGGCCATCCCCTCACCCTCGCCCGCCATGTCGGCACAGCGTCTGTTGGTGATGAAGCGGGTCTTATCGCCCTTCAGCTCGGCCAGCGCCCCCTTGTCGAAGTGGTCGCCATGCTCATGGGTCACCAGCAGATAGTCGGCCTTCGGCATGGCCGAATAGTCGGTGGTACGGTCGCCCAGCCGTCTCACGGGGTCTACTTGTATTTCCCTCCCGTCGAAGACGATGCGTATGCTGGCATGCATCAGCGCATAGAACTTCACGCTTTTGCCGCTCTTGGTGGTGAATGCATCCACCTCGTGAGCATCCTTAGTCACCGTTCTCCCGGCCTTGCTCCATGCCATGATGCCGCCACTGAGATTCACCACCTTGAAGCCTTCGGCCGAAAGTAGCTCGGCAGCATGGGCCGAACGCCTGCCACTGCGGCAATACACGGCCACGGTGTGCGTCGTGTCGAGCCGTTCCTTGGCCAGAGCAATAAACGTCTCGAGCTTCACATCGATGTTGAGTGCGCCCTCCAAATGGCCTTCGGCAAACTCCTCGGCCGTGCGCACGTCCACCAGCTGAACGCCCGGCTGGACAATGAGCTGGGCAAACGCCTCAACATCGGCGTTGCTGAAATTCTGACTGCCGCATGCCGTTGCCATGTTGAGCCCCAGCATGCCTAAAATAAATGCGATTGACTTTTTCATTTTTCTTTCTTCTTTTATCAGTTCAACTCGTCTAAATGTAGTTAAGAATTCAGTAGTGTTAAAGAAGTTAACCCTTATGCCATGTGCGGCGCTGTGCAGGCGAAGGGCGGCACGACGCGCAGGAACCGCCGGCGGTAGAACTGGCCCATCGTCACACCCTGCCCCATCGGCACCAGCAGGAATGCCGAGACAATCATAAACAACGGCACGGAGATGCGCCCGAAGAAACCGTCGTAGACGGATACCCACAGGCGGTTGTCCTCGTTGGCCACCTGCGACACAGCTCCCATGCTGTAGAACTGCTCGCTGGCATGAACCACCATCACCAGCAGGCAGGCCACGACGCGGATGCAGTCTACAAAAGCTATTCTTTCCTTAGTCATAGTCATATCAGCCTGTTCAGCCTGTCATCAGGCAAGCGACCCGACGACGAAGCGCCAAAGAGCCCCTCTCCCGTCTCCCCAAAGGGGAGAAGAGAACCCAGAGTTCCGAGCTACGAGTTCAGAGTTGTGATTACTTCTGGAGTTCAGAGTGACGAGTGACGAGTTCAGAGGTGTGATTACTGTTGGCGTGTAGGGCTATTGACAACTCGTATCTCGTAACTCGTCACTCTGAGCTCGTAGCTCGTCACTGGTAGCCATAG
>CAMOPD010000042.1 GCA_946622085.1 uncultured Prevotellaceae bacterium | reverse complement strand
ATCCACCCTCATCCGATACATGTAGCCATTGGGTTTGTTTTCGGACGTCAGGGTGAGCGTGCTCCAGTTGCTTCCATAGCGTTGCATGGGAATGAGTCGCTGGGCACGGGCGTGGCCAACGGCCAGAATCAGAGCCAGCATGAGGGCAATACGGATGGTTTTCATGACGATTTACAGTTTACAGTTTACAGTTGAAGATGAATGAATTTATCGGAAGTTATCGGACTCCCGCTCAGTGTTCGCGCTCAGTTTCCTGCCGTTTCCACTGATAGAAGCGCTCTATGAAGTCTATCTTCTGGCGGTTGGGAACCATGATGAGCGAGGCCCCCTGGGAGAACTGCATGGTGGTGGGCAGGTCCTTGCTGAATGGTGGCCAATAGGGCAGCCCCTTGGCATTAGGATTGCCTGTCTTGGCAAAGTTCACCCAGTATTGCTGAATGATTTCGGCCAGTGCGGCTTCGGCGGGATATTTGTCGGGTTGCGAGGTAAAGGCGTTGTTGAGATAGAGAATGTCGTCGGCATGCGACACGCCGCGGCGTTTCTTGCTGCCCGCCATGCTCAGTTCCGAGGGCTGTGCCAGGAAGGCGGCGTAGGCGGGACTCTTGCCCGTGAGCGACTGCAAGTTGACCCAGGCGAACGAGGGCCATGCAAAGCCTATGTCGCGAAACATGTCGCCATTGGCAAAGTAGGTTTCCTCTTCGTTGTTGCCTGGATAGAGCTGCAGGGCCTCATCGGCAAAGGGACCCATGGTCTGCCTCACGTTCTGCTGATAGGCTGCCGGGGGAATGGGGCCCGTGAAGAGCGAGCCTTCGTCGGAGTTGGTCATCACGATGACGGGCACATCGTTGTAGGCCCCGCGTTCGTAGTTGCGGTAGAGGTCGTCGGTGATGACGTAGCCATCCACGCTGGGCCAGAAGCCGCCGAAGCCCACGTCGCGCCCCACCAACTCTTCCGGCGGCATTTGGCGCATGGCCTTGATTGACTTCTTCTTCAGATGGCGCTGGAAGGCCAGTCCGTGTTGCTCGGCACCTCGCTGCGAGGCGTTGGTGAGGAGGGTGCGCCCGCCGTTGGTCCAGGGGGCAAACGAGCCGCCGCTCTGGCTGATGGCCCCATGGAACAGCCCCTTGGCTAAGGGCGAGCCGCAGAGGATGCTGCAACTGATGGCTCCGGCCGACTCGCCGAAGATAGTGACGCGGCTGGCATCGCCACCAAAGCTGCCTATGTTGCGCTGCACCCACCGGAGGGCGAACAGCTGGTCGAGCAGTCCGTAGTTGCCGGAATGGCCTGTGGGCGACTCGCGGGTGAGTTCAGGATGGGCCATGAATCCCAGTGCCCCCGTGCGATATTCCACGCTGACCACCACCACGCCTCGACGTGCCAGCGAGGTCCAGAGGTCGTTGCCATAGTATTCGGTCTGGAATCCGCCGCCATGTATCCACACCATGACGGGCAGCCGGTCGTCAGCCGACGTAGCGGGGGTGGCAATGGCCAGATAGAGGCAGTCCTCGCTCATCATGTCCTCGGTGAGTCCGGGGCGTGTGGGCTGCGGGGGCCAGGGGCCAAACTTGTCGGCGCGGAGCACGCCCTTCCATGGCTTGGGTGGCTGCGGCTCCTTCCAGCGCAGCTGCCCCACGGGCGGCGCTGCGTAGGGGATGGCCCGATAGACGGCCAGGTCGGCACCGTCGGCAACGCCCTCCACGTCGCCCGTTTCCACATGGGTGCGCAGCAGGGGTTGTCCCTGAGCCGACGTGGCAAAAGAAAAGAATGCTGTGAGCAGGATGATGAACAGTTGTGGTCGTTTCATATAAAGATGATTTTAAGATGTGAAACTTATCATGTGCAAATATAGGGATTTATTTTGAATATTCGGATGCCTGCGGCAATTATTTCACTTCCCTATTCGCCCTGCTGAGGTGCCGTCGGATCGGCAACTACGGAAAAACCGGCATGACACATCTCTTGGGAGGAAAGAGTTTGAGAAAAAAACTATCCCAAACTGTGCGCACTATGGGGAAAAATGACTATATTTGTAGACTTCTATACGACCACGAAACCTAAACAACAACATGAGCAACAAGAAACCACAAAACACGAGCAAGCAGGCCGGCAACGGACTGAACACCACCGACATGAACCGACGACAGTTTCTGCGCCGACTGGGCTTCGGAGCCGGCTCGGCCATGGCCATGATGGCGCTGGAACCTTTCACCGTGCTCGCCAAGGGCGAACGCCCGGCAGAAGGAGCGGCAGAGGGTCGCATGACCTATCGCGTGCAGCACGGCACGGGCGAGCAGATTTCGCTGCTGGGCTTCGGCATGATGCGTCTGCCCAACGACCAGGAACGGGTGAACGAGCTGGTGGACTACGCCATAGCCCACGGCGTGAACTACTTCGACACGGCCCCCATGTATATGGGCGGACACTCGGAGGTGCTCATGGGCAACGCGCTCTCGCGCCACCCAAGAGAGAAATACTATATGGCCACAAAGATGTCGAACCTGAACCAGCGACTGTGGGACCTGGAGGAGGCCAAGAAGATGTACTACCAGTCGTTTCAGCGGCTAAAGACCGACCACATAGACTACTATCTGCTGCACAGCATCGGCGGAGGGGGCGTGGAGGGGCTGAAAGGCCGATTCCTTGACAACGGCCTGCTCGACTTCCTCTTGGAAGAGCGCAAGGCGGGGCGCATACGCCATCTGGGATTCTCCTACCATGGCGACGTGAGCGCCTTCGACTGGCTGCTCGACCACAACGACGACTACCACTGGGACTTCGTGCAGATACAGATGAACTATCTCGACTGGCGGCACGCCTCGCTGCAGAAAGGCGGCTGGAAGCAGGATGCCGACGCAGAATATCTCTACAACAAGCTGCAGAAACTCGACATTCAGTGCGTCATCATGGAACCGCTGCGCGGCGGAGCACTGGCTCGCATGCAGCGCGAACTGAGCGACCAGCTCAAGACGATGCGACCCAACGACAGCCCCGCCCGATGGGCCTTCCGCTGGGTGGGCTCCTATACCAACGTGCTGACGGCGCTGAGCGGCATGAACAGCATGGAACAACTGAAGGAGAACGTGGAAACGTTCTCGCCGCTCGATCCCTGCACGGAAAGCGAGAATGTGCTACTGGAGAAACTGGCCGACGAGATGGCCGGTCTGCCGCTCATCCCCTGTACCACGTGCAGCTACTGCATGCCCTGCCCCTTCGGTGTGAACATCCCACGGAATTTTGCCACTTACAACGAAGCGCTCAACGAACACATTCTTCCGCTGCCCGACGGAGACGCCGCAAAACGCGAAGCCAACCGGCAGCAATTTGCCGACATGCTGAGCAAGGCCGTGCCCGAGAAAAGCGCTTGGGCCAGCGCATGTCAGGACTGCGAAGTGTGTCTGGCGAAGTGCCCGCAGCAGATACGCATTCCCAACCAGATGGCCCGCATCGTGGAGACGCTGAGGGAATTTAAAAGGTGAAAAAGATCATTACGCACCTACTTCCCTCCTTCCCTTCCAAGGAATATAAGCAGAAGTCATGCGTACAGTACATATCTCGTAACCACGAACCCACGACACAATCCTCACTAACAGACAAAAAAACATGAAGAAAGATTCTTTGCTGCTTCTGCTGACTGCCCTCGCTGCCTGCCTGCTGAGCGGCTGCAACGACGGCAAATATGAAAGAACGCCCGAGGGCATCAGCTTCACCGAATGGACCTTCAGCTTCGGCACGCTGGCCTATCCGCTGAAGGATGTCAACGCCGATGCCTTTGAGGACTTGACCGACTGGCTGGGGCGCGACGACAGCCACGTCTACTTCAAGCAGCACCTGGTGAAGGAGGCCGATGCGGCCACGCTGAAAGCCGACAAATATCCGCTCTATCACGACAAGAACGACTACTTCTACATGACGAGCCGCATGCATGTGGCCGACATGAAAACGTTTAAGGTGATCAGACGCTTTGAACGCGACCTCTGGGCCAAGGACAGCCGCTACGCCTACTTCGACAGTCTGCGCATAGAGGAGGCCGACGTGGCTTCCTTTAAGATGAAGAGCGACATCGTGGCCGTAGACAAGAACCACGTCTACTACTTCGGCAAAATATTGCCACAGGCCGACCCCAAGACTTTTGACCCTGACTGGAAGGGGGCATATTCGCGCGACAAGAGCCACATCTGGTATTGCGACGAAATGCTCGAAGACGTTGACTATGAGTCGTTTGACGTAGACAAGGAGGGAAATGCCCACGACAAGCTGGGCCAGTTCAGGGGCAGCAAGCGGGTGAGCACGGCGGAAGAGGAACCAATAGAAGAAGCCCCATCCGACAGCATTCCTTAGATAACAATAAAGCTACGGGGATAATCCACAACAACGAATTAAACGAATTAGACGAATTTAGACTTGTATTATGAAAGAGAAGTCTTTCTCGGCGGAGCCTATTCGTTTAATTCGTTGTGAAAAGAAACAACTTTTTTATCGGTACTTCGGAAATACCACCGATTAACAACGAATTAAACGAATTATACGAAATAAAAACTCGCATTAAGAAAGAGTATTCTCTCTCGGCGGAGCCTATTCGTTTAATTCGTTTAATTCGTTGTGAAAGGAAACAACTTATTATTGTCGGTACTTAAACCAATTTGTTATCCTTCGGAAACACCACCGACGGTTTGAAGTGTTTGGCCTCCTCGAAGTCCATCAAGGCATAGGAGATGATGATGAGCGTATCGCCCACCTGCACCTTGCGCGCCGCAGCACCGTTCAGACAGATGCATCCGCTTCCGCGCTCACCTTTTATAATATAGGTTTCAAGCCGCTCGCCGTTGTTATTGTCCACAATCTGCACCTTCTCGCCAGCTATCAGGTTGGCAGCATCCATCAAATCCTCGTCGATGGTGATGCTCCCCATATAGTTCAGGTTGGCTTGGGTCACAGTGACACAATGCAACTTGCTCTTCATTACTTCTATCATCATTTTGGGCTCAAGGTTTAAGATTTGTAGCGAATATGATCGATAAGCCTGATGGGCGTGCGGCCGCAATAGACAGTGATGCAGCCCACGACGTAGGGCGAGTCGTCCCAAGAGGAAATGGTCTGGAGCGTATTGCCGTCAACAATCTCAAAGTACTCCACGTCGAGTCCGTCGATGGCATTGATGTCGGCCACCACCTTGTCGTGGGTTTCGGCCACGGTGTGCGCCTTGGCATAGTCGAGACTATCCTTGAGAGCTTTGTAGATGGCAGGAGCAATCTGGCGCTCGTCGGGAGCCAGCAATGTGTTGCGGCTGCTCTTTGCCAGTCCGTCGGCATCGCGCACGATTTCGCACTCCACGATCTGGATGTCCATTCCAATATACTTCACCAGCTGCTTCACCACGGCTATCTGCTGCCAATCCTTCTCGCCGAAGTAGGCGCGAGTGGGGCGAACGATGTAGAACAGCCGGCTCACCACCTGGCACACACCATTGAAGTGGCCCGGGCGGCGCGCCCCCTCCATGACGGTGCTCACAGGCGGGAACTCAAAGCTACGCTTGTCGGGCACGGGATACATCTCCTCAACCGATGGAGCCAAGACATAGTCGGCCCCCACGCTCTCGAGCAATGCACAGTCGGCATCGAGCGTGCGCGGATAGCGCTCCAGGTCGCCCTGGTCATTGAATTGAGTAGGATTAAGGAACACGGAAACAACGGTGACGTCGTTTTCAGCAACGCTTCTCCTGACAAGAGAAGCATGCCCTTCATGAAGTGCGCCCATGGTAGGAACAAGCCCTATCGTCTTGCCCTGCTTTCTTGCATCGAAAAGCACGTTCTGAAGGTCAACAATCTTTTGAAAAACTTTCATTCTCAATGGTTGATTAACTTGTATTCTGCCTCTGTCACTGCCAAAGCTGGCAAGGAACTGTCAGCAATCATTTTGACTCCTGAAAGCAGCAAAGGTTTAAATCGGCAGCGAGGCGTGGCATAGCATCACGCCGAATCGGGGTGCAAAATAACAACTTTTTTCTTAAATAAGAAAGAATATATTTAAAAATTTGCGAAGATTAAGCCTATTTGGGCTTTTTAAGAAAGTAAGAGAAACGAATATCAACTTTTTTTCGTACCTTTGCATCACCAAAACAATCAGCAATGGCAAAAAAAGTTTTATTCATCAACCAAGAGATTGCTCCCTACGTGCCCGAAAGCGAAATGTCGCTCATGGGCAGGGACTTGCCCCAAGTGACCCAAGAGAACGGATTTGAAATCCGCACATTCATGCCCAAATGGGGCACCATCAACGAGCGCAGGGGCCAACTTCACGAAGTAATACGCCTCTCAGGAATGAATCTCATTATCGACGATACTGACCACCCGCTCATCATCAAGGTGGCCTCCATCCCCACTTCACGCATTCAGGTATACTTCATCGACAATGAAGACTACTTCATGAAACGGCAGATGGAAGCCGACGAAAGCGGCGAGGAATATCCCGACAACGGTGAGCGTGCCGTCTTTTTTGCCCGTGGCGTGCTCGAAACGGTGAAGAAACTGCGCTGGGTGCCCGACGTCATTCAGTGTCAGGGCTGGATGGCAGGTGTCATTCCCTTCTACGTGAAGACAGCCTATAAGGATGAGCCTTCATTTGCCAACACCAAGGTCGTCACATCGCTCTTCAACAGCACGCTGAAAGGCGATTTCGGCGAGAACTTCAAGCGGAGCGTTGACTATCGCGATGCCAAGGCCGAACTGCTGGAGAAATACAATCAGACATTCGACTTCATGGAGCTGGGCAAGCTCGCCATTGACTATTCCGACGGCATTGTGGAAGCCGCACAGAACGTCAATGAACAGCTGCTGAACTATGCCCGGGAAAGCCAAAAGCCCTTGCTCGCCTTCCCTGGCGAAGACTACGGAAAGGCTTATGCCGACTTCTACGAAGCCATCACCCAATAACTGAAACAACTTACAAGTAAAGGGCAGGCACTTCCACGTGTCTGCCCATCACTTTAAAATAACGTTCAACAACACTCATGAAACTGAAACTCTTGGCTATGGCCGCCTGCATAGGCTTGGCAGTAGCTTCCTGCGACGACACCACCGACAGCATCGGCTCTTCGCTCATCGAACGCACCGACAAGCTGGCCATCTCTACCGGGGTGTTCGACGTGGCCACACGCTCCATCGTGGCCGACTCCGTGTACTCAAGAAACGCCATCGGCTATCTCGGCAAAGTGAAAGACCCCGAAACGGGAGCCTACATCACCAGCGACTATATTACGCAATTCCATTGTCTGGACGACTTCAACCTGCCGGAACAAGACAGCATCGTCAGCCGTCAGGACGGGCTCATCATTGCCGACTCGTGCGAGATACGACTGTTCTACGACAATCTGTTTGGCGACTCGCTGGCCGTGATGAAACTCTCGGCCAACGAAATGGACAAGCCGCTGGAAGAGAACAAGAAATACTACTCCAACTTCAACCCCGAGACTGAAGGATTCACACGGACCGACGGCATACACAAAGCCCACGTCTACACCATTGCCAACAAAGGCGACAGCGATGCCGACCGCAAAAGTGCGGACTATGGACGCAACATCAGGATTCCGCTCAACGAGCCCTACACCGACAAGGAAGGCAACACATACAACAACTATGGAACCTACGTGCTGCGCAAATGCCTGGCCAACCCCGAGAACCTGAAGAATGCCTACAACTTCATTCACAACGTGTGTCCGGGATTCTACATCAAGAGCGAAAGCGGTGTGGGAGGCATGGCCTATATCTCCTTCAGCCAGCTCAACATCTTCATGCGCGTGAAGTATAACGGAAACACCAGCAAGACCATGCTCAAATTCACGGGAACGGAGGAGGTGGTACAGACCACACGCATCACCAACGACAAGGCCACCATCAAGCAACTGGCCGACGATCCGTCGTGCACCTACATCAAGAGCCCGGCTGGCATCTTCACAGAAATGACTTTGCCTGTTGACGACATCATCAAGAATCACGCCAACGACACGCTGAGCACCGCTAAGGTTGTGCTCACGCGACTGTCGAACAACAATGACTCCGACTTCGAACTTGACGTGCCCAACACGCTGCTCATGATTCCCGCCGACAGTCTTTACTCATTCTTTGAAAAGGGAAATCTGCCCAACAACCGCACCTCGTTCATCACCTCACGCGACTATACAGGCAGCACCACCGCCACGCGGCAATACAGAAACACCTATACATTCAGCAACATCTCCAACCTCATACGTGCCATGGCTGAAGCTCGCGATGAAGGAGGAGCCGGCTATGAAGCCCTGCACCCCAACTGGAACAAAGTGGTTTTGGTGCCAGTAAGCACGGTTTACTCCACCCAGGCCTCGGGCAGCAGCACGACGCAGGTGCTCACCAAGGTGGCTCACAACATGTCGCTCGCATCAACGCGGCTTGTGGGTGGTACGGGAAATACCGACAAGATACAAATCAGCATTGTCTACACAAAATTCGACAGTAAATAAAGCCATGGCCGACGGATATCTGGAAAACAAACAGGGCGACTACGAAAAGCGCAAGGAGGCCTGGCTCAGGCGGAAAAAACATCTGCCTAAAGTCAGGAAAACAAATATCATGCGGCCTGACGACGAGGCGCTATAATCACATTCACGCCAAAAGAAAAGCGGGTGAAGATGAGCTACATTTCATCTTCACCCGCTTTTCTTAAACATTCATTCCTGCATTACCGCCTCATCCCGCCGGGCGCGAAAGGTCCCTCAGCCGATAATCTTGAATCGGGCAAACTTGAGCAGCAGCTGCTTCGTGCCGGTGTTGCGGAACTCCACCGTAGCCTTGGTGTTCTCGCCCGTCCCCTCCAATCGCGTGACGGTGCCTATCCCGAATCGATCGTGCTCTATCAGGCTGCCCTCTACCAGATTTCCTGCCAGGGATGCATGAGCCTGTGCGGGACGTGATCCGTGGCCTACTGTTTGTTTTGGTGCAGGCGTAGCGTTGTTGAGCAGTCGTCTGAAGCTCGGCGAAAGCGGCTGTACGGGCGGCTCCTCATGATGAGCTGCAACACGGGGCTTAGGGTCGGCCCGGAATTGCGAAGCCACAGGACGGCTATTCTGAAAACGAGCCGACTCGTCGTTATAGGCATAACGCCCCAGGCGCCCTGCCGACCCGCTGCCGAAGTAGCGTCCGGAATGGTCGTCGGCCTCAGCTTCCGACTCCACGATGAGCAGCGCCGGGTCGATGTCGCGTATGAAGCGGCTCGGCGTATCAAACTCCATGCGCCCATAACGATAGCGGTTGCGGGCACAGGTAAGGATGCAATGCCGCTCGGCACGAGTGATGGCCACGTAGAGCAGTCGTCGTTCCTCCTCCAGTTCGCGTGCACTGGCGGTAGACAAAGGACTTGGGAAGATGTTCTCCTCCAGTCCCACGATGAAGACCGTCGGGAACTCCAGTCCCTTGGCACTGTGGATGGTCATCAGCGTCACCCGCCCGGTTTCGCTGTCGGCTTCGTCGCTGTCGAGGTCGGTTTGCAAGGCAACATCCTGCAGATAATGGATGAGTTGTGTCTGGTTTTCATTGCCCTCCTCGCGCTGTGTCTCCACGAAGTCCTGCATTCCGCTGAGCAGTTCTTCCAGATTTTCCTGCCGTGATATGCTTTCGGGTTGTGAGTCGGAATAGATGTCAGCACTGACGCCGCTCTCACTGATGATGCGGCGTCCCAGCTGATAGGCGTCTTCCGTGTTCAGGCGGTCCATGAACTGACTGATGAGTTGGCTGAAGGCGAAAAGCTTGTTGAGCGTGCCTTTGTTCACGCTGAGCGCATAGTCCTGCGGTCTGCAGATGACGCTCCAGAGGCTCACTGCGTGGTTAGCGGCAGTTTCTGCTATCTTGCCCACGGTGGTGTCGCCTATGCCACGGGCAGGATAGTTGATGATGCGCTTCAGCGCCTCCTCGTCATCGGGATTGGCCACGAGCCGGAAGTAGGCCAGCACGTCCTTTATCTCCTTGCGCTGATAGAAGCTCAGTCCGCCATAGATACGATAGGGAATGTTCTGCTTGCGCATGGCTTCCTCGAAGGCTCGGCTTTGAGCATTGGTGCGATAGAGTATGGCGAAGTCGCTATAGTCGCTGTGCTCCTGCCGGCGCAACCGCTTGATGTCGTTGCACACGATGATAGCTTCTTCTTTGTCGCTGTAGGCTGGCTTCAGGATGATTTTCTCGCCCTCCTCCTTACGGCTGTACACGTCCTTGCGTATCTGCCGCTGGTTCTTGTTGATGAGTGAGTTGGCCGCAGCCACGATGCGCTGTGTGGAGCGGTAGTTTTGCTCCAGTTTGAAGAGGCGTGCCCCGGTATAAAGTTGCTGGAAATCAAGTATATTATCGATATTGGCTCCACGAAAGCCGTAGATGCTCTGGGCATCGTCGCCCACCACGCATACGCGCTGATGTTCCTGCGTGAGTTGCCACACGATGCGCTGCTGGGCCGAGTTAGTGTCCTGATACTCGTCCACCAACACGTATTGGAATCGTCCGGCATATTGCCGTCTCACATCATCGTTCTGGCTGAAAAGCATGAAGGTGCATACAAGCAGGTCGTCGAAATCCATGGCGTTGGCCTTGCGGCATCGCTGACAGTAGGCCTCGTATATCTGGTTCAGCGCGGGCATGCGCGCCTCAGCATCGCGCTGCAGCAGACTGCCATTGCGGGCATATTCGGCCGGCAGAATCAGGTGGTTCTTGGCCATGGAGATGCGGGCATGCACGGTCGAAGGCTTATACACCTTGTCGTCGAGCTTCATCTCCTTGATAATGGTTTTCAGCAGCGACCGTGAGTCGGCCTCATCGTAGATGGTGAAGTTGGAGTTGTAGCCCATCTTTTCGGCCTCACGCCGCAGAATGTGTGAAAAGATGGAGTGGAAAGTGCCCATGTTGAGATAGCGCGCGGTGTCGTTGCCCACGAGCCGCCCTATGCGCTCCTTCATTTCGCGTGCGGCCTTGTTGGTGAAGGTCAGCGCCAGGATGTTCCAGGGCTTCAGCCCCTGTTGCAGCAGATAGGCAATCTTATAAGTAAGTACACGCGTCTTGCCCGATCCGGCTCCGGCAATGACGAGCGCAGGGCCGTCGAGATATTCCACGGCAGCGCGCTGGCTTTCGTTGAGTTCTTCAAGCAGATTCAGGGTCATTTTTTCTTTTTGTATAATCCCCCCGCAACAGTGTTGGGATTGATATCCTCTCCTTCCTTGGGGAACGAAGGTATGAATTTCATTTCATGCTGTATCTTGGCCTGCCGCTTGCGCATGTAGGCACTGGGATTCTTGGATGAATAGATGTGCGGATTGGGCAGCGTGGCAGCAATGAGGGCACAGTCGGCCCGGCTGAGCGTGGCCGCCGTCTTGTTGAAATGATATTCGGCTACGGCATCCACGCCATAGATGCCATCGCCCATCTCTATGGAGTTGAGATAGACCTCCATGATGCGCTGCTTGCTCCACATCATCTCAATGAGGGCTGTAAAGTAGGCCTCGAAGCCCTTGCGCACCCACGAGCGTCCTGGCCAGAGGAACACATTCTTGGCCGTCTGCTGACTGATGGTGCTGGCTCCGAGCTTCCGCCCGCCACCGCTCTGCATGTTGCGCTTGGCAGCCTTCTCAATGGCGTCATAGTCAAACCCATGATGGAGCAGGAAGCGCTGGTCTTCGCTGGCCATCACGGCCACGGGCATGTGGGGCGAAATGTCGCTCATCGCCACCCAGTGGTGATGCCAGCGCACGTTGTTGCCATTCTTCAGCTGCTCGGCCGTGCGGATGAACATGAGCGGCGTGGCATAGACGGGAACAAAACGATACGCCACAACAGCGAGGATCGTTGAGCCCAGAAAGGCTACCAGCGTCCATCGGATGATGTGGCGTATCTTCTTAAAGATAAAGTTCAATTTTCTGAAATCGTCAATTGAATTGTCTACTCTGTCGAGAGAGGGATATTAATGCAGTGTGCCTGCGTTGGCAGCATTGATCATGGCCTCGCTGGCATAGAGATACACCTCTACGCGGCGGTTGAGAGCCTTGCCGGCAGCAGTAGAGTTGTCGGCCACGGGGTTAGCCTCGCCATAACCGTTCACCGACTTAATCTGCGAGGGGCTCACACCGAGAGCACGCAGATAGTTGGAAACGGCATCAGCACGCTGCTGCGAGAGGTTGAGGTTCTTCTGAGCGCTCTGCTCTGCTGTGGAATTCTTCCAGCCGGCATTGTCGGTGTAGCCCTGAATGGCCACGTCGGCATCGGTGTTGGTCTTCAGCACGTTGGAGAACTGTGCGAGCGAATTCTTGGCAGCAGCCTGCAGCGTAGAGCTACCAGTAGCGAAGAGAATGCCAGAATCGAACGACACCTTCACGGCCTGCAGACCGTTAGCATCGGTCACCGACTCCACCTTGGCGTTCTCCACGGCCTGAGCCTGAGCCTTCACTTTATCCATGTGCTTGCCAATGAGCGCACCTGTGGTGGCACCAACAGCCGTACCTACGGCAGCACCAACAGCCGTGTTGCCGGCAACCTTACCGATAATAGCACCCAGCAGCGCGCCGCCACCAGTACCAATGAGGGCACCATTCTTAGTAGCAGAGCCGCAGCTCACGATCATTGCAAGACACATTCCGAGTGTCAACATTTTCATTTTCTTCATAATCTTTGTTTTTAAGTTGGTTATAATGTTACTAAAAAAATACGTCTTCCTTCATGCAAAGGTAATTCTTTTTTTCCTTATTGTCGTCTTTTCTCGACATTATTTTGTAATTTTGCGGCAAAATTACGGTTTTCGACTCTACCCTGCAAGGGGATTTTCCCTCTTTCGCTGTAGAGATTTCCCTAAAAGCGACCGGAAAACTTCAACAAAACATCACATAAACAATCAATTATGGCAAAAGAACTGAAAGACCTCACCAAGCGTGCCGATAACTACAGCCAGTGGTACAACGACTTGGTGGTAAAGGCCGACTTGGCCGAGCAATCGGCCGTTCGCGGCTGCATGGTCATCAAACCCTATGGCTATGCCATCTGGGAGAAAATGCAGCAACAACTCGACAAGATGTTCAAGGAGACGGGTGCACAGAACGCCTATTTTCCCCTGCTCATCCCCAAATCATTTCTCTCGCGCGAAGCCGAGCATGTGGAAGGCTTCGCCAAGGAGTGCGCCGTGGTGACCCACTATCGGCTCAAGGCCACCGACGACAAGAGCGGCGTCGTGGTGGATCCTGCCGCTAAGCTCGAAGAGGAGCTCATCGTGCGACCCACCTCGGAGACCATCATCTGGAACACCTATAAGAACTGGATTCACTCCTGGCGCGACCTGCCCC
>CAMOPD010000041.1 GCA_946622085.1 uncultured Prevotellaceae bacterium | reverse complement strand
CCCCGCTTGATGTCAGGCGAGTTGAAAGTAAACGATATAGAAAACGCTTCATAGATATGGAATACGATACACAAGGCAAGGTGCTGAAGAAAGCTGTGGTGTGGCAGAACCTCTTTTTCTACCGCAAGAGTGATGCGCTCTATCAGTTGACCGTTGAGTTCTGCCATCGATTCCTCCCACCACATGGCGACCGCACGGTAGATCAGATGGTGCAGGCAGCACGCAGCGGCAAACAGAATATAGTGGAAGGGAGCGAGGACGGCCAAACCAGCTCGGAGATGGAGATCAAGCTGCTCAACGTGGCGCGCGGAAGCCTGCAGGAACTGCGCTCTGACTACCAAGACTACCTGAACACCCACCACCTGAGCACATGGCCTGCCTCCAGCGAGCGCCAGCTTCGACTGCGCGACTTCTGTCACTCACACAACGACTATGCTGACTACGAACCTTTACTGAACCGAATGAACGACGAGGAAATGGCCAACATGGCACTGACCCTCTGCCACCAGACGGACAAGATGATGTGCGCCTATATAGCAAAACTGGAAGAACGCTTCGTGAAGGAGGGTGGCATCAAAGAGCGCATGTATGCCGCCCGAACGGGCTATCGGGCTCAGCAGGACGCACACATGCGCGCCCTGGAAGCCGAAAATGCAGCACTGAAGAAACGGATAGC
Organism: uncultured Prevotellaceae bacterium; assembly: GCA_946622085.1. Lineage (GTDB taxonomy): Bacteria > Bacteroidota > Bacteroidia > Bacteroidales > Bacteroidaceae > Prevotella. The sequence goes on along the minus strand of CAMOPD010000041.1, from coordinate 12,982 downwards.
TGAGCTGGAGGAGGAGCTAAGGAAGAATAGGAGGAGCTTAGGAGATAGGAAAGCCTAGGAGAGCCTAGGAAGGCCTAGGAAGGCCTAGGAGGACCTAGGAGGACCTAGGAGAGCCCTAAAGAGAAAGAACCCAAAACCCAATAACCACCATGGCAGACTACAACGAAGACCACTACGAGCAGACGCTCATTGAGCTGTTCACCCAGCGACTGGACTACCACTACCTGAGCGGCTACGAAGCGCAAAGCTCCTTCGCCGACAAGGACTACTACACGCCCGTCTATCGCGACAGGCTGACAACCATGCTGCGCCAACTGAACGCGGCGCTACCGCAGGCTGCACTGGACGAGGCGGAGCGCAAGCTGCTGCACATCGAGGCCGGCAACATGGTGCAGAACAACGAGCTCTTCATGGACTATCTGCAACACGGCATCGAGGTGACCTTCCACGACGACGGGGAACTGAAGAACGACATCGTCTATCTGGCCGACTTCAAGCACCCGGGCAAGAACGACTTCCTGCTGGTGAACCAGTGGACCTACGTGGAGAAGTCGAAGAAGAGGGCCGACCTGATAGTATTCCTCAACGGACTGCCCGTGGTGCTGATGGAGCTGAAGTCGCCCTCGCGCGAGGAGACCGACGCCAGCGACGCCTACCGGCAGCTGAAGAACTACATGAAGGAAATTCCCGGGCTGTTCACCTACAACGTGATGTGCGTGATGAGCGACATGACGGAGTCGAAGGCCGGCACCATCACGTCGAGCGAAGACCGCTACATGCAGTGGAAGTCGAAGGACGGCGTGTACGAGAGCACCGAGGTGGTGGACTACGACGTGTTCTTCGAAGGCATGTTCCGCAAGGAGCGACTTCTGGACATCATCAAGAACTTCGTGTGCTACTGCAAGGACGAGGGCAAGGACTACAAGATACTGGCGGGCTACCACCAGTACTTCGCCGTGAACAAAGCCATTCAGCGCACGCAGCACGCGGTGAAGGGCGACGGCAAGATAGGCGTCTTCTGGCACACGCAGGGCAGCGGCAAGTCGCTCTCGATGGTGTTCTACGCCCATCTGCTGCAGTCGGCCCTGTCGCAGCCCACCATCGTGGTGATAACCGACCGCAACGACCTGGACAACCAGCTCTACGGCCAGTTTGCCAAGTGCAAGGACTTTCTGAGGCAGGTGCCCGTGCAGGCCACCACGCGGCAGCATCTGCGCGAACTGCTGGAGGGACGCACGGCCAACGGCATCATCTTCACCACGATGCAGAAGTTTGAGGACTACGATGCCCCGCTCTCGCGGCGGCGGAACATCATCGTGATGAGCGACGAGGCCCACCGCGGGCAATACGGATTTGAGGAGAAGGTGAACCCCGAGACGGGCAAAATCAGCGTGGGTACGGCGCGGCTCATCCACGACTCGCTGCCCCACGCCTCGTTCATAGGCTTCACGGGCACGCCCGTGGCGCTGAAGGACCGAAACACCATCGAGGTGTTTGGCGACTGCATCGACGTCTACGACATGACGCAAAGCGTGATGGACCATGCTACGGTGCCCGTGTACTACGAGAGCCGCGTGATCAACCTGAAGCTCGACGAGGAGACGCTGCGGCTCATAGACGAGGAGTATGAGCTGCTGGAAGCCGACGAGGACAACAGGCAGCAGGTGGAAAGGAGCAAGCACGACCTGTCGCACCTGGAAGAGCTGCTGGGCGCCGACGAGACCATCGACTCGCTGGTGAACGACATACTGCACCACTACGAGAACTTCCGCGAGGGAGAGCTGACGGGCAAGGCCATGATAGTGGCCTACAGCCGGCCGATAGCCATCAAGATATACAAGCGGCTGATGGAGCTGCGGCCCGGGTGGACGGAAAAGGTGAAATGCGTGATGACCAGCGGCAACAACGACCCCGAGGAGTGGCGCGACATCATAGGCAACAAGCAATACAAGCAGGAACTGGCCAAGAAATTCAAGGACGACGACGACCCGATGAAGATAGCCATCGTGGTGGACATGTGGCTGACGGGCTTCGACGTGCCGTCGATGGCCACGATGTATGTGTTCAAGCCCATGAGCGGGCACAACCTGATGCAGGCCATTGCGCGCGTGAACCGCGTGTTCAAGGGCAAGAGCGGCGGTCTGGTGGTCGACTACATAGGCATTGCCCAGGCGCTGAAGCAGGCCATGAAGTTCTACTCCACCAACGACCGCAGGAAGTTTGGCGACCCCGACATCAAGACCACGGCACTGAAGAAATTCCAGGAGGAGCTGGAGACCTGCCGCGACCTGATGCACGGCTATCTGGGCAAAGACACCGGGGAGACGCCGCCCCTGCAGGCCTTCAGGGAAGGCTCCAACCTGGAGCGCGCCGAACTCATCAAGGGCGGCACCAACTTCCTGATGGCACCCGAGAGGCAGCAGCAGAAGGCCGACTACATGAAGCACGCCACGCTGCTGCACCAGAGCATCACGCTCTGCCGGAGCCTGCTGAGCGAAAGCCAGCGCTGGGAGAGCGCCTACATCGAGACGGTGCGCGTGATGCTGGCACGCCTGGGCGGCAAGGGCAAGCTGACGAAGAAAGACATTGACCAGCGGATACGCGAACTGATGAAGCAGAGCGTGAAGAGCGAGGGCGTGGTGAACCTCTTCAGGAGCGAGCAGACGGAGTTCTCGCTCAACGACCCGGCCTTCCTGGAGGAGCTGGCGAAGATGAAGGAGAAGAACATCTCCATAAAGATACTGGAGAATCTGCTCAAGGACAGAGTGAGAGCCTTCAAGCACACCAACGTGGTGCAGAGCGAGAAGTTCTCGGAACTGCTGAACATGGCGCTGAGCAACTATCTGAAAGGCATGCTGACCAACGAGGAAGTGATACAGGAACTGCTGAAGCTGGCCCGACAAATCAAGCAGACCGAGCAGGAAGGCAACGACCTGGGACTGACGGATGAGGAGAAGGCGTTCTACGACGCGCTGTCGCGCCCGCAGGCCGTGAAGGACATGTACGCAAACGCAGAGCTGGTGGCGATGACACGCGAGCTGACCAAGCTGTTGCGCGAGAACCGCACCATAGACTGGCAGCGCAAGGAGTCGGCACGCGCCGGCATGAGGCGCCTGGTGAAGCGACTGCTGAAACACTACCACTATCCGCCGGAGGAAGCGGCCTACGCGCTGGACATCGTGCTGAGGCAGTGTGAGGAATGGAGCGACAACGACAACTATGCCACGACTCAGCCCGCGGCCACGGAGCGGAAGATGTATCCACAACAGGAAGAAGAAAGCATGCTGGACCGCGCCGCCGAGGGCTTGATGGCCCCAAATGCAGCCGAGTGAAGAAACAAGGCATGCGCGACATGCGTGATTCTCAGGATTTTTGACTACCTTTGCGGCAGGAAACAAAAAACAGGACGAAATGGAAATAAAGAAATCGGAATTCTCGCTGAGCAGCCCCAACGTGAGCAAATGCCCCAAGGACACGAAGGCGGAATATGCCTTCATAGGGCGTTCGAACGTGGGGAAGTCGAGCCTCATCAACATGCTCTGCAACCACAAGAACCTGGCCAAGACATCGGCCACGCCGGGAAAGACGCTGCTCATCAACCACTTCATCATCAACAACGAGTGGTATCTGGTAGACCTGCCCGGCTACGGCTATGCCAAGCGCAGCAAAACCGAGCGCGCCAAGCTGGAGCAGATGATCAGCGGCTACATACTGCAACGGCAGCAACTGGCTAACGTGTTTGTGCTCATAGACATTCGCCACGAGCAGCAACAGATAGACCGCGAGTTTGTAGACTGGCTGGGACAATCGCAAATACCCTTTGCCATCGTCTTCACCAAGGCCGACAAGCTGAGCGCCCCCAAAGCCAGGCAAAACGCCGAGGAATGGATGAAGAAACTGGAAGACACATGGGAGGAGCTGCCCCCCTATTTCATCACGAGCGCCGAAAAGCGCACCGGCCGCGAGGAACTGCTCGACTATATAGACGAGATAAACAAGGAGATAGGTAAGTAAGGAGCTAAGGAATCATGCCTGTACCAGTAGTTGACGTTCAGAATCTTTCAAAGCGGTTCGGAGAGCAGGTGCTCTTCGAGGACATCAGTTTCAGCATTGCCGAAGGACAACGCGTGGGGCTCATTGCGCAGAATGGCACCGGCAAGTCGACGCTGCTCTCTATCCTCACCGGAAAGGAAGGCTACGAGAGCGGCAGCATTGTGTATCGGCGCGACCTGAAGACGGGCTTTCTGGAGCAGGCTCCGAAGTTCGACCCCAACGAATCGGTGCTCGACGCCTGTTTCAATCATGAGGGCGTAGAGGAGAAAGTGATCAAGGCCAAGCAGATACTGACCCAGCTGAAAATCAGCGACCTCAGCCAGCCCATGGGCCAGCTGAGCGGCGGCCAGCAGAAACGGGTGGCGCTGGCCAACGTGCTCATCACGGAGCCCGACTTCCTGATACTCGATGAGCCCACCAACCACCTGGACCTGGAGATGATAGAATGGCTCGAGGGCTTTCTGAGCCGGGGCAACAAGACCCTGCTCATGGTGACCCACGACAGATTCTTCCTGGACCGCGTGTGCAGCATCATACTGGAACTCGACGACCACACCATCTACACCTATCGCGGCAACTACTCCTACTATCTGGAGAAACGCCAGGAACGCCTGAACAACAAGCGCTCGGAAATCATGAGGGCCAACAACCTGTATCGGCGCGAACTGGAATGGATGCGCCGACAGCCACAGGCACGCGGCCACAAGGCCCGCTATCGCGAGGAGGCGTTCTACGAACTGGAGCGCGCGGCACGCCAGCGCATAGAAGAACGACAGGTGAGACTGAAGTCGAGCAACATATACATTGGAAGCAAGATATTCGAATGTCAATACATCTCGAAGGCCTTCCCGGCCCCACCCGACGCGCCCGAACAGGCGCCCAAGGTGATACTAAAGGACTTCTACTACAACTTTGCCCGCTACGAGAAGATGGGCATCGTGGGCAACAACGGAACGGGCAAGTCGACCTTCATCAAGATGCTGCTCGGACAAGAGCCGGCCGACAGCGGGCGCTTTGACATAGGCGAAACGGTGCGCTTCGGCTATTTCTCGCAGGAAGGATTGCAATTCCGTGAAGACCAGAAGGTTATCGACGTGGTGACGGACATTGCCGACTACATAGACATGGGTGGCGGCAAGCACCTCACGGCCGCCCAACTGCTGCAGCACTTCCTCTTCACTCCCAAGGAGCAAAACAACTACGTATATAAGCTCAGCGGCGGCGAAAAGCGCAAGCTCTATCTCTGCACCGTGCTCATGCGCAACCCCAACTTCCTGGTGCTCGACGAGCCCACCAACGACCTGGACATTCAGACGCTCCAGATATTAGAGGAATATCTGGCCGACTTCCCCGGGTGCGTCATCGTGGTGAGCCACGACCGCTACTTCACCGACAAGGTGGTAGACCATCTGCTGGTGTTCCATGGCAACGGCGACGTGCAGGACTTTCCCGGAAACTACAGCCAATATCGCGAATGGAAAGCCCTGAAAACGAAGGATGAGACCATCAAGAAGAAGCCTGAGCAAGAAGGAAAAAGCAAGAAAAACTACAGAAACGACACGCGCCGCCGCATGACCTTCAAGGAGAAGACGGAATTTGAGCAGCTGGAGAAAGACATTGCCGCCCTTGAGGCCGAACAAAAGCAACTGGAGGAAGAATTGTGCAGCGGCACGCTGAGCATTGAACAGCTGACGGAGAAAAGCCGCCGGCTGCCCAAACTGAAAGAAGAACTCGACGAAAAGAGCATGAGATGGTTGGAACTCTCGGAGATAGGTTGACCGGGAATTCCAACCAATGATTTTGCATAGACGCTATTCATCCATCAGCTTCCTATAGCGAATGCGCTTGGGCTCCTCAAGGCCTAAGCGTCGGGCCTTGTTGACCTCATAATCGCTATAATTGCCTTCGAAATAGACCACCTGGCCTTCACCCTCGAAAGCCAGGATGTGGGTGCAGATGCGGTCGAGGAACCATCGGTCGTGGCTGATGACGACGGCACATCCGGCAAAGGCCTCAAGACCCTCTTCGAGGGCGCGGAGCGTGTTGACATCGATGTCGTTGGTGGGCTCGTCGAGCAGCAGCACATTGCCTTCCTGCTTCAGCGCCACGGCCAGTTGCAGGCGGTTGCGCTCGCCGCCGCTGAGCACGCCACACTTCTTCTCCTGGTCAACGCCCGTGAAGTTGAAGCGCGAGAGATAGGCCCTGACGTTGACGTCGCGTCCTCCCATGCGGATGGTCTCGTTGCCCTGGCTCACCACCTGATAGACGCTCTTGTCGGGGTCGATGTCCTTGTGCTGCTGGTCTACATAGCTCAGCTTCACCGTGTCGCCCAGGCTGAACGTGCCGGCATCGGGCTGTTCCAGGCCCATGATGAGGCGGAACAAGGTGGTCTTGCCAGCTCCGTTGGGGCCAATGACGCCCACGATGCCGTTGGGTGGAAGAACGAAGTTAAGGTCGGTGAAGAGCGTCTTCTCGGGGAACGACTTAGCCACGTGCTCAGCCTCGATGACCTTGTTGCCCAGGCGCGGTCCGTTGGGAATGAAGATTTCGAGCTTCTCCTCTTTCTGCTTCTGCTCCTCATTGAGCATTCTGTCGTAGGCCGTCAGTCGTGCCTTACCCTTGGCCTGACGGGCTTTTGGCGCCATGCGCACCCACTCGAGCTCGCGCTCCAGCGTCTTGCGTCGCTTGGAAGCCGTCTTCTCCTCGAGAGCCAGTCGCTGAGACTTCTGTTCGAGCCACGACGAATAGTTACCTTTCCAGGGGATGCCCTCGCCGCGGTCGAGTTCGAGAATCCACTCGGCCACGTCGTCGAGGAAGTAGCGGTCGTGGGTGACGGCAATCACCGTGCCCTCATATTGTTGGAGATGCTGCTCCAGCCAGTCGATGGATTCGGCATCGAGGTGATTGGTGGGCTCGTCAAGCAAGAGCACGTCGGGCTTCTGGAGCAACAAGCGGCAGAGAGCCACGCGTCGGCGCTCACCGCCGGAGAGATTCTTCACGCTCCAGTCGCCCGGGGGACAGTTCAGTGCGGCCATGGCACGTTCGAGCTTCGAGTCCATGTTCCAGGCGTCGGTAGCATCGATGATGTCCTGCACGGCGGCCTGGCGCGCCATGAGCTTGTCCATCTTGTCGGCATCCTCATAGTATTCGGGCAGTCCGAACTTGACGTTGATGTCGTCATATTCGGCCAGCGCGTCATAGACATGCTGCACGCCCTCCATGACGTTCTCCCTGACAGTTTTCTCCTCATTGAGGGGCGGATCTTGTGGCAGATAGCCCACGCTATAGCCCGGGCTCCACACCACGTTGCCCTGATACTTCTGGTCAATGCCGGCAATGATTTTCATGAGCGTGGATTTTCCGGCTCCATTCAGTCCGATGATGCCAATCTTAGCTCCATAGAAGAAACTGAGGTAGATGTTCTTGAGCACTTGTTTCTGATTCTGCTGGATGGTCTTGCTCACTCCAACCATCGAGAAGATTACTTTCTTGTCGTCTACTGTAGCCATGATGATCTGTTTATTATATTATTGAAGTTTCGCATATAAATAACTTCGTTGGAGTTAAGGAGTTATGGAGTTATGGAGTTAAGACATTTGACTTACTCGCTTCCTTTCCGCTGGAGTTTTCGGGTTTAGAAGTATTGTCATAACTCCTTAACACCCATCACCCTGTGAAAGTTGGATTATACTATTGAAGGAGAATTCTTCACTCTTCACTTTTCACTCTTCGGGTTCCGAGAACTTGTTTCTCAGTATGGCGGTACTCTCGCCGAGGAGCCTGATGAACTCCCTCGTGGCCTGTTTCATGTAGGCATCCTTCAGCAAATGGATGCATCCCTGCATGGTATATACGGGCTCGTCGGCATTGAGTATGGGAATGGCGCAAAGCCCCGTCTCGCCCACCACCGTGCTTTCGCTGAGCACCGTGACATAGTTTGACTCGCGCACCAGACGGAAAAGCAGGTATACCGTGTTCATCTCCACCTTCATCCGGAACCGATAGCCCGTTCCGGCGCTGATGCGGTCGAAGGCATTGCGTGCCTGCAGGCCTCGCCGGGGCATGGCCAGGTCGTAGCGTTGGAGCTCGCTCAGCGTGACAGACTTGCGCGTGCTCAGCGCATGGTGCTCATCAACGATGACGGCCAGGCGGTTGCGGAAGAGCGGCCTGCTCTCAATGCGCGGATTGCCCAAGAGCGGCTTGAAGGCCAGCACGAAGTCGAGCTCATGATGGAGCAGACGCTCCATGAGGTCGGCCATGTAGGACTGGCTGACATTCATCTTCACGTTGGGGTAAGCGCGGAGAAAGGCCGTCAGCGTTTCGGCCATGATGCTGGTGAACGAGAAGGTGACGCCAATGTTCAGTTCGCCGCCCATCAGATTCTTCAGCTCCTCCATGCGCATCTGACAATTGTCGGCGGCATGGAGCGTCTCCTCGGCCAGAGGGATGAGCATTTGTCCGGCTTCGGTGAGCGACACCTCGTGGCTATTGCGCTGAAAGAGCGGCTGACTGAACTCATGTTCCAGTTGTTGTATTTGTTGCGAAAGCGTGCTTTGGGTGATGAAGAGTTCGCGGGCAGCTGCTGAGAAATTGAGCGTCTCAGACAATTTGAGAAAATACTTCAATTGGCGTAGTTCCATAGGCTTGGTGGGATGTTTCAATGGCAAAAATAATCATTTTTGCCATATCCAAAGAACAATTTAGCATAAAAGTGGCCTCGGCAATCGAATTTTCCGATAGCCACGCCGCAAACAAATCATAACCAAGGCTTCGGTCAAGGCAAGAAAGGCTTTAACTTTGCACCAGAAAAAGAAACAAAGAATAATAGAAGTATTAATCATTTTAAAACGAAAGATTATGGATAGCATGGTTTTCAACACAGTAGCACTGACCGTTATGGCATTGGTAGGAGTAGCATTTTCTATCTGGTATGCTCGTCATGACAACCTGGACGTGATGTAATTCACCCCCCACAAAGAGGAGCTACTCCTCAAACGAAACAACAGAAACTACAATAACCTAAAGGGCTGATTCTCGCTTTGATGAGAGTCAGCCCCTTTTTTTGTGCCAGCGGAAGTTGAGCGCCGCCACATTGTCCTTCCCCACCCCAGCCCCTTAGCGAATGCGCTCCATGCGGATGGCATAGCTCAGGAACGACAGGTCGTTGAAAATCATTCTCCCCTCCAGCTCGTCATTGCCGATGCGGATGATTTTCAGCGTGAAGTGGCATGTGCCGTCATGGTTGCAAGCGCTCACCGTGCGGCCTCTGAAGGTGAATTTTCCGCAACACTTATAATAGTCGGCCGGCACACCTTCGCCCACCTTTATATTATAGTGGGCTCCATGATATTCTGATGATTCATAGTTGCCGTCATCGCCAAACTCCACCCAGACATTCAGGTCATCGTATTCGTCGGCATCAACCCACACCGTTTTTCCGTTGTTGTTTGTCTCCACCTCCGTGAGACGCCAAGCGCCGGTGATGGGCATTTTCCCACTATAGTATTCGAGTCTGTCCTCATCATCAACCTGGCATGAATAGAAAGCCGAGAAGCATACTGCCATCAGCACGACGCATAAGGCTATTTGGCATAGCCTAAGTTTCAAATGCTGCTTGAATGACTTGTTTATGAATTCAGAGAAGATGGTGTCCATAAATGTTCTGTTTTGTCGATGCAAAAGTAAGTTGTTTTTCCGCTTCAAGCAAGCATGGCCCGACATTTCGGCATGGTTTATAGCGACAAGAGGTCAACATGGCGACAAAACAAATGAGGAGGTGCGAAGATTGTCGCTGGGCGAGGAACGTTTTTTGAAGGTGCGGAGGCACGAAGGCACGAAGGTACGAGATATGCATCATCTGCGATAATCGCCAACAAATCTATTCTCGTACCTCCGTACCCCCGTACCCTCAAAAAAAAACGTACCCCGAAGAGGGGTACGATCGAGTCTATAAATCTCGGGTGAAGAGAAGGCGATACTCCACGGGCGTCATGCCCACCACTTCCTGGACGCGCCGTTGCAGGGTGCGGATGTTGCGCAATCCGCTCTCTTCGGCCACGGCCGCTATGGTATACATGGGCTTTTCGCGCAACATGCGGAGTGCCGTCAGCACCCGCAGATTGTCGATGTAGGCATCGGCCGAGCGGTGAATGGTCTGATGGCGGAAGAGGCGGGCCAGCCGTTCCTGGCTGATGCCGAGCAGGCGGGCCAGTGCCGCGGCGTCGAAATCGGCATCAAGATGTGGGTTTTCCTGTTCCACACGCAGTTCGATGAGCGCCATGAGCTGGGCATCGTCTTGCAAGTCAGCATTGCGTTGTCGCTCAATGTTGCCCTTGAGCAGTTCGCGGGCCACGTCTGTTCGTCTCCGCATTTCAAGGTCCTCTTCGAGCCGTTCCGAGAGGGTAAGATTACGGCTCACCAGGCGAATGAGCTCATTCTTGAGCTGCTCCACTTCAGCGCGCAGGGCTTCGTTTTCAGCCCTGAGCATCTCCGTTTCCCCGTCTTTCATAGTATGTTGAACAATCGTGTGAAACCTATCTCATCGAACACCTGGCGCAGGTCGTCGTTGAGTCCGCTGATGCTCACCTGGCTTCCCTGTGCCTTGGCTTTCTTGAGGAGCGAGAGGAAAAGGCGCAGGCCGCTGGATGAAATATACTTGAGTTCCGTGCAGTCGAGGATGATGTCGTGGCCCGCACACTCGTTAAGCACCTGCATATCGCGCTCCGTCTGGACCGACGCACTGGTGTCGAGCCGTCCTTCAAAGCGCATCACGTAGTTGTTGTTCTCTTCTGTGAATGTTGTCTTCATTGGCATAAATAATTATTATTCTATTATTAAGTTTAGCATGTAAGAGGAGTTCAGAAACTCCTTGAATTCCAAATGCCTATTCAGCCGATTGTTTTGCTCATCGTCAGGATGTTCCGGCCTTCGCGCCGTTCATAGCTGACGTTGTCCATGAAGGTGCGCATGAGGTGGATGCCCAATCCGCCTACAGGGCGCTCTTCGGCAGACAGGGTGATATCCACCTGCTCTTTGGTTGTGGGGTCGAAAGGCATGCCTCTGTCGCTTACCGTGAATTGCAGCTTTCGGCCGTCTGCCAAGGCCTCTATCTTCACTTCGCTCCGTGAGCCAGGCGGATAGGCATAGTTCATCACGTTGACCACCGCCTCCTCCAAGGCCAGATTGAGTTTCATGGTGTCGGCGGCAGTCAGGCCCGCGCGCTCGCATACCGTCTCCACGAACTCGGCCAGCCGGGGCATCTCATTGATGTCGCAAGGCAGCGTGATCTGGCTTTCCTTTGCGTCCTGCCTGTGCCCTATCGCCTTGTTCTTAGGCCTAAAGCGCAGGGCCAGCATCGTCAGGTCGTCGCTCTGCTCGGTGTCGCCCACGAAAGCCTCCACGGCGGCGGTCATGCCCTCAATGAGTCGTTGAGGGGCCATTTCAGTGGCTGCCTGCTCCATGCGGGCAGCGCCGAACTGGTCGTGAAGGGCATTTTCGGCCTCTGTGAGTCCGTCGGTATAGAGAAAGATGGTGGTATCGGTGCCTATCTGGGCCTCCTGGGCCGCAAAATCGTAGCCGTCAAAGGCGCCCACAGGCAGGTTGGGGCAAATGGGCAACTGCCGCAGGCAACCATCCTCGAGCATTAGCGGAGCCTTATGCCCGGCATTGCAGTAGCTCAACAGTCCCGACTTCAAGTTGAGCGTGCCCACGAAGAAGGTGATGAACATGCAGTATTCGTTGTCTTGCTCAATGGTGTCGTTCATGGTCTTCACGATACGCTCAGGCGCCGATTCGCGCATGACGATGGTGCGGAACATGGAGCGCGCCACGGCCATGACGAGAGCTGCCGGCACCCCTTTGCCCGACACGTCGCCAATGCAGAAGTACAGATTGTCGCCGCGGATGAGGAAGTCGTAGAAGTCGCCGCCCACTTCGCGGGCCGGTGTGAGCGCGGCAAAGATATCGATGTCCTCGCGTTCGGGGAATGGGGGGAACGTCTTGGGCAGCATGGCCAGCTGAATGTTGCGTGCAATGGTCAGTTCGCCCTCAATGCGCTTTTTCTCGTTCTCCACCTGCTGCAGGTGGCGGGCATTGTGTATGGTGCGCTGAATGATGAACGCCAGGGCCAGCAGCCCCACCACGTGGAGCAGTGCCACAGGCAACAGCCCCCGCTGCTGATTCTCATAGAGTTGCGTGGCCATGGCAGAGAGTTCGAGCATCGGCACGTCGGCGCCTACTACGGCTATCACCTTGCCGTCGGCATCGCATAGGGGTCGTGCATAGGTGGCCATCAGAATCTCGCGGTATTTGCCCCTGTAGGGTTCGCTCCAGAAGCCCCCACGGCGCGTCAGCGTCTTGAAGTACCAGGAGCGCTGGGTGAAGTCGAAGTCGATGCTATGCTCTTTCAGTTGCCCCGTGTCATCGTCTTCGAAGATGAAGACTCCCTCCCGTAGCCCGTCGTCGCCCACCACGTAGCAGAAGTCGATGCCGGCAACTTCGGGATTGTCGTTGAGCATCCGCCTCATGAGGAGTTTCATGGAGTCGGTGTCGTGGCGGCGGGCCAGTCGCTCGGCTTCAGGCAGCATGTTCTTGACGCACACTTCCACCTCTTGCTTCAGCTGAGCCGTGCGGTTGCTCGAGTAGAGGTCGCGCTGGGCCATCTGCGTAAGTTGCTTGGTGATGCCCCGCCGCGCCGTGATATACTGCACGGCAGTGGTCAACTCCAGCAGGAGGGCTGCCACCACGATGACTACTATGCTACGTTTCTTGGCTGATTGCATGATGATTGTTGCTTTTTCTGTTGGTTAGCATCGCTCACTGCGCCCCCACTGAGGAACAAACTGAAGGTGGGGGGGGCGCACAACGATTCGGCACCACAAAGATACGACAATATTTGAAACAACGATACAAAAGGCGCTGAAAAAGCGTA
>CAMOPD010000040.1 GCA_946622085.1 uncultured Prevotellaceae bacterium | reverse complement strand
CCGATACTGATTTTCAGCACTTTACGGAGGCGCTATGCGAGGGCCGAAAAAGTTGTGAATTATTTTTACAAAAATGGCAAGCGTTTCCTTTGTCTGTTTAGCTCCCTGCATGGCGGCAGACGGACCCACTACCCCAAAAAAGTTCTTATCGCCAGAGCCTTTTTAACGAAAAAAAGAAATAAGATGGTTTCCTTTCTCACCAAAATAGTTTTTTTGTACCCGATAAAGATAGTTGTACTTTATGACAAAGGAGATTATGAGACAAACTACAGCTTTTTTGATTTCACTTCTCGCCATGTGCTCGCTTGGAACACGGGCCGAGGATATTACTTTCAACACGCGTTGGTGGAACTCCACAGCCCGCACCGTGGGCACAACCTCAATGACCATTGACTGCCAGGACGTGGCGGAGCTCATCGGCGGCTCGAGTTCGCCTACGCTGACGGACGAAGGCCCCACGCTGGGCTACTACTTCGTGCGCGGCGTGAACGACGTGCGCGACATGCCGATGGTGGTGAAGGGAACGGTGCACTGGTGCTCTGCGACGGGCTTACTGCCGCCGACCTTCCCCAGGGCGTGAAGCAGGTGGTGCTCAGCTTCGACGGCGACACCACGCCCATCGGCAGCATGCCGCAGGTTGATGCCGAAACGGCCAACGACGTTTGGTATGCCGTCAGCGGACAGCGCCTCGGCGTGCAGCCCACGAAGAAAGGACTCTATATCCACGGAGGAAAGAAAGTGATAGTGAAGTGAGCCGGCAGCATTGTTGCCCGGCGGAAACAATAAAAGACTGAAAAGGGAACCTCATCGGCAGGTTCCCTTTTCAGTCTTTTTCTGTGCAGACGTCTGTCTTCGCGGCAGACTGTCCTATTCGGCCTGGAAGTTGGCTAAGATCTTGTCGGCAATCTCTTGCATCTGCTCCTTGCTCAACTGCAGTTTTTCGCGGCGGAAGTCTACGTCGCCCTCGGCATCCATGGGGATGAGGTGGATGTGGGCGTGGGGCACTTCGAGTCCGAGCACCACCTGTGCCACCTTCTTGCAGGGGAACGCCTTGCGTATGGCCACGGCCACGCGCTTGGCAAAGAGCTGGAATTCGGCCAGCTCCTGGTCGTCCATGTCGAAAATGTAGTCTACTTCACGTCGTGGGATGACCAGCGTGTGGCCTTCCTTCACGGGGTTGATGTCGAGAAATGCGTAGAAGTTTTCGCTCTCGGCGCACTTGTAGCTGGGAATATCGCCAGCGGCTATTTTGCTGAAAATGTCCATGTGGGGTGAGGGATTAAGAGTTACTGATTGACTGTTTTTTTGCTGTTCTGCACCTGTGGGCGTGCGTCTCATCCCACGTTGATGGCATCGATGCGCAGGCGGATGGTGCCACGCGGAATCTTGATTTCCACCTCGTCGCCTACTTTCTTGTTGAGCAGTCCTTGGGCGATGGGTGTCTTGATGCTTATTTTCCCTTCGCGCAGATTGGCCTCGTTCTCGCTCACGATGGTATAGGCCATCTTGGTGTTGGTAGTGAGATTGGTCATCTCCACGTGCGAGAGAATCTGCACGCTGTCGGTGCTCAGGCGCGATGTGTCGACAATCTTTGCCTCCGAGATGGCCAGCTTCAGTTTGTTGATTTTGTCTTCCAGATGAGCCTGGGCTTCTTTGGCCGCATCGTATTCGGAATTCTCACTCAGGTCGCCCTTGTCGCGGGCTTCGGCAATGGCTGCCGATGCCTTGGGGCGTTCCACCGATTCCAGGTGTTGCAGTTGGGCCACCAGCTTGTCGTAGCCCTCTTGTGACATGTATGCCATAGTTGTTTCTCCTGTTTTTTATTTGTTTTTAGTTATGTTTTTTCTTAGCGAACAAAGCAAGAAACAAAGAATTCCGACATCTCTTTCCAATGTCGGAATCCCTTATGCTTGTTTTCTGTTTCCTGCTTTTTCTGCCGACAAAGTTAGTTATTTTTACCGAATTATCAAATTTTTGTGGCCTAAAAAGTTTATTTTCAGCTTTTTATTGATAAAAAAGCACTATCTTTGCCGAATAGTCTTAAATAGGATACTGAAACACGATGAAAGAAAAAATGCTTACACCTGAACAAAAGGCAGCCATACTGAGGCTGATTCACCGGCAGGTGGTGCCTGCCATTGGATGCACCGAACCCATAGCGGTGGCCTATGGAGTGGCCGAAGCCACGGCGTTGCTGGGATGCAAGCCCCAGCACATAGAGCTCCGACTGAGTGGAAACATTCTGAAAAATGCCATGGGAGTGGGCATTCCTGGGACCGGCATGATGGGGCTGCCCATCGCCGTGGCGCTGGGAGCGCTCATCGGGCGTCCGGAACTCAAGCTCGAGGTGCTGCGCGACTGCAACAGGCAGGCCGTGGAGGAGGGCAAGCAGTTTGTGGCCGAAAACCGCATCCACATAGCGCTGGAAGAGAATGATCCTGACAAGCTCTTCATCAGTGCGTTGTGCTCGGCTGGGGGCCACGAAGCCCAGACGATTATTAAAGGTACGCACACGAACATTATATATAAGCGGCGCGACGACCAGGTGGTGCTCAGCAGGGAGGCCTGCTCGGAAGAGGCCACGGCCGACGAGGACGTGAAACTGACATTGCGCACGGTGTATGATTTTGCCACGACCACCGAGCTGAGCGACATAGAGTTCATTCTGGAGGCCAAGCGGCTCAACGAGGCTGCTGCCCGCAGCGGCATGCACGAGAACTATGGCCACCAGCTGGGCAAAACGCTTTGCAGCCCCCTGGGCCGGGGCATCATGGGCGACAGCATCTTCTCGAAGGTGCTCTCAGTGACCAGTTGCGCCTGTGATGCGCGAATGGCAGGAGCCATGGTGCCCGTGATGAGCAATAGCGGCAGCGGCAATCAGGGCATTTGCGCCACCATGCCCGTGGTGGTGTTTGCCGAGGAAAACCATAACACCGACGAGGAGCTCATTCGTGCATTGATATTGAGCAACCTGACGGCCATCTACATGAAGCAGAGCCTCGGAACGCTGTCGGCTCTCTGCGGATGCGTGGTGGCCAGCACGGGCTCCTCGTGCGGCATCACCTATCTCATGGGCGGCAGTTATGAGCAGATCTCCTATTCGGTGAAGAACATGATAGCCAATCTCACGGGCATGATTTGCGACGGGGCTAAGCCCAGCTGTGCGCTGAAGCTGACCTCGGGCGTGAGCACCGCCATGCTGAGTGCCATGCTCGCCATGCAGCACAAGTATGTGACGTCGGTGGAAGGCATCATCGACGACGACGTGGACCGTAGCATCAGCAACCTGACGGCCATCGGCAGCAAGGGAATGGACGAAACCGACCGCTACGTGCTCGACATCATGACCCACAAGACACATGGGAAAAAAGAAACTTAAAAATATTGACGGGAAAATGAAGAAATTATTAGTGATGTGCATCTGCCTTGCATGTGCCTTCGTGGCCATGGCGCAGGATCCAGTCAGCTTCACGGTGCAGCAGAAGCAGGTGAAACCGACCGAAGTCGACGTTGTCTTTACTGGGAAGATTGCCCCCGGGTGGCACGTCTATTCAACAGGGCTGCCCGACGACGGCCCCATCTCTGCCACGCTGACCACGGAGAGCGCCGAGGGCGCCCAGCCGGCCGGCAAGCTGGTGCCACAGGGAAAGGAAATCAGTGAGTTCGACCAGCTCTTCGGCATGAAGCTGCGCTACTTCGAGAACAAAGTGACATTCGTGCAGAAGTATAAGGTGACAGGAAAAACCTACCACATCAAGGGCTACTTGGAGTATGGAGCCTGCAACGACCAGAACTGTATGCCGCCTACGCAGGTGGAGTTTGACTATAAGGGCAACGGACCCGCCGAGGCCAAGGAGGAGCCCGCCGACGCCAAGAAAGACGAAAAGGCTGCCGACGAAACGCCAGAGGCTAAAACCGACTCTGCAACAACAGCACCACCGCTGCCATTCGTTGCCGACTCGCTGGCAACCGACAGCAGCGCCGTCGCAGGCAGCAACACGCTGTGGCAGCCCGTGACTGCCGAACTCGCGGCCATGAATGGCGATGAAGGCACGCACAACCGGTCGCTGCTCTACATTTTCCTGATGGGACTGCTGGGCGGACTGCTGGCGCTCTTCACGCCCTGTGTGTGGCCCATCATCCCCATGACGGTGAGCTTCTTCCTCAAACGGGCTAAGGACGACAAGCAGAAAGGCATCAAAGATGCCCTGACCTACGGCATCTCTATTGTGATCATCTATCTGGCGCTGGGGCTCATCATCACGGCCGTCTTTGGGGCCAGTGCGCTCAATGCGCTGGCCACGAATGCCGTCTTCAACCTCTTCTTCTGCCTTCTGCTCGTGGTGTTTGCACTGAGTTTCTTCGGCTGGTTCGAGCTGACGCTGCCCGCTTCGTGGACCAATAAGGTGGACTCGAAAGCCAGCAGCACCAGCGGCCTGATTTCCATCTTCCTCATGGCCTTCACGCTGGCACTTGTCAGCTTCTCATGCACAGGCCCCATTATTGGCTTCCTTCTCGTTGACTTTGCCACGAGCGGCAACTTCTGGGGACCGGCCATCGGCATGCTGGGCTTCGCGCTTGCCTTGGCAGCCCCGTTCACACTCTTTGCCCTCTTCCCCACATGGCTCAAGTCGGCTCCCAAGTCGGGCAGCTGGATGAACATCATCAAGGTCTCGCTGGGATTCATCGAGCTGGCCTTTGCCCTGAAATTCTTCTCTGTGGCCGACCTGGCCTATGGCTGGCGCCTGCTCGACCGCGAAGTGTTCCTCTGCCTGTGGATTGTCATCTTCGGTGCGTTGGGGCTCTATCTCATAGGAAAGCTGAAGTTCCAGAGCGACTGGGAGGGAGGCGACATGTCGAAGCCCATGCCCGTGGTTTGCATCATGCTGGGATTGGTGTCGTTGGCCTTTGCCCTTTACATGGTGCCGGGACTGTGGGGCGCGCCCTGCAAGGCCGTGAGCGCCTTTGCTCCGCCCATGTATACGCAGGACTTCAACCTGAACACCAAGGAAGTGCGCCCTGCCTACACCGACTATGAGGAGGGCATGGCGGCCGCACGTGCCGCCGGCAAGCCGGTGATGGTGGACTTCACGGGGTTCGGTTGCGTGAACTGCCGAAAAATGGAGGCTGCCGTGTGGACCGATCCTAATGTGGCCGACCGGCTGACCAAGGACTATGTGCTCATCTCGCTCTTTGTTGACGACAAGACACCGCTTCCCCAGCAGATGAAGGTGACCGAGAGCGACGGCACGCAGCGCACGCTGCGCACCGTGGGCGACAAATGGAGCTACTTGCAGCGCCATAAGTTCGGCTTCAATGCCCAGCCTTTCTACGTGTTGCTCGACAACGACGGTCGTCCGCTGGCCCCGTCGTTCGTCTATAAGGAAGACATAGGCGCCTACATGGATTTTCTCAACAAAGGGCTTGAGAGCTATAGGAAATAAATCATTTCTTTTATTTCCATCTAAAAGCGGCATTTCCTTGCGTCGGTGAGTCCGACTTCAGGAAATGCCGCTGAGTTAACACCTTAGGATGTCATACCATCTTTATTCGTAAATCTTGATTTCTTGCTGTCCGGTCATGGCGCGGTATACGTTGTGGGCCAGGGCGGTCAGTTCGTCTTCGCCCGGATAGACAAAGACGGGTGCCAGGAATTCCAGCCGGCGTTTCAGTCCCTCAGTCACGTATTCACTGTGAGCGATGGCTCCGGTCAGAATGACAGCATCCACGTGGCCATTGGTGGCAGGTGCCAGCGAGGCCAGCCGGCGGGCAATGCTGTAGATCATGGCGTCGAGCACCAGGCGGGCATGCTCGTCGCCATTGTTGATGCGGCGCTCCACTTCGCGCACGTCGTTGGTGCCCAGGTGAGCTGTCAGTCCGCTGTGCCCATTGATTTTGCGCAGCATTTCCTCCTTGGTATAATCTCCACTATAGCAGGCATTGATGATGTCGACGGGCGAAATCATGCCGGCACGCGAGGGCGTGAAGGGTCCGTCGCCGCTCAGCGCGTCGCTGCACTCTATGGCGCGCCCGTTGTGGTGCATGGCAAAGGAGATGCCGCTTCCCAAATGGCATACAATGAGGTCTTGCTCCTCATATTTCACTCCATGTTCATGGCAGTAGCGCTTGGCTATCTCGCGCTGGTTGAGTGCGTGCCAGATGGTGCGGTGGGGCATCTCGGGAATGCCGGTGATGCGTGCCACGTCGTCCAGTTCGTCCACCACGCCGGGGTCTACCGTGAATGCCCGGCAGCCGGGAATCTCGCGAGCTATGCTCAGGGCGATGAGCGAGCCCAGGTTGCAGGCGTGGTGCAGGCGCGGGTGGCGCGTGTCTTCAATCACTTTATCGTTCAGCTCATAGACTCCACTCTCTATCGGCTTCACCAGTCCGCCGCGGCCCACCACCACGTCGAAGTCCATGGTCTGGCCCTGCCGCTCGAGTTCTTCGAGCAGCTTTTCTTTGCGGTAGTCAAACTCGTCCATGATGAAGGGATAACGGCACAGTTCCTCGAAGGGGTGGTTCAGCGTTGCATGCATCTCCAGGTCTTCGTCGATGAACACGCCAATCTTGGTGGATATCATTCCGGGGTTGATGGCAAGGATTTTCATAATATTCTACATTCGTCTGAAAGGTTATTTCTTGGATTCTTAAGGTTGTGTTTTTGCAAAAATAGCGAATAAAATTGAAATATCCATCGTTCCCGTGTAAATTATTAGTGTTTTTTTATTATTGGTGTCCGGCGAACATGTTTCATGATAGAAATGCCTGCCAACATGAGCGTTCCCGCAGTTTTTTTTTCTTCGGCTGCTGGCGCGTCCATCCATGGCGACGGCCAAGCCCGCGGTCGGATATCGACAGCGCCAACACTCAAGACGCCCGGAGCGGCCATTGGTCACTCCGGGCGTGGATGATGGGTGTCGACAGGGCGGATTATTCCGACTTCATGGTCTTGATTTTCCCGTTCTCGTCAAATTCTATCGGCATCACTTTCAGGCTGCGCAGCCAAGTGGTGTCGTTGGAAGGCACGCAGTCGTGGTGGAACAGATACCACTTGCCCTTATACTGGGCAATGCTGTGGTGAGTGGTCCATCCAACCACGGGCTCCAGGATGACTCCCTGATAGGTGAAGGGTCCGTAGGGGTTGTCGCCCACGGCGTAGCAGAGGAAGTGAGTGTCGCCGGTGGAGTAGGAGAAATAGTATTTGCCGTCCTTCTTGTGCATCCATGAGGCCTCGAAGAACCGGTGCGGGTCGTTGGCCTTGAGAGGCTCGCCGTTGTCATCGACGATGAGCACCGCCTTCGGCGCCTCGGCAAACTGCATCACGTCGTCGGTCATGCGTGCCACGCGGCTGGGCAGTGCCACTTCGTCGCCTTCGGGCAGCATGGTGGGGCGGAAGTTCTCCTCGCCCACCGAAGCGGCGGGCTTCAGCTTATTGTCGCGATACCACTGCAGCTGTCCGCCCCAGATGCCTCCGAAATAGCAATACACCTGTCCGTCGTCGTCCTTGAAGACGCAGGGGTCGATGCTGTAGGAGCCGATGATGGGAGCGGGCTGGGGGATGAAGGGGCCTTCGGGCGTGTCGCTCACGGCCACGCCCAGATGGAACACGCCCGTATAGTCCTTGGCCGAGAAGATGAGGTAGTACTTGCCGTTTTTCTCCACCACGTCGTTGTCCCACATCTGCTTTTCGGCCCAGGGCACCTGCTCCACGTCGAGAATCACGCCGTGGTCGGTCACTTCGCCTTCCATCACGTCGTCCATCGAGAGCACGTGGTAGTCGCGCATCTGGAAGTGGCCGCCGTCGTCGTCGAAACATTCGCCGCTGTCCCAGTCGTGGCTGGGATATACATACATGCGGCCATTAAATACGTTGGCTGAGGGGTCAGCCATGTAGTCTTTAGGGAAAAGATATCTTGCTTTCATTGTCATGATGTTGGTTAGTATTGGTTATTTCTTGGTTTTCTTGCCTTTAGCGGCAGTGGCTGGCTGCACCAGCTCTATGAGCTTCTGCACCACGGGCTTGGGCCTGCTTTGGCGGTCGAAGAGCGTGGCATAGTCGGTGCGCCCCTTGATGGGGAAGTCGTTGCGCCACGAGTTGGCGTCGTTCAGGCACCAGAAGTTCACTCTCAGGATGTCCTTATGGTGGGGCAGGAGCATCTTGTAGAAGTCAATCCAGAACTGCTCCATCTTGGCTTCCTGCTCCTTGGTGAGGCTTGTCTTGTAGGGGTCCATTTCGGGGCGGTAGGCAAACTTGTCGCTGATGTTGGCACCCGAGAATCCGTAGGGGTTGGGCAGCACCGAGAGGTCGACCTCGGAGAAGAACGTCGGCACGCCCAGTGCCGCGATGGTGTTGATGGAATGTTCATACTGCCGTATGACGCTGTTGTCTACGTTGTCCTCCAGAATCATGTGCCCCTGCATGCCGATGGCCGTCACGGGCAGTCCCTGCCGGATGAGGGGGCTGAAGAAGCGGGCCACACCCTCCACCTTCTCGGGCTTGTTCATCGAGAAGTCGTTGTAGTAGAGCTGCACGTTGGGGTCGGCCTCATGGGCATACTGGAAGGCCAGGGGGATGTAGTCGGTGCCCAGGATCTGGTAGAACAGGCTCTGGCGTGGCGAGCCGTCGTCCTCGAAGGCTTCGTTCACCACGTCCCAGGCATCCACGCGGCCCTTGAAGTGGCCGACGATGGTGTAGATATGTTCGCGCATGCGCTTCTTCAGCACCTCGGCCGACACGGGCTTGCCCTCGCTGTCGAAGTGGAACCACGGCGCGCACTGCGAGTGCCAGATGAGGCAATGGCCCAGCACTTTCAGTCCGGCAGCCTTGGCCTTGTTGACAAACTGGTCGGCCAGTGTGAAGTCGTAGACGCCCTCCTTGGGATGAATCACTTCGCATTTCATGCAGTTCTCGGCCACCACCCAGTTGAAGTTCTTCGTGATGATGGGCCAGTCGGCCGTCTGGTCGTTGCTCACCTGCCCCGTCACGTCGTGCTTGTTGGCTCCCGACATGTCGGCCTGCACCTGCCACTGGTTCACGCTCACGCCCGTGTACCAGTAGTCGCGGTAGGCCTGGGCGAGCGACTGGGCATGGAGCCCGCCGCTCCCTGTGAGGGAGGGGGCAAGCATTGAGATGGCGCAGAGGATGAGCCTCCTGTTTCTGACTTTTATCTTCATGTTTTGTCTTGAAGTGTTTCGTTTTATTTTCTTGCCTCAATTTCACGATTGATTTCGTCGAGCTTCTCGTCGGTGAGAGGATACTTATAAATAAGGTAGCCCACGACGATGAGCAGCATGGCAGGAATGATGCAGGTGAACCACAGGATGGCATTCTGCGCAATGTCAGAATAGTTGGCCAGCTTGGGATAATAGGCGTTCACCGGTCCGCTGATAAATGATGCCAGGAACACCACCACGAAGATGGCCAGCACCAGCTGGAGGCACTTGCTTGCCTTGAACTCCTGCCACATTTCTCCGAATGAGACGGGCTTCTCGGGCGTGGTGGTGATGTTCTCCCTGCTGCCCATGAAGCAAAGGAGCAGAAGCACCAGGCCGACGATGGCAAAAACGGATGTCACCGTGAACCATGCCATGGGACTGGTGGGCAGGGCCGACTGCTCGCTGGCGAAGTTGAAGCCTATCCATCCCATCACCAGCGGCGTAATCCAGCCGGCAATGGAGAAGCCAGCCTTGAAGGCCACGCCGGCGAGGGCGTTGAATGTGGCTGCCGGCCGGTTGCCCGTGCGATATTCTGCCTCGGTGATGACTTCGGGAACCAGCGCCCACATGAGCGAGCCGACGAGCAGGCCTACGCCCGTCATCACCTTTGCCGTCTGCACGAGCGCATTGTATTGCTGCACGTCGAAGAACTTGCCGATGGTGAACAGTATGGCGAATCCGACGAATCCGATGGAGAGCAGCAGATAGTAGAGGCCCTTCTTGCCGAACCACTTCTTCAGTATGGGCATCGATGGCAGGATGATGAATGCCGGTATCGTGCCGATGGCCATGAAGGTGGCCTGGTTCCAGTCGATGGCTGAGTGGATGCACATGGCCAGTCCGATGGGGAAACCGGCCTGCACGATGATCTGGCCGATGTTGGCGCACACCATACGCGTGGAGGTGAGGATGAGCACTTCGTCGTTGTCGCGGGTCATGCTGGCCATGATGGAGCCATAAGGAATGTTGACCACGGAATAGATCATGCTCAGCACGGTGTAGCTCACGGTGGCATAGACCAGCTTCATGGTCATCCCCCAGGTGGCCACTTGGGGGAGCATCAGCAGGCAGGCAGCCACCGTCAGGGGGATGCCTCCGTAGAGCAGATAGGTGCGATACTTGCCCAGCTTCGGGTTGCGATTGTCGATGTAGCGTCCCACGACAGGACTCCAGAAGCAGTCAATGAGTCGAACGGTGAGAATCAGTCCGCTGACGAACGCCGGACTGAGTTTGAGCACCGTGGTGAGGTAGATCATCAAGTAGCATGCTACCGTCTGGAAGATGAGGTTTTGTGCCAGGTCGCCCGAGCCAAAGCCGATGCGCTGGAGCCAGTTGAGTTTGTAGAATCCCTTGGATTCCTGATTTGCTGCGTTAGTTGCCATAATATTTCTGTTGTTGTTTTTATTGATTCATGAGTCTTAAGATTTCCTTGGCGGCAAACTCGCCCATCACGCGATAGCCCTCGGCGTTGGGGTGCAGCCAGTCTTCCTGCAGTGCGGCCTTCAGGATGGTGGGGTCGCTCTCGTCGCGCATCAGCGCGTCGAAGTCTATCACGCCGTCGAACTGGCCGCTCGTCCTGATCCACTCGTTCACCGTCTGGCGGGCAGCCTCCTTGAAGAAGTAGCCCTCGTTGGCATAGAAGCTCTTGCGCAGCGGCGTGATGGTGGCTCCGATGACCTTGGCGCCTTGTGCGTGGCCCTTCTCGATGAATTGCTCATAGGCAGCTATGAGTTCCTTGGCCGTCTGCTCGCTGTGGCCCGTGCTGCCGCCAATGTCGTTGACGCCCTCGAAGACCACGATGGCGCGGAATCCGCGCTGTCCCATCACGTCGCGGTCGAATCGCTTCAGGGCCGGTTCGCTCAGTCCGCCTCTCACCACGCTGTTGCCGCCAATGCCCAGGTTCAGCAGTCCGATGCCCTGTGGGGCCAGCACGCTGTTGGCCATGTCGGGCCAGCGGTTCTGGGCGTTGGTGGTGCTTCCGCGCCCGTCGGTGATGGAATTGCCAATGACGGGTATGCACGAGCCTTGGGCATCCTGCACGTCGATGGCCGCTATGCTGTACCAGTGGTCCACCTTCTCGGTGGTCACGAAGGGCCTTTTGGGCTTGGCCTCGCCCTTCATGATGTAGCTGGTGGTGCGCGACCCTCGGTGCGACGTGGCGTTGACGGGCGTCTTGCCGTATATCACGGTGATGCTCAGCCGCTGCAAGGGGCGCAGCTTGTATTTGAACGCGTCGGAATAGACGGCCTTGCCCGCTTCGATGGTCACCGCCTGCCGGCCGCCGAACTTCAGCCACTGCACGGAGCGGCCGTCGATGACGGTGGAGTCGCCGGCATCGGCCACGTAGACGCCTTTTATCTCTACTGGCTCGGCGCTGAACTCATTGCTCAGCTGCATGCGCAGCCGGCTGCCGCCCAGCGACACCCTCACCGTCTGGCGCACCGAGCAGTCGGTGAGCGTGGTGGTCTGCGGCATGTCGCCTTTGCCGGTCCATTCGGGCGCCGTGGCCCATGTTCCTGTCCATTGTTGTTGCGGGGTGGTTTGTGCCCAGCCGCTTGCAGCCGCTGCCAGCAGGGCAACCATGGCGAATAGTACTTTCTTCATATAGTTTCGATTCTCAGCTTTTAGTTACTTTGAGCGCAAAGATAATGCTTTTTGAGTAAAGAGTGGCTACGAAAATGTTGCAAGTCTGTTTTCAAATCTTTCATTTGCCGAAAAAGAAAGGCAAAAACGGGAGTTTAGCTCCCATTTTTGCCCATTTCATCGGTGTGCTCCTCAGCGCCTGAGCGTTTCTTCCAAGTCGCTGAGCAGTCCTTCACACCCGTCTTCTATCAGTTCGATGGCCCACTCGAAATCGCGGTCTCCGCCATAGTAGGGGTCGGGCACCGAGGCCTGTCCCGGGTGGCGCCGCAGGTAGTCGGCCATGCACCTGATTTTCTGCTCGTCGCTTGCCCGGCGGGCTTGTCGGCGCAGGTCGGCCACGTTTTCGGCGTCCATGCCCACCACGAGGTCGAAGCGGTCGAAGTCTTTGGGCGAGAACTGCCGCGCGCGGCTCGAGAAGTCGTAGCCGTGGCGCGCCCCGTGGCGCCGCATGCGGCTGTCGGGCAGTTGCCCCACGTGCCAGCTGCCAATGCCCGCCGAGTCGATGTCCAGCCGATGGCCCCATCCGCGTTGCTCGGCCAGCTGCTTCATGATGCCCTCAGCCGCCGGCGAGCGGCAAATGTTGCCGAGGCACACGAAGAGGATACTCGTTTTCTTGTTGTCGTGGGATGTTGTTTGCTTGTTCATGATGCGTCATTATATATAAATAGGTGTTGGGCCACGCTTGCGCGACGGGTTCCGGAGCCGAGCGTGGGCTTTGAGTTGCAAAGATAGTCAAACGAATCGGGAAGTGCAAGTTTTCTGCTTGCAGATTCGTGCCACTCCCCGAGCGGGCTTGCGCGTGAAATGAGCGGGCAGGGCAGACAATCATTGCCAGAAGCGCAAGAAAGAGGAAAAAACGGGCTGCAAAAACTAAAATCACGACGTGATTCCATGGAATCATGACGTGATTTTATGGAATCGTGACGTGATTTTATGGAATCATGGCGTGATTCTTGTTTTTGCAGCCCGATTTCCTGACTTTTCTGCCCCGTTAAGAAGCCTTTATTCAGGGGCTTGGAGAAAAGTTCCAGCTCTTTGGGCGTTCTTGTTTTCAGAATCGCTGCGTTTAGCGAGAGTCTGTTTGACGGGTGCTTCGGCGCGAGGCTTGCTTGCGGCAGGCAGAATTTTGATTGTGAAAATGCTGATAATTGATTAAAAATCACTAATTTTGCAGCCGAAAAGAAACAATCAACCTCAAGAGATGAATATAGAAAGTATGATACAGGCTGCCGCCATCGAGGCCGTTAAGCAGCTCTATGGGCAGGAAGTGCCCGAGAAGATGGTGCAGCTGCAGAAGACGCGCAGCGAATTTGAGGGCAACCTGACCCTCGTGGTGTTCCCACTCCTGAAACTGTCGAAGAAGAAGCCCGAGGACACGGCCGGAGAGATAGGCCAGTGGCTGAAGGACCAATGCGCGGCAGTGGCCGACTATAACGTGGTGAAGGGCTTCCTCAACCTCGTTGTGGCTCCCGAGGCCTGGGTGCAGCTGTTGCTCAGCATCGACGCCGACGAGCACTTCGGACTGAAGCAGGCGTCGGCCGACAGTCCGCTGGTGATGATAGAATACAGCAGCCCCAACACCAACAAGCCGCTCCATCTGGGCCACGTGCGCAACAACCTGCTCGGCTGGTCGCTGGCGCAAATCATGGCGGCCAACGGCAACCGCGTGGTGAAGACCAACATCGTGAACGATCGCGGCATACACATCTGCAAGTCGATGCTGGCATGGCAGAAGTGGGGCAACGGCGAGACACCCGAGAGCAGCGGCAAGAAGGGCGACCACCTCATTGGCGACTACTACGTGCTCTTCG
The DNA here is from genome assembly GCA_946622085.1 of uncultured Prevotellaceae bacterium. GTDB lineage: Bacteria > Bacteroidota > Bacteroidia > Bacteroidales > Bacteroidaceae > Prevotella. The sequence continues at coordinate 6 of CAMOPD010000040.1, read as the reverse complement.
ACAAGC
>CAMOPD010000039.1 GCA_946622085.1 uncultured Prevotellaceae bacterium | reverse complement strand
TCTACGCCATGGACCGCGACAAGCGCTGGGAGCGCGTGAAGGAGGGCTACGACCTCATCGTCAGCGGCACGGGCAAGCAGGCCACCGACATGGTGCAGGCCATGCAGGAGTCGTATGACGAGGGCGTGACCGACGAGTTCATCAAGCCCATCCACAACGCCAGCGTCAACGGCTGCATCGAGGAGGGCGACGTGGTCATCTTCATCAACTTCCGCAACGACCGCGCCAAGGAAATGACCATCGCACTGACGCAGGAGGACATGCCGGAACAGGGCATGAAGCGAATCCCAGGACTGCAATACTACTGCATGACGCCCTATGACGCCAAGTTCACGGGCGTGCACATTCTCTTCCCCAAAGAGAACGTGGAGGACACGCTGGGTGAATATCTCTCGAAGCTGGGCAAGAAGCAGCTCCACACCGCCGAGACGGAGAAATATGCCCACGTGACATTCTTCTTCAACGGCGGACGCGAGGCTCCCTTCGAGGGCGAAGACCGCATACTCGTGGCCAGCCCGAAGGTGGCCACCTACGACCTGAAGCCCGAGATGAGCGCCTACGAGGTGAAGGACAAGCTGGTGGGCGCCATCAACACGCAGGAATATGACTTCATCGTGGTGAACTTCGCCAACGGCGACATGGTGGGACACACCGGTGTCTACAACGCCATTGCCAAGGCCGTATGGGCCGTGGACAACTGCGTGCGCGAGGTCATCGAGGCCGCCAAGGCCAACGACTACGAGGCCATCATCATTGCCGACCACGGCAATGCCGACAATGCCATCAACCCCGACGGCACTCCCAACACGGCTCACTCGCTCAACCCCGTGCCCTTCATCTACGTCACCAACAACAACTCGGCCACCGTGCGCGACGGACGACTGGCCGACGTGGCTCCCTCCATACTCCACATCATGGGACTGGAGCAGCCTGCCGACATGACCGGCGAATGCCTCATCAGCGACTAAACACAACTGACTGACTAACAATATCACCACAAGAAAAATGAAAAAAGTAATGAAACTCCTTGCCATGGCCGTGCTCATGCTGAGCAACAGCCTGGCAATCATGGCCCAGGAAGAAATGCCCACCATCCCCGTTGACCCGCAGGTGCGCATAGGAAAACTGGACAACGGACTGACCTACTACATCCGCCACAACGACTACCCCGAACACGTGGCCAACTTCTACATCGCCCAGAAGGTGGGCTCCATCAACGAGAACGACGACCAGCGCGGACTGGCCCACTTCCTGGAGCACATGGCCTTCAACGGCTCGGAGCACTTCAAGGGCAACGCCCTGCAGGAATACCTGCAGAGCATCGGCGTGGAGTATGGACGCAATCTGAATGCCTACACCAGCATCGACAAGACGGTATACTACATCACCGACGTGCCCTCGGCACGCATCTCGGCACTCGACTCCTGCCTGCTCGTGCTGAAGGACTGGTCGAACGGACTGACGCTGACATCGAAGGCCATCGACGAGGAGCGCGACATCGTGCACAACGAATACCGCATGCGCATCGTCGGCCAGCAGAAAATCATGGAGAACGTGCTGCCCGAGCTCTACCCCGACAGCAAGTACGGACAGCGATTCCCCATCGGACTGATGGAAATCATCGACGGATGCAACCCCGAGACGCTGCGCGACTACTACCGCAAATGGTACTACCCCAAAAACCAGGGCATCATCATCGTGGGCGACGTGGACGTGGACCGCACGGAAAAGAAAATCAAAGAACTCTTCAGCTCCATCAAGACGCCGGCCAACGCCGCTGAGGTGGAGCCCGAGCAGGTGCCCGACAACGACGAGGCTATATATATAATAGGTAAGGACAAGGAGATGCAGGCCACCGTGTTCAACATCTTCATGAAGCGCAACCCCGTGCCCGACGAGATGAAGAACTCCATGCTCTACCTGGTGCAGGACTTCGCCTCGACGGCCATCACGCAGATGCTTAACGCACGTCTGAGCGAACTGGCCCAGCAGCCCGACTGCCCCTTCCTGCAAGCCCTGACCAACGACGGCGACTACCTCTTCTCGCGCACCAAGAGCGCCTTCAACACCATCGTGGTGCCCAAGGAAGGCAAGGAGATGGAAGCGCTGGCCACCGCCATGCGCGAACTGAAGCGCGTGCGCGAATTTGGATTCACCGCCACGGAGTATGAGCGCACCAAGGCCAACATACTGAGCCAGCTGGAAAGCCTCTACAACAACCGCGAGAAGCAACCCAACAACTTCTATTGCCAGCAATACGTTGACAACTTCATCCAGAACGAGCCCATACCCAGCCTGGAAGACCAGTACCAGATGGTGAACCAGCTGGCCCCCATGCTCTCGGTGGAGGTGATGAACCAACTGGCCCAGCAGCTCATTGGCGATGGTGACGAGAATCTCGTCGTCTTGGCCATGGCTCAGGACAAAGAGGGAAAGAAAGACCTCACCAAAGCCGAAATGCAGCAGGCCGTTGAGGGCGTAAGGGCCGAAAAGCTGGAAGCCTACGTGGACAACGTGAAGCAGGAACCCCTGATGACCACCCTGCCCAAGGCCGGAAAGATTGTGAAGGAAAGCAAGGACACGAAGCTGGGATTCACCAAGCTGACACTCTCAAACGGCGCTACCGTGATGATGAAGAAGACCGACTTCAACGCCGACCAGATTCTCTTCAGCGCCAAGTCGAAGGGCGGCACCTCGCTGTTCCCCAAGGAGAACGTCTACAACATGTTCGGTCTGCAGTTCTTCCTCTCGCAGAGCGGACTGGGCAACTTCAGCAACACCGAGCTGAAGAAGGTGCTGGCTGGAAAGAAGTGCGGCGTGGACTTCAGCATCGGCAATTCCACCCACGGGCTCGAAGGAACTTCTACTCCCAAAGACCTCGAGACGCTCATGCAGCTCATCCACCTCAACTTCACCGCCATCAACAAGGACGAGAAGGCTGCTGAGAACTTCCGCCAGACGCTCATCCTTGGACTGAAGAACATGAGCCTCGACGCCGACATGGTGTTCCAGGACTCCGTGGCAAGCGCCAGCTACAAGAACAACCCGCTCTTCCGCATTCCCACGGCCGACAACATTGCCACCATCAACTACGACCGCGTGCTGGAACTCGCCAAGATGCTCTATGCCAATGCCGCCGACTTCAACTTCGTCTTCGTGGGCAACTTCGACGAAGCGCAGCTGCGACAGTACATCGAGCAATACATTGCCTCGCTGCCCTCGAAGGGTAAGGCCACGGCCAAGATGAGCGAGATGCGCACCTTTGCCAAGGGCGACGTGAAGTGCAGCTTCAAGAAGGAAATGCAGAACCCGCAGGCCCAGGTGAACGAGATATGGCGCTCCAACCCGCAGAAATACACGCTGGAGAACATCGTGCTGCTCGAAGCCGCCAACCGACTGCTCGACATGACGTTCAACCGCGAGATTCGCGAGAAGCTCTCGGCAGCCTATCACGCAGGAGCTGACATGGAACTCGAAACCGACGGACCCGAAACCTACTTCATCATCACCGGCAACGGCAAGCTGAACCCCGAAAAGGCTGCAGAGGCCATTCCCCAATTCCAGAAGGGCATGCAGGCCACCATTGCCAACCCCAACGCTGAAGACCTGGTGAAGGTGAAGCAAATCATGCTGAAGTCGGCCGACACGGATGCCAAGACCAACAGCCGCTGGCTGAACGTGCTCGAGAGCTACAACCGCTTCGGCGTTGACATCGAGACAGGCCTCAAGGCCGCCATCGAAGCCGTCACACCGCAGGCCATCAGCAACTTCCTGAGCAAGACCATACTCAGCAGCGGAAACCACGTTGAAGTCATCATGATGCCCTGACGGGACTCCATCAGCACTTAGCAACAACCACTCACGGGCTTGCCGACAGGCAGGCCCGTGCTTTTTATTATCCACACCGCCCTCCCCCACATCACGGCACCTCTCGGAAAAGTTGACAAAATATTTTGCTTTTCAACGGCTAATTTGTATCTTTGCAACACATGAACAACCAAAACGACTGAAGCTTATGTTTGACAAGGAACGAGGGCTATACATCGCCCACAGCCCGGCAGGGGCATTGAGTATCAACGGAAAGATGGCCAACCGCCACGGACTCATAGCGGGAGCCACAGGTACAGGAAAGACAGTTACGCTGCAGGTGATGGCCGAATCGTTCTGCCAGGCAGGCGTGCCCTGCTTCATGGCCGACATGAAAGGCGACCTGAGCGGCATCTCGCAAGTGGGCAAAATGAGCGGTTTCATCGAGAAACGACTGCCCGAATTCGGCATCGAGAACCCGCAGTTCCAGGCTTGCCCCGTGCGCTTCTTCGACGTCTATGGCGAACAGGGCCACCCCATGCGTGCCACAGTGAGCCAGATGGGGCCGCAGCTGCTCTCGCGACTGTTGCAACTGAACGAGACGCAGGACGGCGTGCTCAACATTGTCTTCCGCATTGCCGATGAGCGCGGACTGCTCATCCTCGACTTGAAAGACCTGCGCTCCATGCTCGACTTCGTGTCGAAGAACGCCAAAGACTATCAGGTGAAGTATGGCAACATCTCGGCCGCTTCGGTGGGTGCCATCCAGCGCGCCCTGTTGCAGCTGGAAAGCCAGGGCGCCGACAAGTTCTTCGGCGAGCCGTCGTTCGACATCTACGACCTCATGCAGACCGAAGGCGGCAAAGGCGTAATGAACGTCTTGGCTGCCGACAAACTGATGATGCAGCCCAAGCTCTACTCCACCTTCCTGCTCTGGCTGCTCAGCGAGCTCTACAGCACGCTGCCCGAAGTGGGCGACATGGAACTGCCCAAGCTGGTGTTCTTCTTCGACGAAGCTCACATGCTTTTCGAAGGCACGTCCAAGGCGCTGCTCGACAAGATTGAACAAGTCATCCGACTCATACGCTCCAAGGGCGTGGGCATCTATTTCATCACACAGAGCCCCACCGACATCCCCGAAAACATCCTCGGACAGCTGGGCAACCGCGTTCAACACGCCCTGCGTGCCTACACACCAAAGGACCAGAAGGCCGTGAAAACCGCTGCCGACACCTTCCGCGCCAATCCCGAATTCAAGACCGACGAGGCCATCATGAACCTCGAAACGGGCGAAGCGCTCGTGAGCTTCCTCGACGCCAAAGGCGCACCGAGCATCGTGGAGCGCGCCAAGGTGCTCTTCCCGCTGTCGCAGATTGGCGCCATCACCGAAGGCCAGCGACTCGACATCATCAAGCAGAGCCGCATCTATGGGAAATACGACACGCCCATCGATCGCGAAAGCGCCTACGAGATTCTCGTGAAGGAAGCCGAGGAAAAGGCCAAGCAAGAAGCCCAACTGGCCGAAGAGGAGGCCGAGAAGAAAGGCAAGGCCCAAAAGGAAGAGAAGAAGAAACCGGGCATCATGAGCAAGGTGATGAAGGCCGTGATGACCGCCGTCACCTCCACTGTGGCCGCACTCTTGGGCACATGGGTGAGCAACAAGGTGAGCGGCAAGCAGACCAAGAGCAAGACTTCGGCCAAGGAGAAAGTGGTGAAGAACGCCACCTCGGCTGCCACACGCACCATCACCAAAGAGCTGACGCGCGACATCCTGGGCAACCTGAAGTGACACGTATGAATGTAAAAATAGAAGAATCGTGGAAGCGCCATCTGGCTGTGGAGTTTGAAAAGCCCTACTTCGTGCAGCTCACGCAGTGGGTGCGCCAGGAATATGCGGCCAACACATGCTACCCGCCGGGCAGCCTCATCTTTAACGCCTTCAATCTGTGTCCGTTTGACAAGGTGAAGGTGGTCATCATTGGCCAAGACCCTTATCATGAGCCAGGCCAGGCCCACGGGCTGAGTTTCTCGGTGCAAGACGGCATTGCCTATCCTCCCTCCTTGCAAAACATCTTCAAGGAAATCAGCGACGACCTGGGAGTGCCCATGCCCAAGAGCGGCAACCTGACGCGCTGGGCCCAGCAGGGCGTGCTGCTGCTCAACGCTTCGCTCACGGTGCGTGCCCATCAGGCCAACAGCCACTCCCGACTGGGCTGGCAGACCTTCACCGATGCCGCCATACGCGCCCTGGCCGCCGAGCGCCAGCATCTGGTCTACATGCTATGGGGTGGCTATGCCCGCAGCAAGGCCTACATGATACCGCGCGACAACAATCTCGTGCTGGAGTCGGTCCACCCCTCGCCACTCTCGGCCAACCGTGGCGGATGGTTCGGCCAGCACCAGTTCTCGCGTTGCAATGAATATCTCAAACAAAACGGACAAACCCCAATAGCATGGTAATACCCCCCATACTGCAAATAGGCGACGTGCTCATATCGTCGGATTTGCTCACCGAACAATTCTGCTGTGACCTGGAAAAATGCAAAGGCATCTGCTGCGTGGAAGGCGATGCGGGAGCGCCCGTCACGCTCGATGAAATCGGCCAAATTGAAGACTGCCTCGACACCGTGTGGCCCCAGATGTCGGCGTCGGCACAAGCCGTTGTTGACAAGCAGGGCGTGGCCTACACCGACCGCGACGGCGAGCTCGTCACCAGCATTGTGGGCGGCAAGGACTGCGTCTTCACCTGCTATGAAGACGGCTGCTGCCTGTGCGCACTTGAGAAGGCCTACAGGGCCGGGGCGACGTCGTTCTGCAAGCCCATCTCCTGCTCGCTCTACCCCATCCGCGAGAAGCACTTCAACGGCGGACTGACAGGGCTGAACTACAACCGCTGGGAGGTGTGCCGCGACGCCGTGAAGAAAGGCCAAGAACTGGGCTTGCCGCTCTACCGGTTTCTGCGCGAACCGCTGACGCGCCGCTTTGGCGAAGCCTGGTACGAGGAACTGTGCGAGGTGGCCGAGACGCTGCTGAAATCATAGGAGGAAACATTCATCATAACCATGCAGAAGGGGATATGTCCGGCCTGGACATATCCCCTTCTGCATGTAGGAAAGCCTGAATCAGAACACCGGATTGCCTACGCAGCCGCTGGGCATCTGTATCTTCAGCATGGCACAGATGGTGGCAGCAACGTCAGTGATGCTGACGGGCTTATTGGTGGCTCCATGCTCCACGTGCCAGCCCATCATGAGGAAGGGCACATGGGTGTCGTAGGGATTCCAGTGCGAGTGGCTGGAACCGTGGTCGTAGCGATAGTCATAGTAGTGGGGAGCCGGAATGATTTCAATGTCGCCGCTCCGCCCGGGGCAGTTGCCCATGACGATGCGGTCGCGTATGGCCGCAGGGATGGGAGCCGTCATCACATCGCTCACGGCCACGGCATAGTGGATGTTGGGCATCTTCATCATCTCGGCGCACACGGCCTGCTTCACTTCACACGCCTTCAGCCCGGCCTTCTCGATGGCCTTATAGTCGAGATAAATCTGCTCGTTCATCACGTCGTCTACCACGTTAACCCCGCCCATGCGTGGAGCGAGGGTTTCGTTGAGCATGCGCTTCAGTTTGCCGAAATAGGGCACTTGTCCGCCGGGCAGCTTATTGTCGTTGAGGAACTTGGCATTGTGTGCTCCAGCATGGTCGGCAGTGAGGAACACCAAATACTTCCCCTTGCCAATGCGGCTGTCGAGCGCTTCAAAGAGCTGGCGCAGTTCCTTGTCGAGCGCCAGGTATATCTCGTCGGTCTTCTCGCCGCGCGTGCCGTATTCATGCCCCACGAGGTCGGTAGAAGAATAGCTGATGCAGAGCATATCGCACACGTCGTCCTGCCGCCCCAGCCGTTCGTTGTTGAGCGCTGCGAGCGCCATCTTGGTGGTCAGCTGCAGTCCTTTGGGCTTGATTCTCACGTTTTCCTTTTCAGCCACTTTGTTGTCGCGGTTGAAGTTCTTCACCCACTGCGGCAGCTCCTTCATGTAGTAGGTGCTGGTGATGAATCCGCCGATGCTCGTGTCGAACCAATAGGCCGCATTGGCAGTATGTCCCGCAGGAAGAATGGAGGCACGGTCTTTCAGCGCCACGCCAATGACGCGCGAACGGAAGTCGGTGGCCAGTCGCAGCTGGTCGCCGATATTGGTCACGCGCATATTGCGGGGCGACATCTGCCCGGCCTTTCCCTGGGAACCGACGCCCTGCACGGTGGTGTCGCTGACGCAGTAGACGGACTGGCCGTTGATGTGGTAGTTGTTGCCGGCAATGCCGTGAATGGCCGGCGTGGTGCCGGTGTAGACGCTGGCATGCCCGGCAGCCGTCACCGTGGGCACATAGTTATAGTGGGTGTTGTCGCAACTATAGCCCTCGTTGAGGAGCCGTTTCAGGCCGCCGTCAACAAATTTGTCGTAATAACGATAGAGATAGTCCCATCGCATCTGGTCGACCACTATGCCCACCACCAGCCGGGGGCGTTCCACCTTGTCGGCCGCTAAGGAAACGGCTGAGCACGTAAGGAGCAGGAAAAAAAGAAAAATGTTTCGTCTCATAATGATTGTTAGTTTATAGATGCAAAGTTAAGAAATAAAATGAATAATTGCAAGTGGAAAGCACCACTTTTAAAAGTGGGAAAGCTGAAAAAGTGGAAAAGCCGAAAAAGTGAAAAGCAGAATTATTCTGCACCCAACACACATCTCCGCACCTGCGCGCCCAGGAGGCACTCACGCAAAGAAACACATCGCGTTTCGTTCCACACTGTTTTCATTTTGTTCCCTTTCTGCTCGATTTACCCCCTAATTATTAGGAACAAAATCGAAAAAACACTATTTTTGTGCCAGCATAATAACCTAAACACGCTTATTAACACTATTTCGCATGATTCTGAAACGCAACATTTTACTCCTGCTGGCAGTGGCATCGGCCCTGTTCACTCTGGCCGACACGGGGCAGCTCTACTCCTCCGACAAGCTGTCGAGCAGCCTCATATCGTGCATCTGCCAGGACCGGCAGGGCTACATCTGGATAGGCACCGAATACGGACTGAACCGCTTCGACGGCTATCACCACAACATCTACCTGCACCGCGAAGCCGACAGCACGTCGATTGCCGACAACATCATCAGCAGTTTTCTCGTCAGCCGCGACGGCAACCTCTGGATAGGCACGCGCCGGGGCCTCATGCGCTACAATTACCGCAAGGACTGCTTCGAGCACTTCAGCTTTCCGGGGCTCAAGAGTGTGCGCGTGAGCAGCATGCAGGAGTCTCCCGGCGGCGACATCATGATAGGCACAGGCGGACGCGGACTGTTCCGCCTGCGCAAGGGCAGCAGCCGCATAGAAGCCGAAAAGGACATCAACCCCGATGTTGACGGATTCTTCACGCGCATGCTTATCGACAGCCGGCAGACCCTGTGGCGCGGCGACCACAACAATGAGATTGTGACCTACAGGCTCACTGCCAACAGCTGCAAGAAGCTGAAGACCTATCAGACGCAGTGCGGACCCGTGAGCAGTTTTCTGCCCACGGGCAAGAACACCATGCTCATCGTGTGCCACTTCGGCATTCTGCAATACGACTACATGACCAACACGCTGAGCCCCGCAGGATTCGACCTCTCGGCCCTGGGACAGAACAACACCATGCACCATGCCACCTGCGACCACGACGGCAACATCTACATTGGCACTTCGGAGAAAGGGCTCATGTGCATCGAGCGGGGAACGTCGCACCTGCAGCCCGTGGAGAGCAGCAGCAGCCGCTTCAACCTGGCCACGGCCGACGTGAACAATGTGCTCGAAGACAAAGACCAGAACCTCTGGATGGGATGCTACGGCAAGGGAGTCTATCTCAAGAGCAACTACAAGGAGTCGTTCAACACGTGGAGCTTTTCGGCCCAGAACCACATCATCGGCGGCAGCGTCACGTCGATAGCCACCTGCGACGACGGCAGCACCCTCTGCTCGGTGAGCCACAATGGCATCTACCGTTTCGACGCACAGGGACACATCACTGGGCGCCTCAACACACCGGCCGGCACCAACTTCATCTATCGCGACCGCGAAGGCAGCTACTGGATAGCCACCGACAAGCAGGTCTACAGCTACAACCCCGCGACGGGTGCAGCCCTGCCGCAACTCGAAATCGACGGTTCGGGCGTGCGCTGCATGGAAGACAACGGCCAGGGCGAGCTCTACGTGTCGAACTTCGGGAAAGGCCTGCTCATATTCAACAAGTACACGCGCGAGGTGCGCCGATTCAGCATGAACCAGACGGGCAGCGCACACGGCCGGCTCACCAACGACTGGGTGGGCGGCATGCACTACGACCGCCGCGGACTGCTCTGGATATGCACCGCCAACGGACTGTCGTGCATGAACCCCAAGACCCATGCCTTCGACGTGCTGGGATGGACCGCGCAGCTGAAGGACGTGCAGTGCAACGTGCTGCTGGAACTCAGCGACGGCGAAATCATCATCGGCACCGACGATGGCGTCTACCGCTACAACGTGAGCCGGCGTGCCACCGAGCGCCTGCCCACCACCGAGCACCTGAAGGGCTACAAGGTGTGCGCCATGACCGAAGATGCCGACGGCGACATCTGGATGAGCTCCGTGATGGGCATCTGGATGCTCGACCGCAAGAAACACACGCTCGTGAGCCACACCAGCGGCAACGGACTCACCACCAAGGAATACATCAACCGCTGCATCCTGCGGAGGGCCGACGGACTGATAGGCTTCGCCACCAACGACGGCATCACCACCTTCTACCCCCACGATGCCAAGCACAACGCGCTGAAGATGGGCAGCGTGCACCTGACCAACTTCGTGGTGGGCGACGAGAAGCAAGACTGCTCGGCCAGCCGCTTCGTCATTCCCAGCTCGCAGAGCACGTTCTATCTGGAACTCTCGCTGCTGAACTACAAGAACACGGAGAACATACGCTTCGAATACCGACTCAACAACGGCAGCAACGGCCAGTGGCAGTCCACCGAGGAGGGCATCAACCGCATCTACTTCAACCGACTGAAGCCCGGCAGCTACACCCTCGAGGTGCGCGCCGCTGCCAACGGCGAATACTCCGCCGAGACGCGCATCGTCAAAATCAGGGTGGAAGCCCCGTGGTATGCCACGTCGCTGGCCTATCTCTTCTACGCCCTGCTCTTGGGCGCACTGGTGGTGGCCGCCGCCTGGTTCTACCGCCGCCGGCAGAAGCGCGAACTCGAGGAGGCCAAGATGCGCTTCCTCATCAATGCCACTCACGACATACGCTCGCCGCTCACCCTCATCATGGGGCCCGTGAAGAAGCTGAAACGGCTGCTGGCCAACATCCCACAGGGCGGCGAAGCCCTGGGCGAACTGGAGACCATCGACCGCAACGCCAACCGACTGCTGATGCTCGTCAACCAGATTCTCGACCAGCGCAAGATAGACAAAAACCAGATGCAACTGCACTGCCGCGAGACCGAGCTCAGCGCCTTTGTGGGCAACATCGCCTCGCTCTACCAGTACAACGCGGCGCAGCGCAACATCACCCTCAACGTGGCGGGCGAGAAGCTCTCGGCGTGGATCGACCGCATGAACTTCGACAAGGTCATCACCAACCTGCTCTCCAACGCCTTCAAGTTCACTCCCGACGGCGGAAACGTCAGCATCAGCATCGCCAGGGAAGCCGAGAAGGCCGTCATACGCGTCAGCGACACGGGCTCAGGACTGCCCAGCGAGAAGCCCGAACGGCTGTTCGAGCGATTCTATCAGGGCAAGAACGCCGATGAGCAGCACAACATCGGCACGGGCATCGGCCTCAACCTCTGCCGCACCATCGTCAAGATGCACGGCGGCGACATCACGGCCGGCAACCGCACCGACGGCCGCCAGGGGGCCGTCTTCACCGTCAGCCTGCCACTCGGCAACGCCCACCTGCGCCCCGAGGAGATAGAGGCCGAAGAGCCGTCAGACAAGAAGAAAGCCGACCGCAACGTGCGCATCATGCTCGTCGACGACGACCCCGACATCGCACGCTACATCAGCCACGAACTGGGTGGCTACTACCGCTTTGAGGGATTCAGGAGCGGCGAGGCCGCTCTGCAGGCACTGCTGACACAGCCCTACGACCTCATCATCTCCGACGTGATGATGCCCGAGATGGACGGCATAGAACTGCTCAAGCGCATCAAGAGCAACAAAATAGTGAGCGACGTGCCCGTCATCCTGCTCACCTCAAAGGCCGACGTGGCCGACCGACTGGAGGGACTGCGCCGCGGCGCCGACGCCTACATCGCCAAGCCCTTCAACATGGACGAACTGCGCATACAGATAGACAACCTCATTGCCAATGTGCGCCGGCTGCGCGGCAAGTTCTCGGGCGCACAAGACCAGGAGCAGCGCATCGAACGACTGCAAGTGACGGGCTACAACGACGCTCTGATGGACCGCATCACGCGCGCCGTAAACGAGAACCTGAGCGACCGCGACTTCAACGTGGAACGACTGTGCCAGATTGTGGGCATCAGCCGCACGCAGCTCCACCGCAAGATGAAGGAGATCACGGGCATCTCGTCGGGCGACTTCGTGCGCAACATCAGGCTCGACCAGGCCGCCAAGCTCATCCGCGAAAACAAAGTGAACATCTCCGAGGTGGCCTATCGCGTGGGATTTGCCAACCAGGCCCACTTCTCCACCACCTTCAAGAAGCACTTCGGCGTCACCCCGAAGGAATATGCCGAGGGAAAGGGACGCCAATGAGCATCTCCCACCCCACACCTGCAAAACAAAAAATAAGTATGCAGGTTCATCATTATAGACCCCACCCCTGCCCTCAAGGGGAGGGGCAGGGGTGGGGTCTGTAATTTTTAGCTGGCCAACTTGTATATTATTGATTGGTGTCCACACCGTTTTCCACGCCCCTTACAATGAGCATCTCACAAAGAATCTCATTGACAGAGCATTGCTGCAGGTATAACAATTATCCCCGGACACCAACAAAAACATATAAGCCCTATGCGAAAGGGGGCACGCGAAGCTATCTCACCAGCACCTTCCGGCCATTGACGATGTAGATGCCGCGTCGAGGCGACTCCACGCGCTGGCCGTTCAGGTTGTATATGTGGCCGTCGCCCTTGTTGGCGGTCTCTATGGCGGTCACGCCCGACGGTTTGGCCACCGACTCCATGCTCAGCTGGCAGCCCCAGAAGACGCTGGGCGTGAGCTTCTCCTCCGTGCCGTCGGCCTTCAGCAAGGTCACGCTGCGCACTTTGGCCTTATAGGCAGCCGTCCGGTTGTATTGCAGGGTGACGCGCCGCACTTTATTGCCCAGCGCCGAGGCGTTGAAGTTGACGGTGAAAGTGGCCGATGTGCCGGGCACAGGCTCATATTGTCCCTTGTCATCGGCTGCCCCATAGACCTTCACCTGCAAGTTTCCGGCCGCAGGCACCTCGGCAAATTCCACCTTGATGCCTTTATAGGCAGAAGGCGACAGCTCCTTGTTGCACAGATTCATCTCGGCCCACTGACTGCTGTATTCCACCACATAGACAATCTCGAAGTCGTCCTCGGTGAGCAGCACGGGATGATAGTCGTTGCCATACCATGCCTGCAGGATGGCCTCGGCCAGGTCGGGCTGACTGAAGGCGGGCAGCGTGCGCGTGGCTCCGTTGCTGATGCCCATCCAGTAGAAGGTGCCTATGCCATTGGCCTTGGTTTGCTCCACGAAATAGCGGGCAAAGGCCAGCACGTTGTCGCGGCGCGCATCGTAGTCGGTGACGCTGGCATCGACGTTGCTGGTGCCCCATTCGCCGATGATGACGGGTGCGCCCTTGGCCACGAGATGCTTGTTGAGTTTGCCTATCATGTCGTCGATCTCGCGCTTCACGTTGCTCACGTTGGTCACGTCCAGATAGCTGTGCACCTGGAAGATGATGTGATGGCTCACGTTGTCGGCGGGCAGCTTCATCTCCTTGAGCGGGTCGGTGAGGTGGCTGTTCCACGATCCGCTGCCGCTGCACGCCGCGTAGGTGTTGACCACCAGGTTGCGCTGGGCGTTGTTGCCGCCCGTGGCGCGCACGGTGCTGACGAAGCTCTGGGCGTAGCTGTTGATGGCGTTATAGGCTGAGCGTGCAATGGTGGCGTCGTATTTGTTGGCCGAGGCAAAGGAGGCGAAGCACCACGACTTCTTCGAGTCGAGCATCTCGTTGTAGGACTCGAAGAGCAACCGCTCGTCGTAGTCGCGAAATTCTTCGGCAATCTGCTTCCACAGGTACTCAAAGCGCGATTTGTTCTTATTGTAGTTTGCCTCGTCGGCCACGAGCCAGCCGTCGGTTCCCGTGTCGTGGTGCACGTTGAG
>CAMOPD010000038.1 GCA_946622085.1 uncultured Prevotellaceae bacterium | reverse complement strand
CTCGGCGAGACCGAGGGGCGCAACACGCAGCAGATAACGCCCGACTTCATTGTCGACACGGCCGACGACGGCACGGTGAGCTTCACCATCAACCGCGGGCGGGTGCCCGAACTCTATGTGTCGCCATCGTTTGCCGACATGCTCAAGCAATATCAGACCAACAAGCAGGGCATGAGCCGCACCGAAAAGGAGGCCCTGCTCTACGCCCGCGAGAAGGTGGAGCGCGCACAGGGCTTCATCGATGCCGTGAAGCAGCGGCGGCACACGCTCTACGTGACGATGAAGGCCATCATAGACATTCAGCGCAAATACTTCCAGGACGGCGACGAGAGCGACCTGAAGCCCATGATACTCAAGGACGTGGCCGACCGCACGGGGCTCGACATATCGACCATCTCGCGCGTGAGCAACCAGAAGTATGCCCAGACGCGCTGGGGCACGTTCCGCCTGCGCCACTTCTTCAGCGACAGCTACCGCACGGAGAGCGGCGAGGAGATGTCGACGCGGCGCATCAAGGCTGCCCTGCAGGAGATTGTGGCGGGCGAGGACAAGACGCATCCGCTGAACGACGACGCGCTGAAGGAGCAGCTCACGCAGCGCGGATTCCCCATAGCAAGGCGCACCATATCGAAGTATCGCGAGCAACTGGGCATTCCCATTGCCCGGCTGAGAAAGGGGTGATATACTTTTAATTTTTAATTGCTAATTATTAACTATGATTACCTTTGCGCCCGCACAGACAGGAAAGACGCAATCATCTACTCTATAACAATTAGGAAGCAAATGAAATCAAGACAACTCATCATCGGCGCACGCATCATCAGCATGGTGTTCACACCGTTCTATCTGCCGCTGCTGGGCATGCTGGCACTCTTCATGTTCAGCTATCTGAAGCTGCTGCCGTGGAGCTTCAAACTCATGGTGGTGGCCATGGTCTATCTGTTCACCATCCTGCTGCCTACGCTCATCATCCATCTCTACCGCAAGTATCAGGGGTGGACACTCATCGACCTGGGCGTGCGCGAGCGGCGCATGATACCCTACGTCATCTCCATCGTGTGCTATCTGGCATGCTACTACGTGATGCGCATCATCCATCTGCCCAGCTTCATGGGGCGCATCCTGGTGGCGGCACTGATGATTCAGGTGGTGTGCGCCATCGTCAATGTGTGGTGGAAGATTTCCACCCATACGGCGGCCATCGGCGGCGTGGCAGGAGCCATCGTTGCCTTTTCCTACATCTTCCTGTTCAATCCCGTGTGGTGGATTTCGCTCGTCATCCTGCTGGCCGGCCTGCTGGGCACCAGCCGCATGATTCTGCGCCAGCACTCGCTGGAGCAGGTGGTGGCCGGCTTCCTCGTGGGGCACATCACGGCCTATCTGTGTATTGTTTGAGGAAGAAAAAGAGTAGAGAAGATGAGTGTATTCTTCTGTGTTTGTAGCTAAACATATACCTATTATATATATTATGAAGCCATTAGTAAGCATTATCATGGGCAGCACAAGCGACCTGCCCGTCATGGAGAAAGCCATGAAGTTTCTGAACGATATGCAGATTCCCTTTGAGGTGAATGCTCTCTCGGCCCACCGCACACCCGACGCCGTGGAGCAGTTTGCCAAGGGAGCCAAGGACCGCGGGCTGCGCGTCATCATTGCCGGCGCGGGCATGGCCGCCGCACTGCCGGGAGTGATAGCCGCTTCGACCACGCTGCCCGTCATCGGCGTTCCCATCAAGGGCATGCTCGACGGGCTCGACGCCATGCTCTCCATCATACAGATGCCGCCGGGCATCCCCGTGGCCACCGTGGGAGTGAACGGAGCCATGAACGCCGCCATACTGGCCACCGAGATGCTGGCTCTCTGCGACGAGGAGGTGGCACGGCGGCTGGCCGACTATAAGGCCAACCTGAAGCAGAAAATAGAAAAGGCTAACGAGGAACTGGCAGAAGTGAAATATGAATACAAGACGAATTAGCAGCGTGTGCCATGTGGGGAACATAGCCATTGGCGGCGACAACCCCATTCGCATTCAGTCGATGGCCACGACAGACACCAACGACACCGAGGGATGCGTGGCCCAGGCCAAGCGCATCATCGACGCCGGAGGCGAGCTGGTGAGATTCACCACGCAGGGCACGCGTGAGGCTGAGAACATGAAGAACATCTCGGCACGGCTGAAGGCCGACGGCTATGGCCAACCACTGGTGGCCGACGTGCACTTCACGGCCCACACGGCCGACGTGGCCGCGCGCTACTGCGAGAAAGTGCGCATCAACCCCGGCAACTACGTGGACCCCGGGCGCACGTTCCGCCATCTGGAATACACCGACGAGGAGTATCGGCAGGAGCTCAGCAAGATTGAGGAGAAGCTGGTGCCATTCATCAACATCTGCAAGGAGCACCACACGGCGGTGCGCATCGGCGTGAACCACGGCTCGCTCTCCGACCGCATCATGAGCCGCTATGGCGACACGCCCGAGGGCATCGTGGAGAGCTGCATGGAGTTTCTGCGCATCTTCAGGCGCGAGGAGTTCAACGACGTGGTGATCAGCATCAAGGCCAGCAACACCGTGGTGATGGTCAAGACGGTGAGACTGCTCGTCAAGACCATGGACGCCGAGCAGATGCACTATCCGCTGCATCTGGGAGTGACCGAGGCCGGCGAGGGTGAGGACGGGCGCATCAAGAGCGCCGTGGGCATTGGTGCCCTGCTCACCGAGGGCATTGGCGACACCATACGTGTGTCGCTCAGCGAGGAGCCCGAAGCCGAGATTCCCGTGGCACGCTCCCTGGTGGAGCTCATACCCGAGTGCACAAGGCTGCGACAGCAGGCTGAGGCCGGCATCAGCGATGACACCATCACGCTGACCCTCGATGCGCCCGACTACGCCACACTGCAGCTGAAGGCCGCCATGGCCGTGGGCGCCCTGCTCATCGACCGCAAGGCCACGAAGCTGAACGTCCTGCTGGCAGAGCACTCGTCGCTGCACGTGGAGCAGGCTCAGTTGGCTGCGCTGGCCGACGCCATCCTGCAGGCTGCGCGCATCAAGTTCACCAAGACGGAGTACATCTCCTGCCCGGGCTGCGGACGCACGCTCTACGACCTGCGCACCACCATCGCCCGCATCAAGGCCGCCACGAGCCATCTGGTGGGCCTGAAGATTGGCATCATGGGATGCATCGTCAACGGACCCGGCGAAATGGCCGATGCCGACTATGGCTACGTGGGGGCCGGCAGGGGCAAGATTTCGCTCTATCGCGGCAAGGAATGCGTGATGAAGAATATCCCCGAGGACGAGGCCGTGGAGAAACTGCTTGAACTCATGGAGAAGGACCAACACTAAACCAACACGAAACAACATGGACATCAAACCTCACTACAACCCCGCCCCAAGCCGCTATGACGAGGCCCAACAGCTCTACAGGCGCTGCGGCAGGAGCGGCGTGCTGCTGCCCAAGATATCGCTGGGCTTCTGGCACAACTTCGGCAGCGTGGACCCCTATGAGCGCAGCCGACAAATCACCCGCTACGCCTTCGACCACGGCATCACACACTTCGACCTGGCCAACAACTACGGGCCGCTCTACGGCACCGCCGAGGAGACCTTGGGCCGACTCATGGACGACGACTTCCGTCCCTTCCGCGATGAGCTCTTCATCTCCACCAAGGCCGGCTACGACATGTGGCCGGGCCCCTATGGCGACCATGGCTCGCGCAAATATCTCATGGCCAGCATCGACCAGAGCCTGAAGCGCATGCACCTGGACTACGTGGACCTGTTCTACAGTCATCGCTTTGATGCGCAGACACCCATCGAGGAAACGCTCCAGGCGCTCGTAGACATTGTGCGGGCCGGCAAGGCGCTCTACGTGGGCATCAGCAACTGGCCGCTGGAGCCCCTGCGGCAGGCCGCGGCGTATCTGCGGCAGCGCGACGTGCCGCTGCTCATCTATCAGGGCAAGCTCAACCTGCTCAACCGCGAGCCCATGGAGAGCGGCATCACCCGCTTCTGCCACGACGAGGGCGTGGGCTTCATTGCCTTCTCGCCGCTGGCTCAGGGACTGCTCACCGACCGCTATCTCAACGGCATCCCCGAAGGCTCGCGCATGAGCCGTGCCCACTTCCTGCGGCCCGACATGCTCACGCCGCAGTTGCTGGAGCAGATATCGGCCATGAACGGCATGGCGCAGCAGCGAGGCGAGACGCTGGCCGAGATGGCGCTGAAGTGGATTCTGCAGCAGCAGGGCGTCACCTCCGTGCTCGTAGGTGCCAGTTCGGTGGAGCAGCTGCAGAAGAACCTGCGCTGCATAGCTGAGGCGGAGCAAATAGACCTCTGAGTGGTCATGTCATATAAAAGCCCTCCCCGAAAGGTAATCAACACCTTTCTGGGAGGGCTTCTTTGTGGGGTTCAGACCGGGCATGATGGCCTGAAAGTGGAGTGGGGAAGGATGCTATTCCAAGTCGATGTGCTTCACGTCGACCTGCTGTTGCAGGAAGATGGTGGCACACTCGCTGAACTTCTCGGGGCTCTCGGTGGTGAGATACTGGCAGGTGCCGCCTTGGGTGCACTGGCTCTGCATGTCGGGGTGGCGCAGGAGATAGTCTTTCAGACTGTTGGCCACATACTGCCCCTGAGAGACGATGTGGACTGACGGTGGCACGTGTCGGTGGATGGCATCGAGGAGCAGCGGGTAGTGGGTGCAGGCCAGGAGGATGGTGTCGATGTGGGGGTCGAGCGTCATGAGCTGGCCGATGCGTTTGCCTACGAAATAGTCGGCGCCGGGTGATTGTGCTTCGTTGGCCTCTACGATGGCAGCCCAGAGCGGGCAGGCCACGGAGGAAACGCGGATGTCGGGGTGGAGTTTGGACAGTTCGATGTCGTAGCTCTGGCTGCGCACGGTGCCGTCGGTGGCCAGTATGCCCACGTGACGCGATTGGGTGAGGCTGCCCAGCACCTCGACGGTGGGGCGAATGATGCCCAGCACCCGTCGATGGGGGTCGATGAGTGGCAGGTCGTGCTGCTGGATGGTGCGTAGTGCTTTGGCTGAGGCCGTGTTGCAGGCCAGGATGACGAGTGGACATCCTTGCTGGAAGAGATGGTTGACGGCCTGACGCGTGAACTGATAGACCACCTCGAAGGAGCGGTTGCCATAGGGTGCACGGGCATTGTCGCCCAAATAAATGTAGTCGTATTGGGGCAGCAACTGGCGTATGGCATGCAGGATGGTGAGTCCGCCGTAGCCGCTGTCGAAAACACCTATGGGTCCGGGAGGGAGCTTATAGTTCATAGTAGCGGGTTGTGATTGCTTATAGGGAATAATGAATGTGCAGCGTGCATTCTACAGGCTGGCCTTGATGAGGGGCATGATGTCTTCGCCCTGTTCGGGATCGACGTAGGGCAGCGAGTCGTTGTCGGTGTTGAGGATGAAGGCATAGCCTTGTTCGTGGCCTATCTGCTGCACGAGCTGTGTGAGTTGCTTGCGCAGCGGCGCGTAGGCTTCCTCTTCGGCCTGGCTGAGCAGCCGCTTGGCTTCGGCTCGGAAGGCAATGTTGCGGCTCATGAGCTGCTGCAGTTCGGTCTGCCGCTTTTGCAGGATGGATGGTGCGAGCTCGCGCTGGCCGTCGAGAAACTCTTCGTATTTTCTGTTGAACTCTTCTTCGGCAAGCCGCATCTCGTCGTCATACTGAGCGCTGAGCGTGCTGAGGTTCTTTTGAGCAATGGCATAGCCAGGCATGCTGCGAAGGGCTTCCTGAAGGCTGAAATATCCAAACTTGGCCTGTGCATTGGCGAGCAAGGGGAGCAGCAGGAGGGGTAGGGTGAGGAGGACTTTTTTCATGTTTATAAGTTTGGAGTTGAATGTTAAGAACTACGAGTTATGATAACAAATGGGATGATGCCAAAAGCTAATCATAACTCGTAGTAGGGTGACTATAGATATGTGTTTAAGTCACGCGGGGTGAATGGTTCTTATTTCATCTTGTTGAGCTGGGCTTTCACTTCTGCGGTGACATCCTTGCTCAACGTGTCGCTGATGTAGGGAATGCCGGCAGAAATGTCCATGATGTAGACATAGTTGCCTGCTTTGCCGACAGCTTTGATGGCATTGACGAGCTTGGTCTGGATGGGCATCATCTTCTCCTGGGAGAGCTTGCCGAGCTCCTGCTGTCCGTCGTTGAAGGCCTGCTGGAGTTTCTGCTGCATCTGGGTGAGCTGCTCCTCGGTTTCCTTCTGCTTGGTGGCGTTCATGGTGCTCTGTGTCTTCTGATACTCTTCGAGCTTGCGCTGGAATTCGTCTTGCATGGTTTTGAGTTCGTTTTCCATTTCTTTCTGCTTGGCGTCTACTTCGCCTTTAGCTTTGATGAACTCAGGCATTGACGACATGATGGACTGTGCATCGAGGTGTCCGAACTTTTGCTGGGCGAACGTAGCAACGGGCGCAAACAGCATGAACATTAAAATCAGTTTTTTCATTTTTCTTTTTTCTGCTTTTGTTATTTAATAAATGTTTTTTTAATTTGAATAGCCCAGTTTGGTGAGCACTTCATTGCTGATGTCTATTTTGGGGCTTCCAAAGATGATGCCGCCGTCGGAGGCTCTGTCGAGCACCAGGCTATAGCCTCTTAGTTCGCTGATTTCCTTCACGGCGTTGTATATTTCGTCTTGGATGGGCGTCATGAGGCTTTCGCGTTTCTTGAAGAGTTCGCCTTCGGGGCCGAAATACTTCTTCTTCAGGTCGCTGGCTTCTTTCTCTTTGGTCATGATTTCCTCTTGCTTGGCTTTCTTTTGCTCTTGGGAGAGAAACACCACCTCGTTCTGATAGTTCTTGTAGAGGGTCTGTGCCTGGGTGTTGATGGCCTCCACCTCGGCCTGCCATTTCTTCGACACTTGGTTGAGCTGTTCGTTAGCCCGTTCGTAGGCTGGTATGTTCTTAAGGATATATTCCATGTCAATGAGCGCGAATTTCTGCGCATTTGCCGTCAGCGCCATTACGGCGAAGAGGGCCATCATCATGATTTTTTTCATAGGCTTCATGTTTTTTGGTTCAACGCAATTATGACGAACATACAGTATGATAGTTCATCGTGTTTGCATTCTTTTTAACTCATTTTTTATTATTTATGCTACATTTTTTGAACTTTTCAGCTTTTTAGAACTCCTGGCCGAGGATGAAGTGGAACTGGGAGCCGCCCTTGGTTCCCCATACTTTGTCGAAACCATAGGCCCAGTCGATACCCATCAGACCAACCATGGGCAGGAAGATGCGTACACCCACACCCGCAGAGCGCTTGACGTTGAAGGGGTTGAAGTTCTTTGTGTCCGACCAGGCGTTTCCTGCTTCGGCAAAGGTGAGTCCGTAGATGGTGGTGTTGCCGAGCATGAAGGGATAGCGAATTTCGAGGGAGAAGCGGTCGTAGGCGTAGCCTTCAGCTCCATAGGGAGTGAGCGAGCCGTTTTCATATCCTCTCAGTCCAATGGTTTCTTCAGCATAGCCCGTGGAATAGCCGCTCATGCCGTCGCCACCCATGTAGTAGGTTTCGAAGGGGCTTTTCTTGAACTTGTTGTAGGAGCCCAGCAAACCAAATTCCACGCGTGTCATCAGCACGAAGCACTTCTCGCCGCTGGTGAGTGGAGTGAATGTGCGCGACTTGAACTTCCACTTGTGGTATTCTATCCATCGGTATTTTTCCTGTTGCTCGTTCACGTAGTTGGCCGAGCGATAGTCTGTGGCGAGGTGTTCGTAGTCTTTGCCGTCCCACTTCGACCAGGGCGGAGTGATGTGGAGCGACATGAGGAATTCTGAACCTCTGCGCGGGAAGAGCGGATTGTCGGTAGAGGAACGTGAGAGCGAGATTCCGAGGTTCAAGTTGTTGGAATTTCCGTTGGTGATAAGGAAGTAGCGCCAGTTGCGGAGCATATAGCGCTGATAGGACAGCTCCACGGAGAGGGTGAAGTAGTCGTCGGGCCAGCGCAGGCGCTTTCCCCAGCCCATGGAAACACCAAGGAGCTTGACGTATTTGTCGGGGTCGTAATAATTCTCGTAGTTGTTGTATCCATAACCATAACTGTTGTAGCCATACATGTAGTTATAGTAATTGTTCATCCAGGCGCTGTTGTAGTAATTGCTTGAAACGTCTGTCTGCTTGGAGTAATAGGCTCCGACATTGAACATGATGGGGCGTTTGCCTCCGAACCAGTTGGTGGAGTAGCTGGCATTATACGACTGGTAATAGCGTCCGTTGGTCTGTGCTCCGATGGAGAGCACCTCGCCGTCGCCTTGTGGAATGATGCCTCGGTGCATCTTGTTCTTGCCCAGAAGATTGGCGATGGAGAAGTTGTTGAGCTTCAGTCCCACACGGCCAATGACTCCTGTCTGGCCCCATCCCAGCGAGAATTCTATCTGGTCGTTGGATTTCTGCTCCAGATTCCAGCTGATGTCTACCGTTCCATCCTGGAAGTTTGTGTCAACTTTAGGAGCCACCTTCTCTGGGTCGAAATGTCCCATGGAAGCCAGTTCTCGGGCTGTACGCATGAGTGCATCACGCGAGAACAGATCGCCGGGCTTGGTGCGGAGTTCGCGTCGTACCACATTTTCGTAAAGTCTGTCGTTACCGTTGATGCGCACTCGGTTGATGTGTGCCTGCTGGTTCTCCACGATGCGCATTTCCAGGTCGATGGAGTCGCCTACGATGTTGATTTCGGTAGGTTGAAGGTTGTAGAACACATAACCGTTGTTCCAATAAAGGTTACCAACGGCGTCGTCGTCTTCAACAAGTCGCTTGTTCATGAGCTTCTGATTGTAGACGTCGCCCTTCTTCATGCCGAGTATTCGTTCAAGATAGTCGGTCGGATAGACGGTGTTGCCCACCCATGAGATGTTGCGGATGTAGTATTTTTGGCCTTCGTCAACCTTGAGCATGATGTTGACATGCTTGTCGTCAAAATTCCACACGCTGTCTTCTACGATGACGGCGTCACGATAGCCATATTCATTGTATTTCTCAATGAGATTTTGCTTGTCCTTTTTCCATCTTTCCGGCGTGAACTTCTTGGATTTCAGCAGGTTGGCGAACTTGCCGGCTTCGTGGGTCTTTGAGAAAGCACCTTTGCTGAACAAGGAGCCCTTGATCTTCTTGTCGTTCAGGTTGTCATTGCCATAAATCCAAATGTATCGAA
This sequence comes from uncultured Prevotellaceae bacterium, assembly GCA_946622085.1. Lineage (GTDB taxonomy): Bacteria > Bacteroidota > Bacteroidia > Bacteroidales > Bacteroidaceae > Prevotella. The sequence goes on along the minus strand of CAMOPD010000038.1, from coordinate 5,457 downwards.
CCTTCATCTTCTCCTTCTTGTCAACTTCCACGTCGAGGATCACGTTCCCTTTGTTGGCTACATCGTCGCGTTGGCGTATTTCAATCTCAGCGTTTTTGAATCCTTTGTCGTCGAAGTATTTCTTTGCCAGGATTTTGGCTCGGTCGATTACATTGGGGTGCAGCGCCATGCCCTTTGCCATGCCGAGTTTTTGCTCCATATCCTCTCGTTCCGACTTTTTGAGTCCGATGTAGTTGATGGTAGAGATTTTGGGGCGTGGTGCCAAATAGAAATGCAGATATACTTTATTGCCAATGAGTGAATCCACGGCAATGGAGACATCCGAGAAGAGTCCGTGCCGCCAATAGCGTTTCACGGCATCGGTAATGGCCGATCCAGGCAACTCAATCTCGTCACCGATGCTCAGTCCCGAGATGCTTGTAAGCATGTAGTCTTCGTAGCCTTCAACGCCCGAAACGTTGATTCCTCCTAAAACTCCCGTGATGGGCGTTCCGGCATAGGATATTTCAGGATGAACAATCTTTTCCTGAGCAGCAGCAGTCAGAGGCAAGACGACCAGCAAGCAAAGCCCCATAAAGGTTCTCATAGCTGCCGCCACCTTATATATAATATTCCTTTGAGTCACTTTATTATCGTTTTTCTTTTTTTTATCTTCTTACTATTTCTTGCTTTCTTCTTCCACCTGGGCTTCTGTCTTGCCAAAGCGGCGCTGCCGGCTCTGATAGTTGGCAATGGCCTCGTGCAGATGCTCTTCCGAGAAATCGGGCCAATAGGTGTTGCAGAAATATAGTTCTGAATAGGCAATTTGCCAAAGCAGGAAGTTGGAGATGCGCAGTTCTCCTCCTGTGCGGATGAGCAGTTCCGGGTCGGGCATGTCGGCTGTTGCCAGTCGTTTGCTCACCAGTTCCTCGTCTATTTCAGCCACGGTCAGTTGCTGGTCGCGGGTTTCGCGTGCTATTTGCTTTACGGCCTCGGTGATTTCCCATTTCGACGAATAGCTCAGGGCCAGGACGAGCGACATGTTGGAGTTGTTCTTGGTTTCGTCAACCACTTTCAAGGTGGCCTCACGCACCTCTTTTGGCAGGCGTTCCATGTCACCGATTACTTCCAGGCGCACATTGTTCTTCATGAGCAAGTCGTCTTTCAGCGACTCCAGCATCAGCCCCATGAGTGCTGCGACCTCTTCTGCCGGTCGGTTCCAGTTTTCCGTTGAGAAGGTGTAGAGCGTAAGGTATTTTACTCCAAGTCTGACACATTCGGCTGTAATCTTGCGCACGGTTTCCACTCCCGCCTGATGGCCTACGGCCCGAGGTTGGTTGCGCTCAGTTGCCCAGCGCCCATTGCCGTCCATAATGATGGCAATGTGCCGTGGAATTCTATTCTTATCCAGTTTATTCATCTTCATTGTGGCATGTTCTACATTTAGGCATGAAACTGTAAGTGAGTGTCAGTTGCAATGCCGTATAGCAATCGTTGTTTTTGAAGAGTCCGGAGCTCTTGATGGTATAGGGGTCTTCCACTCCATCGAGCTTATCGCTCAAGCTGAAGTGGGCAGCCCATTCCAGTCCGAGGTTCAATCTGTCGGTGACTTTATATTTCAGTCCGGCGCCAACAGGGATATTGGCTGTAAAAACATGGTCAGAGTCGCCCCCGGCAAATGTTCCACCAATGCCTATCATGATATAGGGTGTCAGCCGTTGGGCTCCCCGATAGTCGAAACCTGTTCCATAGGGCCAGAAATTATATTCGTAGGTCACACCCACGTCAACCAGGTTGTTGGAAAATTTGACGGGGTTGTCTGCCAGCTGCGGATAGTAAGTCTTCGCATCGCGGGAGTCTCCCGAGAGTTTTCCGTAGCTCACGTTAGCCCTCAGCGCCATGTAGGGGCTGATGATACGCCTGATGAGCAACGACCCCATCGGTTGCATGTTGCTGGTGATGCTTCCGTTGAAGTCGCCTTCATAGCTCACCATTCCTGCCCCGCCGCCAATTTCCATGCGGTATTCTTCGTCGTTCTGAGCTTGGGCTGCAAAGGGCGTAAGGAGCAAAAGGCAAAAGAGCGCGAAGCTTTTCGCCGCTGCCTTCATCCCATATTTCCTGTTTCTTGCAGCCACTATTGTTCTGTTTTGCTTTTATTTGGTGAACGCCTTTTGTTCCGTTTCCCAGCCCAAACGGTTCATGCGGCCGCGCCAGATCTGTCCGCTTTCTCCGCAAGCCATCCAGATGCGGTTTTCTGAATCTACGGTCATGGCAAAGACATTGTTGCTGCTGAATCCCTTGGGGAACGAGTAGAGCGAATTGCCCCTCCAGTTGATTCCTCCGTCTTGGCTGACGAAGAATTTCGTGAAGGCGCTTACGCTGCTGCCGCCAAAGCCGGCTGCACCCACAGCCAGGATCAGCGTGTCGTAGTGTATGGCCGACAGGCTTCTCATTCTGGGCAGGGGGAATGAACAATCGTTTTCGTTGATGTAGTACCACTCCTCGCCCGTGACGCCCGGTTCTATGGATTTGCCCCATATCTGGGCAGTGGCATCAGCCGGGAACGCGCCTTCTTCGCGGTTGCCTATGAGCAGCAGACGGTGTATATCGGCATTGGTCGTTGAGGGAACGATGATGCTGCTCAGGTTTTCTGTGGGCAGCAGAGAGTTGTCGTGGTCTGTTCCCTCTTTGGTCCATGTCAGGCAGTAGTCGGTCGAAACCAGCAAGTCGCCGTTAGTAGCCCTGGCGTAGATGCACTTATCGTCGGCTGCAAGCAGTTGGGCAATGTTGCCCACGTTCCGGTCGTTGTCCGTGCTGGCAGTCAGTGCTCCCGTCTCGCTGAGAGTATATCTGTGGAGGGTGGTTCCTTCCAATATCAGCAGTTCTTTGCCGCTTGAGGCGATTCGTCCTGTGACGTCTCCTTCGAAAGAAAGGGCAAAATAGTCTTCCTTGCCGTCTGCCCGTTGCTGCAAGTCCATCATGAAGGTGCTTTTGCCGTCATCGGCGAGTCCAAAGGCAAAGCAGCGGTCTCCCAGGGCAGCCAACCGCAGGCAGCTTGTCTGGGCCAGATTCTCTTCGTCGCTCATCAGCAGGTTCCAGTTGAATTCTTCGGCTTCTTCCTGGTGCACGTTCACCTTGACCGTATAGTCGCGCGAACTGCTGCCGTCATTAGAGTAGACGCGCAGTATGCGTGGCTGGGAGAAATTAATGGAGTCTGTGGCCGAATAGATGGCCAGCGAATCGCTCGTCAGGCTCTTCAGCATGATGATTCCGCTGTTCTTGCTGGTAATGGTGCAGATGACGTGTGCCGCGTCGGAGCCTGCCGGCAACGAGTCGGGATTGTAGATGATTTGTTTCTGTTGGTCTATATAGAATTTATAGCCACTTCCGGCCATTTGGGCAACATAAGTGGAGTCTTTGCCCGCTGCCGTAGTGGTATGTACGGTGCGGTTGAACGAACTCAACGCGAAGGCCGTGATGGCCGTATCGCTGTAATACGTTACGTTGTTATCGTCGTCGTCCTTCAGGCAAGAACTACAGAAAAGCGCCGTCATCAGCAGGATGGCGATCCATCCGCACAAAGTGTTCCGACTGCCTTTCGGTGAGTTGCCTGAGGTAAGGATTTTTCTTCTCATTTGAAAAAATACGTTTTATTTCAAGCTGCAAATTTATAAAGAAATCGTCAAACCGCCCCCCTTTTCCACCTTTTATTATGAATTTATTGATTAAATGGGCTGTTTTTTAAGTTCTATTAAAAAAAAGAGGACGACATGAATCACTCATGCCGGCCTCTGAATAATGTTAATGGATGTTGGATTTCACCAGAGCGATAATGCTCAGTACGGTCATCACCGTGACCATGGCCAACATCGCCTTTGTTTCAAAATCTAATAACATAATCTTTACCTTAAAATCTATCAAACTACTAACCTATGAAAACTATTTGGATGTATTCTCACGAACACGCTGCAAAATTAAGCCTTTCCAGGGAATGGTGTTCTCCCGGAAAGGCTGTTTCTTCGTTTTGTGCCCACTTATTTGACTTAAATCAAATGGCCAGTAGTCCCCGAAGCGGACATTCTCATTTGTTTGACTGATAGACGTTAACAGTGTTAACCACCGTTACTCGCCCGTCGAGATAGTGGTTAAAAAAGACTTTGCATTCTCTGTCTTCCGTCCCTGTCAGCGGTGCCACTTTCAGTGTCACTCTGCTCTTGTTGTTGCCCAGGTCGGTCTTGCTTTCGGCGGTCACCCACGATCCGGTGGCGGTTGTTTCCACGCTATACGAGGTGTTGGCATCAACGGTCACTTCAAACTCTCCACCGTCTTTCCCCGCCAGGATGTCTTTGGGAGTTACGATGATGTATGGATGGAAAGCCTGTTTGATGGTGATTTCCTTCGAATAGCTGCCGTTGGCATCCTTCACGATGATGCTTCCCTCGCGCGGGTCGCCCGAATCGTTGGGGCTTACATACACTTCCATGCTGTAGTCCTCCAGAGCGCGTGTGGCGCGTGTGGCCTCCTTCATCCAGTCGGCCGACAGCTGTATTTCCATGTCCTTGAGGTTCTTCTTCAGCTTCAGTTCCACGATTCCGCCTTCCTGCTCCACTTCATAGACGGTTTTTTCCAGAATGATGGCATCGTTTTGCTTCTGCGTCACGCTGAAGGAGATGCGGCTGCCGTCTTCGTTGTCTATCACGTTCACCGTGGCCGTGCGCTCCTCGTATGTCTGGTTGTCCAGCACGGCCACTCTGACCACCGTCCCGCTGACCGACGTGATGCACCACGCTTCGGTCGACTCTGAGTAGCAGTTGCTCAGTTCTTTTCCCATCTCAATGACCTGAGAGCTCTGCTCGGCCTCAAACGTCAGGTTGTCGATGTTTTTCCCCTCCAATGGACTGTCGTAGCCGTTGCAGGCCACGAAAGTTGCGCCCGTTAATGCGGCTACAACCAATGATAGAAGTGCTTTTAGCTGTTTCATAAATGTAATGAGGTTTTTTTAATTAAGTAGAAAAAGGAGAAAGGCCGCACCTTGGTGCAGCCATTTCTCTGTTATGCTATGAAAGAAAGTTCGCTCTTCTTTAGAGCTTCGGACCAGCAGCTACGAGAGCCTTGCCGGCCTCATTGCCCTCATACTTCTTGAAGTTCTTGATGAAGCGTGCAGCCAGGTCTTTGGCCTTCTCGTCCCACTCGGCACGGTTCTGATACGTGTCGCGCGGATCCAGAATGCCCCAAGCCACGCCGTCGAGCTGTGTGGGCACCTCGAAGTCGAAGTAAGGAATCTTCTTTGTGGGAGCCTTCAGGATGGCACCGCCCAGGATGGCGTCGATGATGCCGCGGGTATCCTTGATAGAGATACGCTTGCCAGTGCCGTTCCAACCGGTGTTCACCAGATAAGCCTTGGCACCGCTCTTCTCCATCTTCTTCACCAGCTCCTCAGCATACTTCGTGGGGTGCAGCTCGAGGAATGCCTGGCCG
>CAMOPD010000037.1 GCA_946622085.1 uncultured Prevotellaceae bacterium | reverse complement strand
CTCCACCTCAATTGCTATTTGAGAGACTTAATGTCTTTATCCAAGATCTTTGTGATTTTTTTGTGAATTATTTTTACAAAACGAAAAAAGGCCGTTCGCTCCCGTTGAGTAAGCACGCCACTCACGATGAGTAAATGGCGTGCTTACGAGGCGTGAGTGGCGTTCTTACTACCCGTAAGTGGCGTTCTTACTACCCGATATTGATTTTCAGCACTTTACGGAGGGGCTTTGCGAGGACAGAAAAAGTTGTGAAATTATTTTACAAAACGCAAGCGCCTTCTGGGGCGTTTAGCTCGCCTCTACAGGGGGATCCAAGCTCGCAATGGAAGAACATGGCGATAGCGCTTGCTTAGGCATATATCAGCGGGAATCATGCTAAAAAGTTTGCCAGGCACTAATAAAAAAACATACACTTAGGTGCACATTACGAAAAAAGTTTTTAACTTTGCGGCGTAAAAGCGTGAGCTCCGACGCTTTTTCGGCAAGGCAGGGCTCGCACTGAGGAAACCACAACGATGAAACATAGCAGAGAAGAAAAAATGGAGGCTTTCGGCCGGCTGCTCGATGTGCTCGACCAGTTGCGCGAGAAGTGCCCCTGGGACAAGAAGCAAACCAACGAGAGCCTGCGGCCCAATACGATAGAGGAGACGTTCGAACTGTGCGACGCGCTGATGAACAACGACACGAAGAACATCTGCAAGGAGCTGGGCGACGTGCTGATGCACGTGCTCTTCTATGCCAAGATAGGCTCGGAGACCGACGACTTCGACGTTGCCGACGTGTGCAACATGCAGGCCGACAAGCTCATCTTCCGCCATCCACATATCTACCATCCCTCGCAGGTGGGGCAGCCCCATCCGCGCCCTTTGCCCTACGGCGAGGAGCAGGAAGGGCGCGAATTTGCCGATGCCAAGACCTCGGAGCAGGTGCTGCAAAACTGGGAGCAGATAAAACTGCGCGAGAAAGACGGCAACAAGCGCGTGCTCAGCGGCGTGCCCAAGTCGCTGCCCTCGCTCATCAAGGCCTACCGCATACAAGACAAGGCTCGCAACGTGGGCTTCGACTGGCAGCGACGCGAGGACGTATGGGACAAGGTGCACGAGGAACTCGACGAATTGAGGGCAGAACTGGAGCGCGACGATCGTGAGCGCTCTACCCGCGAACTGGGCGACTTCCTCTTCTCGGTCATCAATGCGGCACGACTCTACAAACTCAATCCCGACAATGCGCTGGAACACACCAACCAGAAATTCATCAGCAGGTTCAACTATGTGGAGGAGCACTCCATCAGAGCAGGTAAGCCGCTGACAGAAATGACGTTGCAGGAAATGGACGAACTATGGAATGAAGCAAAGAAATATGAAGAAAACACGTAGCGCCCTCTGGGCAACATTGCTTGTAATGGCCATGGGCCTTGCAGGCTGCAACGAGAAGAAACCAGCCCCTCAGCTGATCAGCCCCACAGTGGACTCGGTGCTCATAGAGAGCACTCCCGACTCAACCGTCTATGGCGTTTGCGGTGAAGGCTGTGCCATGCACACGCTCGAACTCATCACCGCCGAGGGCGACACCATCAACTATTCGGTCAACATCGAAGGCTCGGGTATGGTGAAGGGAGGCATGATGGTGGGCGACCGTATGGCCGTAGTGGGCCACAAAGATGCCGACGGCGCATGGCGGGCCGACGAAGCCATCAACCTGACCACCCTGCTCGGCAAATGGACCAGCATCGACAAGAGCTTTGAGATTCAGGAAGGCGGAGTGGTGGTATCAACCGTCACTGAGCCCAAACCCCTCACCGAGTGGAAAATCTGCAACGGGCAACTGGTGCTCTCGGCCGACACCTTCAGCGTCTACGAGCTTGGAGGCGATTCGCTGTATCTGGAAAACAGCAAGGGCATCTATACGTTTAAACGGTTGAAATGATGAGCCGTTCTGGGGCGGCGTTTCTTGAAGAAAATGGAGAGAGGAGAGTGACGAACCACGAGTTGTGATTACCGTTGGCGTATAAAGCTATTCGAAGCTCAGAACTCGTAGCTCGTCTCTCTCCTCTTTTATATTATATAACCATCTTGCCCATTGGAAACCTTTAAAGTACATATTCTGGGGTGTGGCAGCGCCTTGCCCACGCTGAAGCACCATGCTTCGTCGCAAATTGTGGAGATACGCGACAAGTTCTTCATGATTGACTGCGGCGAGGGCACCCAGCTGCAACTGCGGCGCTCAAGGGTGCACTTCGGGCGCATCAGTGCCGTCTTCATTTCCCATCTTCATGGCGACCACTGCTTCGGACTCATAGGCCTCATCTCCACCTTTGGCATGCTGGGGCGCACGGCAGCACTCCACGTCTATGCCCCCGGCGACTTCCAGCCCATGCTCGAAGCCCAGCTGCAGATGTTCTGCTCGGGACTCGACTTCAAGGTGGTGTTCCATGCCGTAGACACCACCCGCAAGGCCGTCGTCTACGAAGACCGCTCACTCACCGTTGAGACCATTCCCCTGGACCACCGCATTGCCTGCTGCGGCTATCTGTTCACCGAAAAGCCCACGCTGCCCCACATCCGCCGCGACATGATAGACTTCTATCAGATTCCCGTGAGCCAGATCAACAACATCAAGAACGGAGCCGACTGGACCACACCCGAGGGAGAGCTGATAGCCAACAGCCTGCTGACGCGACCCGCCCATGCGCCACGTTCCTATGCCTATTGCAGCGACACGAAATACATGCCCCGGCTGCACGAAATGATCAGCGGAGTGACCACCCTCTATCACGAATCCACGTATGACTCCTCTCATGAGGACAGGGCCACACTCTATCATCACAGCACCGCCGCACAGGCCGCCCGGGTGGCACGCGATGCACATGCACAGAAGCTGCTCCTGGGCCATTTCTCGGCACGCTATGAGCGCGAGGAAGTGCTGCTCAACGAGGCGAAAGCCATCTTCCCCAACAGCTATCTCACCAATGAAAACCTTTCGTTCGACGTGTGAAGGAACCCACGTTTTGCCCCTTTTTCCTCTTAACAAGGCAAAAAATGGCCCAAAAGTTTGGATGGTATTCAGAAAAATGCTAATTTTGCAGAAAGGAAAATTATGCGCATAATGACAAGAAGATTACTAACTATACTTTTTTCGGCAGCGTTGGTGCTCGGCATTCCCACCATCAGCCATGCCGTTACGGCCGTTGAGATTATCGACAACGACTTTCAGAATATCAATATCAGTGTGACGGAGTCGACGCTCCACGTTACGGGTGCCAACGGGCAAATGCTTTTCATCTACAATGTGGCAGGTGTCCGCGTGATGAGCATCAAGGTGGAAGGTGCCGACAAGCATTTCGAGCTGAACCTGCCCAAGGGATGCTACATCGTGAAGGTGGGCAAGACGGTTCGCAAAATCTCCATCAAGTAATTGTTGCCGTTCCTCCTCGTGCGCAGGCTTTTCTTTCTTCTTGTTGTAGCGTCGGTTTGCCTGATGTCCTGTGAAGAGGAGAAACAGAATCCAAACAAAAATCTTTCCTTGGAGGCTTTCTCAGCATTGAGTGAGCCCCAATACGCTTTGAATTCCCATCAGATACGTCACTATCTCGAAAAACTGGTGCGGGAGGATGAGGACTCGCTGGTGGCTTCAAGCCGGGTGAGAGGCTATTACCGGGCTGCGCGCCCGTTCCTCTGGATTGACCGCCACGGGCTCGACGCCCGTGCCGACACCATGCTCAGCTACATTGCGTCGGTAGGCTCTATGGGCCTTTCCACCGACGTCTTCTGCTATAGCCAGATCAAGCGGGACCTCAAGCGCGTCAGGGAGCTCGATGTAGATGGCGACGGGAAAGACATTAACAAGCTGTTCGCCCGGTTAGAGTACAATCTGACGAAGGCCTGCCTGCGCTACGCCTCGGGCATGAACTTCGGGTTTGTCAATCCCGACAAAGTGCTCAATGAGTTCGATGTGCGCGAGGCCGATTCGCTCCATGTGGTGTATCATCGGCTCTACGACGTGAAGACCTCGCGTCCCAACAGCCAGTTCTATGAGGCGGTGCTCAGCAAGGTGGCCCACGACAGCCTGGCCATCTACCTGCCGGCCCTCGAGCCTTCAGATAAGCTCTACCGCAAGCTCAAGCAACGGCTCGCCGGCGCCAACGTGTCGCACGGCATGCGCGTAAAGATTCTCTGCAACATGGAGCGCCAGCGGTGGCAGCAGGCCATCGTGACCGACCGACTGAAGAAATATGTACTGGTGAACATACCCGCCTTCAAGCTCTACGCCGTCTGCCCCGACAGCACTCTGGAAATGCGCATAGGCTGCGGAACGGTGAAGACAAAGACTCCTCTGCTGAACAGCGAAATAAAGCGCATGGACATCAATCCGCAATGGATCGTGCCACGCAGCATCATAGAAAAAGAAGTGGCACGCCATGCAGGAAACGTGAGCTATTTTGAGCGACAGCGCATGTTCGTGCGCCATCTGCGCTCGGGCAAGAAGATCCAGCCTCAGCACATCACCTGGGGCATGCTCCACAGCAAGGACTACACCGTGGTGCAGGAGGGGGGCGAAGGCAATTCGCTGGGGCGCATCATCTTCCGTTTCGACAACAATTTCTCCGTCTTTCTGCACGACACCTCGTCGAAGGCTTTCTTCTCGCGCGACAATCGTGGCGTCTCGCATGGTTGCGTCAGGGTGGAGCGTCCGCTCGAACTGGCCATCTTCCTGCTCGACGACAAAGATGAAGATACGATTGAGAAGTTGCGCTATTCCATGACGGTACGTCTGAGCCAGAAGCATATAGCAAACGACGGCAACGACGACGATGAAGACGAAGAGGAGGACGACGGCATCGACCGCTCGAAACTCATCAGCACGCTCGACGTGGGGCCCCATGTGCCCATCTTCATCACCTACTATACGCTCTATCCCAATGCAGAAGGGGAGCTGCGTGAATATCCCGATGTCTACGGCTACGACCGTGTGGTCTACCAGAATCTTAAGCACTACGTGGAATGAACTACAGTGAAAAAGAAGTCATGAAGCTCCTCTCGGATGAGCGTCGTCAGCGCGAAGCCTTTGCAATGGTTGTGCGCCAATACAGCGAACCGCTGTATTGGAAGATTCGCCGCATTGTGCTCACACACGACGATGCCAACGACGTGCTCCAAAACACCTTCATGAAGGCCTGGAACAACCTCGGCGACTTTCAGCAGAAGTCGAAGATTTCCACCTGGCTCTATCGCATTGCCATTAACGAAGCTCTCGACTTCGTCCGCCGGCAGAAAACCAAAGTCAGTGCCGACGAAGACCTCTCAGTGGCCAATAGGCTCATGGCCGACGACTATTTCGATGGCGACGAGGCACAGGCCATGCTCCAAGAGGCCGTGGCGCGACTGCCCGAAGTGCAGCGCATGGTGTTCAACATGCGCTATTTCGACGAGATGAAATACAGCGAGATAAGCCGCATCCTCGGCACCAGCGAGGGAGCACTGAAGGCCAGCTACCACATTGCTGTGCAGAAAATATCTGACTTTTTTCATAAGCACGATTAAACCCGCTGCCCACCATTGCGTCTAAAACTATAGAAAAGGAGAAACAACCCCATGAACGATGAAGAACGGATAAAGGAACGATTTGGAAAAGAGCAGCCCTTCAGAGTGCCTGAAGGCTATTTCGACCATTTTGCCAGTCAGTTTATCAGTCAGTTGCCTGAGCGCGAAGCACGGCAGATCAAGCTTCGGCCAAGCCGTTGGCAGCAGTGGCGCCCCTGGGCTGCGGCTGCAGCATTCATTGGCGTGGTGGCGGTGGGGGCAACCCTGTGGTTAGGCCATAGCGAGCAGCAGCCCATAGACACCTTTGCCGACACCAGCGCGCAGAAGGTAGAATATACGCTCGACCAGGCAGCCGACTATGCCATGCTCGACAATCAGGAAATCTATGCCATGATGGCTTTTGAATAACTACAACAAAACGAAACGACGACGGCCTATGAAACGACTATTCTGCGTGTCACTGCTATTTACCCTTTACCTTGCCTGCTTTGCACAAGGCGAAAGGAAGTTCGATGCCGAACAGTTCAATGCGCGCCTGCAGCAGTTCATCACTACTGAAGCCGCACTTTCACCACAGCAGTCGGCCAAATTCTTTCCTCTTTATAACGAAATGCACAAAAAACAGCGCGTGCTGTTCACCGAGCTCAAACGCCTCAAACGCATCAAGCCCGCAGGCAATAAGGCTTGCCAGGAAAACATCAAGCGGTGCGACGAGATAGAGTTGCAGATGAAGGAATTGCAGCAAACCTATCATGCGAAGTTTATGAAAGTGCTTCCTCCCGAGAAAGTATACGACATACTCAAGGCCGAAGACAGATTCCACCGGCAAATGTTCAGAAACGCCAAGAGAAAATAGAAGGGAGTGAGAGAAAAAACAACAGTCTCCATGCTGAGCTATCATAGCTTGCATGGAGACTGTTGTTTTTTCTCTTTCTTGTGCACGTTAGAGCAGCGTGTGAGAATCAAAATACTGTTGCACTTCGTCCTTGTAGCTGTCTGAAATAGGGATGTAGGTGCTGCCGAAGACGATGCGCATTCGGTCTACTATTTTCACCATGGGCATGTGAACGATATAAGAGCGATGGGTGCGCAAGAATTCGGGTGCGGGCAGGTATTCTTCGAGCTTCTTCATGTTCATGAGCGACATGAGTGGGCGGTCGCCATTGTTGAAATAAATTTTCACATAGTCTTTCAGTCCCTCGATGTAGACCACGTTGTCGAGGTCTATGCGCACGAGTTTGTATTCGCTCTTTACGAAGATGAAGCGGTCTTGCTGACCGCGGATCCCTTTGCCGTCTTGTGGCTGCAAGGGTGCGGCGCTATGGAGTCGCAGGGCCTTGTTGCAGGTGGAAAGGAAGTCTTCGTAGGAGATGGGCTTGAGCAGATAGTCGAGTGCATCCACCTTGTAGCCCTCAATGGCATATTGGTCGAAAGCGGTGGTGAAGACAATCTTGGTTTGCTGTGGCAGAATCCTGGCAAACTCAATGCCGCTGAGTTCGGGCATCTGTATGTCGAGGAAGATGAGGTCGGCGGGCTGTTCGCGCAGCTGCTTCATGGCTGTAATGGCACTGTTGAATGTTCCTACCACGTGGAGGTAGGATATTCTTTGAGCGTAACTGGTGAGCAAGTCGGCTGCCAGCGGCTCGTCGTCAATAATGGCGCAATTTAGTTTCATGTTCGTTCGATTTGGATGACTGATTTGTAGGTTTTCCCGTCGGGGGAGACGCCCTTTTCCCAATGGTAGTGACCGGGGTATGTGAGCTCCAGCCGGCGTGCCACCTGCTGCAGGCCCACTCCATGTCCGCTCCTGTCGGTTTCGGTCTTGGGGAAATTGCTGTTCTCAATGCAGCACTCGATATGTTGTGTGTTGGCCGTAATGCTGATGTTGATGAAGCTGGGCTCGGTGGGGCTCACGCCATGCTTGAAGGCATTCTCTATGAGGGAGATGAAGATGAGCGGGGCAACGCGGACGTCGCCTGAGCAGAGATTCTGAGTGAATGTAACGTCGACGTTGGCCGGCAGTCGCAGTTTCATCAGACTGACGTAGTTCTGCATAAAGAGCACCTCATCTTTCAGCTCAATGGTTTGCTGCTGGTTGTCGTAGAGCATGTGGCGCAGCATCTTGCTGAGCTGATGGATGGCCTGCTGTGCCTTGGCCGAGTCGAAAGCTGTGAGGGCGTAGATGTTGTTGAGCGTGTTGAGAAGGAAGTGGGGATTGACTTGCGACCGGAGATTCTTCAGTTCCGCCTCGGTGCGCGCAGTCTCGGCTTCCAAGCGGGCCTCTTCGGATGCCTGCCAGCGAAGCGACAGCGTGATGGTGGTGGCAATGGCTGCCGCGATGCCCAGTGTGAAGATGTTGCGCAGTATGAAGAAGACGTTCATTATAGTGTCGGGATGGCGATGGGGCGGAAAAGTGTCGCCCATCAACTGGTGGGCATAGTGAATCCAGAGGTGCTGCAGGATTCCCAGGGAAACGATGAGCAAGATGTTGACAGTGAAATAGATTTGCTTGTTGCCTCTAATGAAATATCTGGGCGTCAGCCAGAGATAGTTAAGATAGAACACTGCCATCATCATTGCCGGGGGCAAGCAGAACATAAGGATTCTTGTGGCGCTGAATGCTTCTTCGTGATTGATGGTCATCAGTGGTGAAACAAAGAGCACCAGCCAGACGGCAGCGTGAATGAGGGTAGTGGTCTTCTTATTCATGGCGAATGGCTTCAATGGGATCCATGTTGGCGGCTTTGGTGGCAGGAATGTATCCAAACAATATGCCGATGATCACGCACACGAGGAACGACACATAGACCGACCAGGCGGGCACGCTTGACGGCATACCGAAGAGCGGAACGAGGAAGGCACTCGCTCCGCATCCCACAAGGATGCCAAGCAAACCTCCCGTCAGTGAGATAAGTACCGATTCGATGAGGAACTGCAGCGAGATGACGGCGCCCGTGGCTCCCACAGCCATGCGCAGTCCTATCTCCTTGGTGCGCTCGGTGACGCTGACGAGCATGATGTTCATGATGCCGATGCCGGCCACGAGCAGCGAGAAAGCCGCTGCCACGACGAGGATGATGGTCACGGTGTCCATGGTGCTCGACATGGTTTCCATCATTTCGGCTTGCGAGCGAATGGTGAAGTCGTCGTCGGCATCGCCTTTCAGCTTGTGGTTCTCGCGCAGGATTTGCGTGAGCTCCTCAATAGCAGCATCGGAGAGCTCTTCGGTGACTGCTGAGCACACAATGCTCGAGAAAAACGTCTGGGCAGCAATGCGCTTCATCACGGTGGAGTAGGGGGCAATGATGACGTTGTCCTGATCCATTCCCCAGTTATTGTAGCCTTTCGACTTGAGCACCCCAACAATGCGCAGGGGGATGCTCTTGAAGCGTATGGTCTTGCCTATGGGATCGGCATTCTCGCCGAAAAGCTCGGTGACGATGGTCTTACCCACCACGGCCACCTTGGCCGCTTTCTTGATGTCTTCCTCGGTGAAGCATTCGCCTTCCTCCACGTCCCATTGCTTGATGTCAAGATAGTCGGGACTTTCGCCATAAACGCTGGTGTTGGTGTTGTTGTTGCCATAGACCACTTGGCCGCTGGCAGTAACCTCTGGCGACACCTTGGTTACGAACTTCTTATTGGCCAGAATGCTTTGATAGTCGGCCATCTTCAGAGTCTGCATGCTCGAGGGATCTTGTCTGACGCCGCCGCGCATGTCGGCTCCTGGCCTGATGGTGAGCAGGTTGGTTCCCATGGTGGAGAGCTCCTTGCGTATGCTCTGTTTCGACCCCTGGCCGATAGACATCATGATAATCACAGCGGCCACCCCGATGATGATGCCAAGCATGCTCAGAAACGAGCGCATCTTGTTGTTGGCAACGGCCTTCAGGCTTACTTTAAATAGATTCAGTATGTTCATCTTAATTATGTGGGAGTTAGAGGGATTGGGAGGAATATAGGAGAACCATGCTTTAGTCGTCCTGTGGCAGTGGCAATGCTGCCAGTGCCTCGGCGGCCGACTTGATGTTCTTGTTGAGCGTGTCCTCGCGTATCTTTCCGTCGCGCAGGTTGATGTTGCGACTGCTGTATTCGGCAATTTCCGGATTGT
Organism: uncultured Prevotellaceae bacterium; assembly: GCA_946622085.1. Lineage (GTDB taxonomy): Bacteria > Bacteroidota > Bacteroidia > Bacteroidales > Bacteroidaceae > Prevotella. The sequence goes on along the minus strand of CAMOPD010000037.1, from coordinate 5,452 downwards.
GTGTCACGAAGATGATGGTGTGCCCCTTCTTGTAGAGCTCTTGAAAGAGAACAAGCATTTCAAACGAAGTGCGCGTATCGAGGTTTCCCGTGGCCTCGTCGGCCAGCAGCACGGCAGGATTGTTCACCAAGGCGCGTGCTATGGCCACTCGCTGCATCTGTCCGCCCGACATCTGATTTGATTTATGGTAAAGCCGGTCGCCCAGTCCCACCGCCTGAAGGGCCTTGATGGCAGCTTCTCGCCGTTCTTTGGCCGAATATTGGTTGTTGTACATCAGTGGCAGCTCCACATTCTCCACAGCCGTGGTCTTGGCCAGCAGGTTGTAGTTCTGAAACACGAAGCCTATCTTGCGGTTGCGCAGGTGTGCCCGCTGACTTTTCGACATGCTGCGCACGGGTGTCCCGTCGAGAAAATATTCTCCGCTGGTGGGCGTGTCGAGACATCCCAGCTGGTTGAGCAGGGTAGATTTGCCCGAACCCGACGTTCCCTGGATGGTGACAAATTCGCCCTCGTAGATTTTGAACGACACGCCACGCAGAGCCTTCACCGTTTCGCTTCCCACCTGGAAATATCGCTTCACGTTTCGCAACTCAATGACTACTTTTCTGTTTTCTTCTGCCATGGCCTATTATTGTTGCTTCTTCTGCTGGTTGTTCTGATTGTTTTTGTTGTTGCCTCTTGGGCGCGGCATGAAGGGGTTGTTGGCTTGTTCCTCCTGTTGTGCTTCCTGGCCTCCGCCGTTGATGTTGAAGTCAACGAGCACATTGGTTCCCTCGTCGATGCCGCTCAGTATTTCTGTCAGCACGCCATTGGTGGTGCCCGTCTCCACGGCGTGGGCCTTGAAAGTGTCGCCTTCCTTTGTCCACACCTTGTGGTCGCCGCGGCAGTCTGCTATGCTTTGCGTCTTCGTCAGCAGCGCTTCGTTGGGCGTGAAGCGCAGGGCCTTCGTTGGAACCACGAGCACGTTGCTCTTCTCCAGTGTGAAGATGGTCACGTTGGCCGTGAGTCCCGGTTTGAGTTTCAGGTCTAAGTTGGGTGCCGAAATCACCACTTCATAAGTAACCACGTTGCTTTCAGTCGTGGCTTCCTGGCGCACTTGCTGCACGCTGCCCTCAAACGTGTCGTCGGGGAAGGCATCCACGGTGAACGTCACCCGTTGGCCCTCCTTCACGCCGCCGATGTCGGCTTCGTCAATATTGGCAATCACCCGCATGTCGGTCAGGTCTTTTGCAATGGTGAAGAGCTCCGGTGTGTTGAAGCTGGCAGCCACCGTCTGGCCTTCTTCCACCGACTTCGAGAGCACCACTCCGTCGATGGGCGAAGTGATGGTGGCGTAGCCCAGATTGGTTTGTGCGCGTTTCACGTTCTCACGCGACTGTGCCACCTGCTCCTTCGATTGCTGATAGCTCAGTCGGGCACTCTCATATTCGTCTGCGCTCACCAGTCCTTTGTCGTAGAGTGTCTTATACCTATTATAATTTGCCAGCTGGTAGTTCATGGCGCTCTGAGCACTCGAGAGGTTGGCCTTGGCCGTGTTCAGCTCGCTCACCAGGTTGGTCTTGTCCAGTTCGGCTATCACCTGTCCCTTCTTCACCACGCTGTTGTAGTCTACGTAGAGTCGGCTCACGATGCCGCTCACCTGTGTACCCACCGTGACGCTTGTCACGGGTTCTATGGTTCCGGTGGCAGTGATGCTGTTCTGAATCTTTCCCGTTTCCACTTTGGCCGTTTCGAAAGTCACTGTTTCCTTCTTCTTTCTTCCTGAAAAGAGGAAGATGATGATGGCAATGGCGGCTATTGCAGCAGCGCCAATCCATATTTTCTTGTTCTTCATCATTATGTTGGGATTTGTCTGTTTGTATTAGCTATGAGCATGTTATAAATTGGCAATTGTCTTTCCCTGATAGAACTTCAGCATCTGCATGTTCAGTATTGTCTGATATTTGCTTTGCAGCTCAGCTTGTTGGGCAGCGAGCAGCTTGTCTTTGCCTGTCATCAGTTCGATGATGTTCTTCAGTCCCAGCCTGAACTGTTCGCTCAGCAGGTTGTAGCTCTGCTGTTCGCTCTGCGTGGAGATGCGTGCCGCCTTGAATTTTTCCTGATTCGTCACGGCCTCCAGCCAGTAGCCCTCAATGGTGCTGTAGAGGTTGGTCTGCTGGTTCTTCAAGTCGAGCTCGGCCATTTGCCGCTGAATGTTGGCCTTGTTCACAGCCGTCTTTTTCTTGCGGTTGTCTATGAGTGGAATGCTCACGTTGACGCCTACTCCCACGTCGAAATTTGTTTTCAGCTGCGTTCCCCATCCCGTGCTGCTCATGCTGGTGGTGTTGGTTCCGGCCGTTCCCGACACGCCAACGGTAGGCATTCCGTATGCCTTGGCTATCTTCAGGTTCAGGTCGCTGCTCTTGATGGCCAGTTGTGAGTTCTGTATTTCCGGACGCATCATCAGAGCCTCTTCATAGACCGTTGTCAGTGCAGGGATGGCGGCCAGAGCCTGCTCGTCGGTTGTCGCTGGCACTTTGATGTCAAACTCCACGTTGTCGGTTATTCGCAGCAGTTGCTTCAGTTGTCGCTTGTAGTTGCGCATGTTGCTTTCTGCTGCCACGATGTTGTATTCGTCCTGCGCTCGTTGGGCTGTCAGCTGCGCCAGGTCGGCTTTCGACATTTTCCCCACGCGCACCATCTCCTGACCGCGCTCCTCGTTCTTCTTGCTCGTCAGCAAGCTTTGCTTGTTCACCTCAATGGCTTCGTTGCTATAGAGTATCTGCACATAGAGTTGAGCAATCTGTTCCTGAATGTTGTTGGCGGTCATGGCCGAGTCCAGCACCGACTGTTCTGCCGTCAGCTCGTTCATCTTCACTTGGTTGCGGTTTTGGTTGCCGTTCCACACCGTCCAGTTGGCGTTCACGCCATAGCTGCCGTTGTAGTACACCTTGTCAATGCTCGACTGCACGTAGCCGTTGGTCACGGCATTCATGCCCTGCTCCACCCATGGCCTGTACGTGATGTTCTGGCCAGTGGAAGCCGACAGCGAGGGCAGCAGTTGTGCCTTGGCCTGCAGCACGTCTTCCTGTGCCGACTGGCGGTTGAGCCTCGACTGCTGCAGTTGGATGTTGTTTTCCAGTGCATAGCCTATGCAGTCGCTCATCGACCACAGCTTCTTCTCCGTCTGCGCCATGCTGCTGCCAGCCATAGTCAGGGCTATAGCTGCCATCATCAATGATTTCTTCATGATTACCATCTACTTTAGTTTTCTGCAATAATTGTTTTGCAAAGATAGCAATTATTTTTTGTTTCCTCTTCATCAAATCCCATTTCCACTTTTCTTAGTAGAAATACCACCTTGTTTTTCCGATGATTACCCCCGCCTTTAACATTTGTTTTCTCTAAGGAGGGCTGGCGTATTCCTTCCTTGCATCGAAGCAGGGGCACGCCTTCTTTGGGTTCAGGTCGTGATGCCCCCAGACGGTGCATCCAGGAAACATCCTTCTCAGCTCCTCAGTCAGTCTTTTCAGAGCCGCTTTCTGCTTTGCTGTTCGTGTGTCGGCCGCCTTCCCGTTTTTGTCCAGTCCTCCTTCGTAGCAAATGCCAATGGAGTGGCGGTTGTAGCCACGGCAGTGGGCTCCGGCCTGTTGGAGCGGTCTTCCTGGCTCAATGCTCCCGTCGCGGCGCACCACGTAGTGATAGCCTATCGAGCTGAACCCCCGTTCCCTGTGCCAGCGTTCAATGTCGGCAGCACTGCTCCGCTGCCAGGGCCTCACTGCCGAACAGTGCATAATGATCATGTTGATGGTTCTCATGCTTCTTCCTCCTCACCCTTCTGCCCATGCGGGCTCTTGTTGCTGTAGTGGTAGTCCATGCCCATCATGGCCCCTGCAAAGGTGGCAATCTCGCCAAAGGCCGTCAGCACCGTGGGGTCTATTCGCCCCAGCGGAGGCAGCAGCATGCCTCCCGCCATCAGGGCTATGCCCAGCAGGGCCAGCAGATAGGCCGCTGCAAACTGTATCATCTTTCGTTGGTTCTTGTTCGTCTTCATCGCAGTCATTCGTTGTTTTGTTGTGTGAAATGAAAAGCTGCCGCTCTCGGCTTGTTTCCCGAAAGCGGCAGCAATGATCAGAGCGTAGTGGGCTGCTGTTTATGCACCCTCGTTGCCGTCAGTCTCGCCGTCCTTGTTCTCCTTGTCTTCGCCAGCGAGCTGCTCAATGCCACGGAACGAAGCACTCTTGCGCAGGCTCACCGAGTCGAGCGGATAGCTGTGCTTGTGGTTGGGCATGAGGCGCAGGTGGAGGCGCTCAATATTGTCGGCGCCGAAGTCCTCTTCCTTCTCCTCGCCCTTGGTCCCTGCGCTCAGGTAGAAGGTGCCCAGGTCGCCCAGGCGAACCTTCTTGGAGTCCTTCACCAGCTCTATCATGCAGTCGCAGGCTGCCATGAGCACACCCATGATGGTGGCACGGTCGAAGGGCGAGCCGTGCTCGCAGATGTGCTTCACAAAGTCCTCAGTCGACAGGGTCTCGGTGTAGAGGATGCGTCCATACCACTTGTTCAGAGCCGACGACTTTTCATTCTTGTTCTGATACTTCTTTACAATAAGCTTTGCCATAGTTTTTTCTCCTTTTTAATTTTAAAGATTTTAATAAAATAATGTTTAATACTCTTTGTTGCTTTGCCGGCTTGCAACGTTGTCGCCCCGAGTCAACTGTTGTTTGTGTCTCAGGTTGACGATGCAAAGATAAGCGCATCTTGGCGCTCATTCCAAGCCTTTTGCCTTCTTACCGAATGCGGCAAGAAGGAAGCAAGAAAGAGGTAATAAAGGAGAAAAGCTTTGGCAAGATTTTGCCCGCAATGCCCACAGATTACACAGATGAACACAGATATTATATTTCACAGATTATAAGAAACCGCAGATGACGCTGATGGACGCAGAACAATAGTAATCTGCGAGAATTGGCGTCATCTGCGGTTTCATGAAGAGCTCAGATTATTCCGGTTGCTTCTCTTCCATCTCTCTACGGTATTGCTCTTCAACCATTTCTTAGGTTTTTCTTATGCAGTACATTCTAACACCTACAAGGAGAGACTTAATCTGGAGTTCTTCAACAAGCAAAGCAACTACGTCGATTCCCTATGAGAATGGTGAATGGAGCATAGAGTGAGGCATGGAGTATTAAGTTATGGAATCAAAGTCACCCAAGGAAATACAAGTCGAAGAGAAAATATCCGATTTGGTTACAAAGATTGTGGACGGGCAGACGTCTGGCGATGACTTGCCTGTCAGACTGTGGACTCACCTTCGGAATCATCAGGAAATAGCCGCTATGCAAAATTATGCCAACATGGTGTCAATAGGACGTCTGGGGTTGAATGCCAAAGGCATCGCGAGCGACAGCGAGAACGAAGTGGCAATGACCACGGGCCTGTTCACATGAAGACTGTATGCCGCAATGCCCTGAAGATG
>CAMOPD010000036.1 GCA_946622085.1 uncultured Prevotellaceae bacterium | reverse complement strand
TAAGTCAACGCACCTGTTGACTGGAGTCAACAGATCTATTGACTTAAGTCAACAGGTTGCAAGTGGCGCGATTTCGGGTTACAAGTGGCATTGCGGCTTATTGCAAACTCGGCAAACAGGCCGAAGAGCCTAAGCTATGCTGAAAAGATAGATGCGCGGCCGGTGACACTGGTGCTTTTCATTGCGACTCCGGTGCAGTAGGCCGGCGGCTGGCCGGGAAAGGCCGAAAACGGCAACGCCCCCAACCAACTCGAGAGGTGAGAGTTGGTGGGGGCGTTGCCGTCTTTTGGGGTGGGGGATTGGCTTGCTTATTGCCAGCTTCTCACCACGTCCAAATGCTGCTGTTCTGGCTGCTGCCCTGTTGTTGTGTCTTGCGGTTGCCATATACGTCGGTCTCAGAACGCGATTTGCCGGTTGTCTGGCCGTATTGGTTCTGATGTGTCGTTGTAGTGGTGCCAAACACGTCGGTTTCCGAGCGCGATGTGCCCGTTGTCACTCCGTAGCGGTCTTGATGAGTGGTCGTAGTCTTTCCGAATACGTCGGTCGATGACCTGTCGGTTCCAATGGTGCGGCCGTAAGCATCTTTGTGAACGGTTTGCCGGTTGCCAAATACATCGGTTGTTGTGGTCGAAGTGCCAATGGTACGGCCATAGCTGTCCTTATGAACCGTGTTTTGATGTCCAAAGACGTCGGTCGAAGTGTTCGACGTGCCTGTTGTCTGCCCATATTGATTGCGGTGGGTGGTTGTTTCGTTTCCAAACACGTCGCGCGATGTGGTAGAAGAGCCCACATTGTAGTTTTGTGCGCTCAGTGCCATACTTGTAGCAATGGCAACTATCAAAAAGAGTCGTCTTTTCATGTTCTTTCCTTTCTTTTAGTGATTCTTTATTTGTAGCGTTTCTCTTCTGCTTTAAGTCTTTCCAGCGCCTCGGCGGCAAGCGAACTGCCTTTGTTCTTACCTTCTTTGTAGTCTCTTTTTGCTTGTTTGTTGTTGCCCAGATGCTCATAGGCCAAGCCCCGCAAGAAGTATAAATCCTCATTCCAGAATTTTGTTTCGAAGGCTTTGTCGAGATATCTCACCACATAGAGCCAGTCATCGTTCTTGGCAGCCTCAAACGCCATGTCAACATAAGTGTGATAGGTTTCCTTCCGCGAACTATAAGTCTGGTTTAGTGCGTTGGCATACATTTGCATCATGTCTGAATCAAACAAGTCGATTGTTGGAAACTGAATGGCCTGGGCACGGCTCTGAATGGGCAGACAGCATGCCAGCATCAGTGTCATGGCCGCTCTCCTGATTGTTTTGATTGCTTTACTTTTGTTTTTCATTTTCTTTACCTCCGTTTCTTCGTTAAGATGGTGATGATTGAGTAGAAATAATTCAACGTATTATTCATTTGTTGCAAAAATAGTCTTTCCCGCAGGAGTTGCCAAGCAAAAAATGATAACAAGGCTTGTGAAACACAAAATAAGGCGGCAAAGAAACCCTTCTCAAGCCGCACTGAGATGATGGAGAACGCGGTTGACAGATAGAACAAGAGCAGGGTGATGTTGGGATTCTCATGTGGCATTTCGGAGAAATGTCTGTCTTCCGCAAGGCTTGTGATTGTAATATGTTTGCGGCGGGGAAAGAAATGAGTTATATTTGTGCACTTATTATAATCATTAAAACAAAGAAGATTAGAAAGATGATGAAAAGAATGGCATTTTGGGCTTTGCTCGGGGACTGCCTTGCCCTGATCATGAGTGCGCTGAGTTGTCAGGGCGTGGTTTACTTGAAGAATACAGATGGTGGGTTATTGTGACACGAATAATTGAGGAGGAGATTACTATATGCTACTTTGGATTGCCATAGCGATTTATGTGATTGTGGCCATCGGGCTCGTTGCCGCTTTTGTCAAGAAGGATTGGAATGTCATCTTTACCGACGACATCTTGGGCGATGTGAAGTATATCTTGAGTTTGATAGGCTGGCCGCTCGTCCTGGCGGGGATTATCGTGTGGGCTATTCTGACCACTTTGTTTGAAGAGCCCATCGATTATCTGCAAGATGTGTGGAAGCACGGGGGCTTCAAGAAGCGGAGGGAGTATCTGGCCCGGCAGGCGGCCGAGGAGAAGAGGAGAGAGGCCCTGAAGAAGGCCGAGGAGGAGGAATATGAGCGAATAAAGAAGGACTATCTCGACGGCAAGCTGACGCGCACGGAATTGCCGCGCATGACCGACGGTGAGCACAAGTTTGAGTTCAATCCCGAGCTCTGCCTCTCGTCGAACTACGCCAGCAATGTGCGTGAGCTGGTGTATGTGGAGCGCGAGCGGTCGGAGGTGCTCAATAGCTTCTTTGAGCGCCACAAGGGGCTGCAGCTCTACTACATGTATCGGCTGGTGTATCTTCCCCACTTCATTGCTCAGCTCGACGAGGGCGAGCAGCTGAGCTATCTCTTCCCTCATCTCGACCCGAAGGACTACAACTTCAGGAAGATAGACTCGGTCTTTCCCTTAGACTACATGGCTTACCCGGAAGACCGGGAGAAGATTGGCCACGGCATGATGCTCTTCTACGAGGGCATGGACAACCACGGCGCCCCTTACATCTGCGGCAGCTATTATCCGCTCAGCGAGGGCTCCGACGAGGACATCATCAGGCAGCTGCACGAGGTGGTGAACAAGGCCCACGTGGAGCACTCGCATAGCGTGCTCTATCAGAAGATGAAGCGGCCCGAGATTGAGGAGGGCTCTACCAAAGACTATGCCGACGAGCTTTTCATGTGGGTGGCCAAGGACAATGAGGTGGCTCTGCTGGTGAAGGAGATTCGCGAGCGGGTGGAGGAGCTCCACAGGCGCGGCTTGGGGAGCAACCTGATTAAGAAGCTCATCCGTGAGGAACCGAAGTTCAGCCGGCTGGTGGTCACCGAAGACTATCGCATCGTCTTGCCCGACTATCACGACATGGAAATCAAGATGGAGCCGCTCGTCAAGGCCGTCTATCTGCTCTTCCTGCGCCATCCCGAGGGCATCGTCTTCAAGCATCTGCCCGACTATCGGGGCGAACTGGCCGACATCTACTCGCGGCTCAGACCCAATGGGCTGACAACGCGTGCGCTCGGGAGCATAGAAGACGTGACCAACCCCTGTCTTAACTCCATCAACGAGAAGTGTGCGCGCATCAGGGGGGCGTTCATCGCGCAATTCGACGAGGAACTGGCAAGGAGTTATTATGTTGACGGTCGGCGGGGCGAGGCCAAGGGCATTGCTCTTTCGCGCAACTTGGTGGAATGGGAAAATAGTGATGATTAGAAGAAAGGAAATAATATGAAAAAGGCGATGTTTGTTTTCTTAGCGTTCATGGTGATGACCAGCACATGTGGTTGCAAGAAGGAACCCAAGCTGGTGGACATTTATCCTCCGCGAGAGTATGACTTTTCATCGGAAGACAGCTTCCTGATGGTCTCGCTCTTTGAGGATTATCTTGATAGGGCCAATGAGCGGGCTCTTGAGGTGGCTAAGACTATCGACTCTCTGGACAGAGGCAATGAGCCCTCAACGGCTTCGATGGCCAACAAGAAGAACAAAATCCATGTTGACTCGGTGATGCACGCCTGCATTTCTCTCGTCAAATGGCATCAATACGAGGCGATGCTCAATTTGCTTGAGAAGGAGCAGAAGAATATCTATCAATATCCTGGCAACACCGTTGGCAACGAATTGCCATTGGTGTGGATGGTGTCGTTGCTTTTAGAGCAGAGGTATGCTGATAATAAAGAGTATGCATATAAAAGAGAAGTGGCATGGTATGAAAACGTGGTGCTCCACATGGAAACGCTCCAGGCGCTTACTGGCGAAGAATGCGAACAGTATGAGCAAGCACTCCGTGAGCTTGGAGACATCTACTTAATGATAAATTGGGAGAAAAAGTACAAAGAGGTTATCAAGAAGCTCGAGGATATGGGGCACCAGAATGAAGAAGAGTGAGCTTTGACTCTTGATTCTTCCGGTCATCATGACAAGCCATAGAAACACGAAATAGCCCGGCACCATTCGTTGATGCCGGGCTATTAGTATAATGGTAATCGTCTAAATGCTGAGCTTTAGAAGAAGAGGTAGCGGTTGTCCTTCACCTTGGCGTTGAGGTAGAGCTCCTGCATGAAGTTGCTTGCGCCCTGCATAGCCTTTTGCTTCTGGCGTTTCAGCTGGTCTTTCTCGTTGTACTTCACGGGGCGCTGCTTGTTGTCTACCACCTGGAAGAGATACACTCCGGCGTTGCCCTTGACGGGGTGCTTGCTGAACTTGCCCTTGGCGGTGGCGGCCACGGCTCCGCTCAGTGCGGGCTCGCTGGCACCTGTTGCTGGCACGAATACGGGCGATGCGAACGTCACCTGCTTCACTTCGGCAATGGTGGCACCCTTGGCCTTGGCGGCTTCGATGCTGTTCACGCCCTTGGCCTTGGCCATGAGTATTTCGGCTTTCTTGTCGTTGATGACTTCAGCCTTGAGTATGTCGGTGATTTGCTGGTCGTCCATGCTACGATAGCCTTCGGGGTGAATCTTCGTCATGGCGATGACCAGCATGCGGTCGTTGTTGCCACACTCGTAGAGGGGCGACACGTTGCCTTCCTTGGCTTCGAAAATCCACTTAAGCGCATCGTGCGTGCTGGGGATGCCTGCTACATAGTGCTCGGCGTTGCCCACGTCTTTGCGCTCCATCACCTTGTAGCCGTATTTGGCTGCATTCTTTTCCATGGCTTCGAGGGTCTGGTTTTCGCTCACGAACTGGCTGAACTTGTTGTATGCGGCGTTGTAGGTCTCCTTGGAGAAGTCGATGGTCTTCTTGATGACGGCCGCATTGTATTTGGTGATCATGTGTCGGCGGTCGAGCACCTGAACGATGAGGTTGCCCTGGGTCATGGCGATGTTGCGCAATTCGCCGGCGGCCATGGTGTTGAGAGCCTCTACGTAGTTGCGGGTGTCCTTGCTCATCGAGGCGTCGTTCTGATATTGGCGTGTGGTGAGCCAGTTCTTCTCGCCCGTCTGGTTGTACTTCTTGGCAATGGCTTCAAAGTCGGCACCACCCTTGAGGGCCGTGAAGATGCTATCGGCCAGCTTGGCCGTTTCTTCCTGGGAAGCGCTTGCTACCTGGATGGCTCGGAACTGCACCGAGTCGGGGAGTTGCACCTTGGAGATGAGCTTGATGACGTTGTATGTGTTGTCGTTTTTGTTCTCCACGGGAGCCGTTGTGGCGCCTACGGCCATGGAGTCGAGCTTCTGAGCGATGTCAGAGGGGAATGCTTCGCGAGCCACGGGGAGTCCGAGATAGGGGATGGTGGAAGCGCTCTTGCGGATGATTTCGGTGGGGTCGGCGGCCTCTTGCAACTGGGCGGCCTGCTCCTTGACGGTCTTGAGAATGTTAGCGCGGTCGGCGGCAGAAGCCTTCACCTGGAAGTCCACGTACTTGATGTCGCGTGTCTCGTCGTACTGCTTGAATCGGCGCTCCTTGAGCTCGTCGTATTTGGCCTTGAGGTCGCTGCTTTCAAACTTCACCTGGTCGTCCTTCACGGAAGAGTAGGGGAATGTGGCGAGCTGGATGTCGCTCTCCTTGTTCTCTTCGTTGAACGAGCGCTGGGCGTCGATGGAGTTGGAGATGAGGCAATTGCCGAGCAGTGCCTGGTATTTCTGGGCCAGGGTCTGCTGGCGCAGGTTTTTCTCGATGAATGTCCAGTAGTTGTAGATTCGGTTGTATTGCTCTACGGCCTGGGGGTTGGCCTTCTGCACGCTCTTGTATTCGGCAATGAACTTCTTGAGTTGTTCGGCATCGAAGCGTCCGGTCTGCTGGTTGACGAAGGGAGTCTGCATGAGCATGGGGTTTTCGCCCTTCTTGATGATGTTCTGGAGTTCCTCGTCGGTGACGGTGAGTCCGAGTTTCTCGGCTTCGTCGGCGAGGATCTTGCCCTGCACGTACTGGTTCCACACCATGTCTCTCACCTGGTTGAGCTCGGCATCGTTCAGGTTGTCGCGCCCTTGTGTCATTTTGATGACGTCGGTATATTCGTCAACCATTTTCTGGAAGTCCTGATAGTTGACTTTCTTACCTAACACTTCGCCCACTTGCTGACGCGCATCGTTGCGGTTGGATTCCCACGAGCGGAAAGCTTCTTCGGCGATGAATGCGAAAAGGCCCAGTCCGATGATGATGATGAGGAAGGCGCCTTTACTTCTGATTTTTCCTAATGCTGCCATTTGTTTGTTTTGTTGTTTTTTTATTGTTTTATGATTTTCTTTCTGGCCTTTGTGGCTTGGGTTCATAGCTTGTGCCCGCGCCGTTGTCACCATGCGAGTTAGTGATAACTCACAATTGGCGGCAAAATTACTAAAAAGATACGAGAAAACGGAATTTTTATTCTGAAAAAAACCTTACTAATTGACTTTTAGCCTCACAAGTTCTATTTTTGTCATTGTATTCTTGATGATTTTGAACTCCATCCGGCCTATTTTCACTATTTCGTTGAGTTTCGGGAAGCTCTGGTATTCGTGTAGGATGAGGCCGCCCACGGTCATATACTCGTCGCTTTCGGGCAGGTCGAGGCCGAATTTCTCGTTCACCTTGTCGATTTCCAGTCGGGCCGAGAGCAGGTATTCGTTGTCGGCGAGTTTCTTCGAGATGAGGTTCGAGTTGTCGTGCTCGTCCTCAATGTCTCCGAATATTTCCTCCACGATGTCTTCGAGCGATACGATGCCGCTTGTTCCTCCGAACTCGTCAACCACCACGGCGAGGCTTTTCTTCTGCTGGAGGAATATGTGCATGAGCTTGCGTGCGGTCATGGTTTCGGGCACGAAGGGCATTTCGCGTATGGTGAGGGGGCAGTTGGCCAGGCTCTGGTGGTCGTTGTCCTTGCCGGCATTCTTGAAGAGGTCGGAAGAGTGTATGTAGCCCACGATGTGGTCGATGTCGTCGTGATAGATGATGATTTTGGAGTGTCCGCTTTCCACGAACGATGCCTTGAGCTCGGCCAGTGTGCCGGTGTCCTCGAGGGCGTCTATTTCGGTGCGTGGCTTCATGCAGTCGCGCACCTTGGTGTCGGCAAAGTCGAGGGCGTTCTGGAATATCTTCACCTCGTCGTCTATCTTCTCCTCCTCGTTCTTGGCGTTGTCGATGCTCGATTGCACCAGGTAGTCGAGGTCTACCTTGGAGAAAGCCTCGTCGCCTTCCTCCTTGGGTATGTGCACGCCTATCGTGCGGAGAATGAGGCGTGAGAGCAGGGTGGCAAACTTGGAGATGGGCCATAGCACGACGTAGCATGCCAGGGCAGGTATGGCGAAGAATGTGAGCAGGCGGTTGGGGTTGCTCTTGAAGAGGGTCTTGGGCAGGAATTCGCCGGTGAAGAGCACGATGAGCGTGGAGAGTATGGTGTCGGCGGGCACGGTGAACACTTCGTTGTAGCCCCGGAAGATGGTGTTGTCGAAGAGAGTGGCGATGAGTATGCCGTAGACCACCAGTGCGATGTTGTTGCCCACGAGCATGGTGCTCACGAAGTTGTTGGGGTGGTGATAGAACACGTCGAGGGCCCGTTGCGAGGGCCCGTTCTTCTCCTTGTCCATTTCGGCCAGCATGCGGTTGCTGGAGACGAAGGCTATCTCCATGCCCGAGAAGAAGGCGGAGAAGACCATGGTGACGATGATGCCTATGATGAGGGGCAAGTCTACTTCATTCATATATGTGTGTTTCCGTCAAGATTGTCCCCCCGGTCCACGCTTTCTTGGGGAGCCGTGTAGGGGGAGTCGTTGCCTTGGTTTGTTGTTGTGTCATGGTGTGGTGCTCGTCTTGGGCCTTGAGTGCACGGGCGAGCGTTTCATGGCCTTCACCGAGTCGGGTGCTCCGACGATGGTGTCGCCCTTGCTTTGCACGTCGCTCTTCACGAATGAGCCTTTGGAGTTGCTCACCGTGTAGCGTCGCATGCTCTCGTCGCTCCGGAAGACGGTTCCCTGCATTTCGCGCTGTGGTGTGATGAGTTGGGAGAACTTGTTGGAGTAGAGCTCGTGGCTCGTCTGGTCCCAGAAGAGCTCGTCGCTCGAGAAGCGCACCCCGTCCTTCGTCCTGACGCGCACGCGGCTGCGCAATTCCCATAGCCGCTTCTGTGTGTAGTAGAAGGCGGTGTCGCTCTGTATATAGGCCTCTACGTGGAATGTCGGGTCGAACTGAATCAGGAAGAGTCCTTTCTCGAAGAGCCATTTGGGCGGGTTCTTCACTTCGTTCACCTCCCATTTCTCGGCCACGATGCGATATTTCATCACACCGGAGTCGGAGATCAGCGTGTTCACGCCATAGGACGTCATTACGGAGGCGGAGTCGCGCTCATTGATGGCCGGGGCCATGTGCTCGGTGCGCTTTTCGCAGGCGGCGAAGAGGCAGAGCACCATCATCATCGTGCCAAAGGGTGGTAGCCAGTGCTTCATATCGGTCACTATCGGCTCGGGGCCGGGGGCGTTTGCATGTTTAGTTGAACTTCCACTTGTCGAACCATCGCTCGTTGAAAGTGATGCCTATATTAATAAGGAACGTGTTCTCCTTAATGAGTGTGTTGGCTGAGCGTTGGAGCCATTGCCCCGATATGTTGACCAGCGAGGGGTGGAAGCCTCTCGAGCGGTCGGTGTTGCGGTTGACGATGGGGATGCCGAAGCCGGCGCTCACGCTGAGTTCCCTGGGTCCGTCTTGCCCGTTGATCTGCAGGTGGGGCGTGGCGTAGGAGGCTCCGGCGCGGAGGCGCAGGCGGCTGAGGAATCGCGAGCCCTCCACGTTGTTGCAATATTCGCCGCCCACGGTGAGCTTGTGGCGGTCCTTGAAGTAGTTGGCGTTGAGCACGTAGACGTCGTCGCCCGTGGTGCCCGTATAGTCGGGGAATGCCACCTTGCCCCATTGCTGAAGCTGGTAGTCGGCGCCTATGGTGAGCTGGTTGTTGTGCTTCCAGGTGAATCCGCCTCCAAAGGTGTTGGGCAGCTCCAGTCCGTCCTTGACGGTGTGTAGCGTGTTGTTGGAAACCGACGACTGGGTGTTGGTGGTGGTGATGGAGCAGGTGGGGTCGGCGTTGAGCTTGTGGCCCAAGCCGTAGGTGGCTCCGAGCGTCAGCACGTCGTTCCGGCCCATCTTCACGGCGTATTGCAGTCCCACGTCGAGCTTGTAGTTCCTCACGCTGGCGGCATAGGCTTTCGAGAGCGTGTTGATGCTGTTGTCGCTATAGGCGTTGACCACGTTCTTGGTGTATTGCCCCCACAGATAGGCGATGTTGGCACCGAGCGAGAAACCCCTGAAGGGCTCCCATCCCACGCCGAGGTATACCTCGTGCAGGCCTCCCTCGCCCGAGTAGGTGTTGGTGTAGGTGGTGCTCTTCGAGTCGTCCACGAAGTAGGTGGTCTGGTAGTTGTAGCCCACGTTGGTGAAGGGCAGCAGTCCGAAGCTCACCCCCACGTGTCTGAAGGCTCTGAAGGCTGCCACGGCATATTCAAAGTTGGCGTTGTTGGCATTCTTCTTCACCCCGTTCTCGTTGAAGTTGGTGATTTGCCCCGAGATGCCCGCGTCGAAGATAAACGTCAGCGAGTCTATCGAGGAGTAGGAGGCCGGGTTCAGGTGGTTCACCTGCTGATGGTCGCGCCAGGCTATGCCCAGCCCGTTCATGCCCCGGTTGAAGCCGCCCGACTGGTCGCTCAGCAGCCCGAGCCCGAACTGGCTGTATGGAGAGTTGGTTCCGCTTTGCGCGCATACGGCCGATGCGAATGCCGCAAGAAAGCAAATGCCGATGATTCGTTTGTTCATTTTTCTTGATCATTTTTCTTGGCGCCGACGCCTCGTCCGGCAGGACGGAACAACGGGTGCGCCGCCGCTTGGCCGAAGGCGTGGCTTGCCTTTCGGGGTGCAAATTTATTGAAAAAATTCGAAATAAAGGCATGCAATATGAATAATATAAGTTATTTTTGCATCGTGAAACGTTTTACAAGCATTTACCGGCCGCTGCTTCTGGCCTTTTCGCTCCTTTTCATCGCCGTGCCCCGGGGCTGGGCCGACGAGATGGACAGCGTCAGAATCAGCTTCCTCACCTGTTCGCCCCACGAGGAAATCTATAGTCTCTACGGCCATACCGCCCTGCGCTACGAGAATCCCGCACGGGGCATCGACGTGGCCGTCAACTATGGCATCTTCAATTTCCACAAGCCCCACTTCGTGTTGCGCTTCGTCTTCGGGCTCACCGACTATGAGATGGGCGTCACCCCCTTCCCCCTCTTCTGCGAGGAGTATCGCGCCTACGGAAGCAAGGTCACCCAGCAGGTGATCAACCTCAATGCCGACCAGAAGCGGCGCATCGTGGCCGCTCTCGAGGAGAACTATCTGCCCCAGAACCGCGTCTATCGCTACAACTACTTCTACGACAACTGTACCACCCGCGCACGCGACATCGTCTTCAGCCACCTGGAAGACCCCCGGCACCAAATCATAGGCAAGAGCTACACCGAGCGTCGCACCTTCCGGCAGATGATTCGCGCCTGCAACGGCCACCACCCCTGGGCACGCTTCGGCAACGACATCCTGCTGGGCCTCGGGGCCGACCGCCCCACCACCAACGCCGAGCAGGAGTTCCTGCCCGCCAACCTCATGGCCGACCTCGACGAGATGCTCATCTCCGACAACACCTCCTACGAGGCACCCCTCATCATCGACAAGTTCACCGTCGTGGAGCCCGGCGTGCAGACCGTGGAGGGCGACTTCCCCCTGCGGCCGCGCACATGCGCCATTCTCCTGCTCGCCCTGGCGCTCGCCGTCTTCGTGCTCGAGCGCATCGGCCGCACCCTCTACTGGGGATTCGACCTCGCGCTGATGCTCCTCAGCGGCCTGGCCGGCATCGTGCTCTTCCTCATGCTCTTCTCCCAGCACCCCACGGTGAGGCTCAACCTGCAGCTCCTCGCCCTCAACCCCCTGCCGCTCCTCCTGGCCTACACCGTGGCCAAGGCCACCCGCGCCGGGCGCCCACGCCACTGGTGGTGGCCCCTGTGGGCCCTGATGCTCGTGCTCTTCCTCGCCGGAAGCGCCCTGCAGAGCTACGCCGAGGGCATGATCCTCGTGGGCCTCGCCCTGCTCCTGCGCCCCCTCAGCCACTTCGTAAAGAGAGAGCCCCTCTCCCGTCTCCCCAAAGGGGAGAAGCCCTAAGCGCCAAAAAGGGGAGGAGCCCCTCTCCCTTCCCCGTAAGGCGCGTTTCCAACGCGCCCCCTCTCTCCTTTAAAAATAAAATCACATGAAACACCCCATCTCACTCCTCCTGCTGCTCCTGTCGGCCTCGCTCCACGCCCAGACGGCCACCAACCCCACACCCCGCCTCGTGGTCACCATCGTCATCGATCAGCTGCGCACCGACCGGCTGGAGCAATACTCCGCCCAGTTCTCCGCCGACGGATTCCGCCGGCTGCTCTCCGACGGAGCCCTCTACACCCAGGCATCCTATCCCTTCATGCCCGTAGACCTGGCATCAGCCACCGCCTGCATCAGCACCGGCACCACACCTTATTATAATGGCATCAGCGGCAACCGATGGATGAACAAGAACACACTCCGGCCCATAGGCTGCTGCGACGACCCCGACCACGCCGGACTCTTCACCCAAGACCATTCCTCGGCCAAGAACCTGCAGACATCGACCATAGGCGACGAACTCAAGATGACCACCGGCGGAGCGGCCCTCGTCTATGCCGTGGCCGCCCAGCGCGAAGCCGCCATACTCTCTGCCGGCCATGCCGCCGACGGCGCACTCTGGATAGACAATGCCACGGGCCAATGGTGCAGCTCATCCTACTACTACAAGACCACCCCCAACTGGCTACCGTCCTACAACACACTCTACGCGCCAAGCAAAAAGATTGTCACCCTAAAGTCCTCAGACAAAGCACTTTCCACACCCCAACGCTACCAATACTTCAAGACCTCAGCCCACGGCAATGCCAGCGTCACCGACATGGCCCTGCAATGCCTCTCCAACAGCCTCATGGGCTCCGACGCCACCCCCGACCTGCTCGCCCTGACCTACTATGCCGGACAGCCCTCGCTACCCGCCAAAAGCACCATCACACCCATGGCAGCACTCTACAAAGCCCTCGACCAGGAGCTCGCCCGACTCATCAACACCATCGAGAGCAAAGTGGGGCGCGGCAACACCCTCTACGTCGTCACCGCATCGGGATATGAAGACACCGACAACCAGCTCTACGCACGCCACCGCGTGCCCTCGGGCACCTTCTACGTCAACCGCACCGCCAACCTGCTCAACATCTTCCTCAGCGCCATCTACGGCCAGGCACGCTACGTGGAGGGCTTCTACCGCAACCACATCTACCTCAACCACAAGCTGCTCGAGCAGAAGCGCATCTCGCTCATCGACGTCTACAGCCGCTCCGAGGAATTCCTCACCCAGTGCGCCGGCGTGCGCAACGTCTACACCGCCATGCGACTCTCCACCGGAGGCAACGCCGGAGCCGAACGAGTGAAAAACGGCTACAACACCAACACCGGCGGCGACCTGCTCATCGAGATAGCACCCGGATGGCAAGTCATGGACGAGAACATCAACGAGCAATACCACTATCGGGCCGGCCTGCCCGACTTCCCCATCATCCTCTACGGCAACGGCATCAAGCCCCGCCGCACCGACACACCCGTGAGCGCCGAGCAGATAGCCCCCACCATAGCCCGGGCTCTCCACACCAGCCTGCCCAACGCCTGCACGGCTTCGGCGCTGAGATGAGCGTACGGACTTCAACGAAAGCGGATAGCAGGGCAAACTTTTCCTCGATTGTCGGCGCGTCCCTACTCGCGAGCGTACTAAAAATTCCAAGGAAACGCTCGCGTTTTGTAAAAATAATTCATAACTTTTTATGCCCTCGCATGTCGACTCGCTAAACTGCTGAAAATCAGTATAGGGGAGTAAGAACGCCATTTACGATGAGTAAGCACGCCACTCACGATGAGTAAATGGCGTGCTTACTCATCGTGAGTGGCGTGCTTACTTGTAGAGGGCGAACGGCTGTTTCTCCATTTTGTAAAGATTATTCAGAAATTAAAAGCCGTCATTCTGTAGGCAGAAAAAGCTGATGCGTGTATAGCTTCTCCAGCGGGCTCATGGGGGGGAGCTATTGAACGAAACATTTTCCCGGGACACTATTATTAATCAAACGCGATTAACATCCTAAATGCACCCCTCCCGGGGTGGCCTTCCTTTGTCAACAGCCAGGCTAAATGGACCGAAGACGGTTGGCTTGCGGCATTTGGCATAATATTTGTTTGCATAGGATCAAGTGATTCCCCTCCATTTCATGTAAGACCCCGAGTTGCGGTTCAAGGCGCTATTTATATTTATTAATAAGGTGTAGAGAGATAATTCTTTTGAAAAAAGGCTCTTTTGTCAGCATTATTTTGTAACTTTGCACGGATTTTGCATAGACTTATAGAGAATTAAAAAATAAAACAAGATAGAATAATGAATTTAAACAAATTTCTTAAGTCACTCTTCGGCGACAAGTCGTCGCGTGACATGAAACTGATTCAGCCCCTCGTGGAGAAAGTGAAGAAAGCCTATCCCGAGATTCAGGCGCTGAGCAACGACGAGCTGCGCGCCAAGACGAAGGAGATTCAGCAGTATGTGCAGCAGTCGGCCAAGGAGAAGAAAGACCAGATAGCCGCCCTGAAGGCTACCATCGAGGATACGCCCATCGACGAGCGCGAGGCCATCTTCAACCAGATAGACAAGCTCGACAAGGAGGCTCTCGACATCTACGAGGAGGCGCTCAACGAGGTGATGCCAGTGGCCTTCAGCATTGTGAAGGAGACGGCGCGGCGCTTTGCCGAGAACGAGGAGACCGTGGTCACGGCCACCGACTTCGACCGCGAGCTGGCCGCCGACCCGGCCAAGGACTTCATCACCATCGACGGCGACAAGGCCATCTATCACAACCACTGGACGGCCGGAGGCAACGACCTGAAGTGGGAGATGGTGCACTACGACGTGCAGCTCTTCGGCGGCGAGGTGCTCCACCAGGGCAAGATTGCCGAGATGGCCACGGGTGAGGGAAAGACGCTGGTGGCCACGCTCCCCGTGTTTCTCAATGCCCTGACGGGCAACGGCGTGCACGTGGTGACGGTGAACGACTATCTGGCCAAGCGCGACTCCGAGTGGATGGGGCCGCTCTACGAGTTCAACGGGCTGAGCGTGGATTGCATCGACAAGCACAAGCCCAACTCGCCCGAGCGCCGCAAGGCCTATCAGGCCGACATCACCTTCGGCACAAACAATGAGTTCGGATTCGACTATCTGCGCGACAATATGGCCATCTCGCCCGCCGACCTGGTGCAGAGGGCTCACAACTATGCCATCGTGGACGAGGTCGACTCGGTGCTCATCGACGACGCCCGCACGCCGCTCATCATCAGCGGACCCGTGCCCAAGGGCGACGACCAGATGTTTGAGGAGTATCAGCCGCTCGTGGAGAGACTCGTGGGCGTGCAGCGCCAGCTGGCCACCCAGTATCTGGCCGAGGCCAAGCAGAAGATAGGTGAGGGACAGAAGCTCATCGACGCGGGCAACAAGAAGGACGGCGAGAAGATGCAGGAGGAGGGCTTCCTGGCGCTCTATCGCTCTCATAAGGCGCTGCCCAAGAACAAGCCGCTCATCAAGTACCTCTCTGAGGAGGGCATCAAGGCCGGCATGCTCAAGACCGAGGAGTTCTACATGGCCAACAACAACCGCGAGATGCCCAAGGCCGTGGAGCCGCTCTACTTCGTGGTGGACGAGAAGCTCAACTCGTGCGACATGACCGACAAGGGCACCGACTGGATGGCCCGCCAGGTGAACGACAGGGAGCTCTTCGTGCTGCCCGACATCACCGCCCAGCTCTCTGCCCTCGAGGCCGAGACGGGACTCTCGGAGGAGGAGAAGCTCAACAAGAAGGACGAACTGCTCAACCACTACGCCGTGCAGAGCGAGCGTGTGCACACCATTCAGCAGCTGCTCAAGGCCTATTGCATGTTCAACAAGGACGATGAATACGTGGTGATAGACGGCGAGGTGAAAATCGTGGACGAGCAGACGGGACGCATCATGGAGGGCCGCCGCTGGAGCGACGGATTGCACCAGGCCGTGGAGGCCAAGG
>CAMOPD010000035.1 GCA_946622085.1 uncultured Prevotellaceae bacterium | reverse complement strand
TAGAAAAAAGGAGTTCAAGGAGTAACTCCATGTACTCCTTGAACTCCTTGTAACTCCTTGTTTACATTACTTAATTATCCATTCAATTTCTCAGCCATTGCCTTTCCCAAAGCCTCGCATTGAGCGAAGGTCTCGGGTGTCAGGCTTTGCTTGATTTCCACCGGCTCGCCAACGGCCTCGAAGTGCAGCCGCTCTTCGTTCCAACGGGCAATCTCGCTCACGGCCTTGCTGGCCCATCCGAACGAACCAAACCACCCGAGCAAATGGTCGCCCTTGATGTCCTTGCCTGCCAATTCGCTGAGCAGCACGTCCATTTCGTGATAGAGCCCAGTGTTGTAGGTGGGTGCACCAACGATGAGCCCCCGATAGCGGAACACGTCGCGTATGATGTAGGAATGATGAGTCTTTGAGACATTATACATGACGATATTCTTCACTCCGGCCTGCGATGCTGCACGCGCAATGACCTCAGCGGCGCGCTCGGTGTTGCCATACATGGTGCCATAGCAAATCACGAGCCCCGGCTCCGTTTCGTAGCGGCTCATCCTGTCGTACATGCCCACCACCTTGTCGATAAACTCATGCCACACGGGGCCGTGGGTGGCGCAGATGTAGTCGAGATGAACCCCTGCCAGTTTCTTCAATGCGTTCTGAACAGGCGTACCATACTTGCCCACGATATTGGAGTAATAGCGCACCATTTCGAGCCAGAAGGTGTCGCAGTTGATCTGGTCATCGATGATGCCGCCATTCAGCGCTCCGAAACAACCGAAGGCATCGCCGCTGAAAAGGATGTTGCGCTGACCGTCGGTGCAGAGCGTCATCATGGTTTCGGGCCAGTGAACCATGGGAGTGAGCACGAAGTTGAGCGTATGCTTGCCCAGCTGCAGCGAGTCGCCGTTTTTCACCTCCAACTGATCACTGCTGATGCCATAGAAGCCCTGCATCATGCCAAAGGTCTTCTTGTTGCCAATAATCTGCACGTTGGGATAATACTTCTTCAGCAGTGCCAACGAGCCGCTGTGGTCGGGCTCCATGTGGTTCACCACGAGATAGTCGATAGGGCGGTCGCCCAGCACTTCTTGTATGTTCTGAATGAAGGGTACGAAGAAATCCACTTCGACCGTGTCAACCAGGCACACCTTCTCATCGTCAATGAGGTAGGAATTGTAGCTTACGCCGTTGGGCAATGGCCAGAGGCCCTCAAAAAGGCTCTTGTTGCGGTCGTTCACGCCCACGTAGAAAATGTTGTCTGTAATGTTTACCATATAATTATTCAGTATTAGCTGTTTCGTTGGTTCAGTGCTTGCTTCATTTGCTGGCCAAACTCCTGGTCGATGCTGTTGCTGATGCTCTTGCAGCAGTTGGCCGAGAAGAGTTGTGCGCAGTGGATGACATTGTCCCATTGCTCCTCGCTCAGCCCGCGCTCAATGGCGCCACGGTCGATGCCATACTTTATCATGCCATAAACAAACCCGGCGTTGAAGTTGTCGCCAGCCCCGATGGTGCTCACGGTGTCGGTGGCGATGACGGGATAGCTTTTCTTCAGCCCTCCGTCGGCGCGCAGCTCCACGGGTTCGGCACCACGTGTGAAGATGAATTTCTTGCAGTAGAACGAAATCTCGGCATTGTAAACGCGGTCAGGGTCGTCCTTGCGGAACATCACCTGGAAGTCTTCGCGGCTGCCGCGCACGATGTCGGCCATCTCGAGGTTCTCCAGCACGTTGGGCGTCACCTTCATCATGTCGTTTCGATGAGAGGGGCGGAAGTTCACGTCGTAATAGAGTATGGCCCCATGGCTCCGCGCATAGTCCAGAAAGCCCATCACCTGGGGGCGGATAACGGGGTTGACGGCATAGAAAGAGCCAAACATGACGATATCGTCGGCCTGTATGTCGGGATAGACAAAGTCGAGCTGGTCGTGGGGATGATCCTTGTAGAACAGATAGTCGGCATTGCCGTCGGCATCGAGGAATGCCAGCGAGATGGGCGACTTGGAGTCGGGAAACTTGCCCACGTTGTCGGCATTCACTCCGTTCTCGCGCATGAAGCTGATGATGTGGTCGCCCACACGGTCGTTGCCGGCCTCGCTGATGAACGCTGCGGGCACACCGGCACGCCCCAACGAGATGACACCATTGAACACCGAGCCGCCTGGCACGGCGCCAATGGGCTGACCGTTCTTGAAGATGATGTCGAGCACGGTTTCGCCTATTCCGATTACTTTTCTCATTTTGCTTACTATTGTGTTTTTTTGACTGTTCCGATTGCAAAGATACGAAAAAACAAGACGAATGCAAGCTTTTCGTCTGTTTTTTGAAAACGATTTATAAAGCGAAGGAGAGGAGGAGGGGGCAATGAATCATGTGCAGTGAATAGTGAGCCATTATGAACGCATCACTATTCATAGTTGTCCCGATTCCACCAGCAGCACCACGCGTTCGGTGAGCCGGTCGGTGCCTTCGGCATCGTATTCCTTCATGAGCGAAGCGCCGAAGGTCCAGGCAAAGGCCTGATAGATGCCGGCCTTCACGGGGCCGAGGAAAGCCTGTATGAGCTGGTAGGACGAGGAGTTGCACTCCCGGTAGACCAGTTTGATGAGCAGCTTGCCCTGGGCATAAGTAAGTTTCTTCATTCGCGGTGTGTATTCCTTCTTGATGCCTTTCTCCACGAGTTTCATGTGCTCGTCTTTGGCGCGCTTGTTGGGCAGCGTCTGCAGGTATTCATAGGTCTCCTGTATAATCTGGTTCACCTCCTTGGCTATGGGCAGCACCTTCTTCACGTTGTACACCAGTCGGTTGTAGGCCTGCCGCTGTTTCTCGTTCTTGAATACGGGCTGAGGATACACGTAGACGTTGTTGAACTCAAGATACTGAATGGAGTCTTTGCCCTGAAGCACCTTTCCCACCTTCACCAGGGGCACAAACGTGGGATTGTCCATGTCGATGGCCCTGTCTTCGGGATTGATGCGTCCGGGACGGTCGTTCTGTGCCTGCACCGCCGGTGCAAGCATGATGACCATCAGGAGGGTGAGTAGCGTCTTGAGTGAATTCATCGGAAGAAGGAGTGACGAGCTACGAGTTACTAACTCAGAGTGATGAATAGTTTTCATGCGCCAACACAGTAATCACTATTGGTCACTCTGAACTCGTAGCTCGTCACTCAATATGTTGTTGTTAGCGAGCAGCAAAGAAATGGCCGTTGCCGGCTGCCATCTGTGCTTCAAAGACACCCTGCTCATTGGGAGTCACGGTGATATTCTTCTCGGGAGTGATGGCGGCGGTGATGGTGCCGTCCTGGTTGAAGGAGAAGAGCTGCGTCTGCTGGCCCTCGGCCTCCATGTACCAGGCATTCTGCTTCTTGTTGTAGGTGAATGTAACTACCTGTCCGTTGGGGCGGGTCACTTCATACCCGTTCTTCAAGGTTTTCACGGCATATATGAGTCCGTCCTGGCCCATCACCTGCTGCGTCTTGCCCACGTTCGAGGCCATGGGATTCTCCCCGCTCCAAAACTCAATCGTGTTGAGCACCAACGAGTCTACGAGCAGGCAGATGGGGCCGACCACCGGCGTGATGATGAATCCGATGATGGCGTTGACAAACTTGCTGTTGGTGGCGCGGGTTTCCCAGCTCACAAACTTGTTGAAGAGGGCATAGGAACCGATGCAGGAATTGAGCATCATGGTGCCCGACATGGCTAAAATGGCCAGGCTGAATACTTTCTTTTTCATAATTTCTAAGCGTTTAAAAGTTAAAAACCGACGGCAAATGTAAGAAAATACTCACACATTGCCACGGGTTTCACTGCTTTTTTGCCCGTTTTTATGAAATATTATATGTATGCACACTGGCTCCCTGGGCCGCAGGCAAGTAGTTGATGCCCCACCAGCACATCTGCAGAAGCAGGAAGCATGCCAGCAGCATGCACAGGGCGGCGCGCTCACTGTGGGGCCGCGCCAGCCGGTAGTGGATGTAGACCAGATAGGAAAACCACGTGATGGCCGCCCACGTCTCCTTGGGGTCCCAAGCCCAGTAGTGGCCCCAGGCCTCCTTGGCCCAAAGGGCCCCAAAGAGCATGCCGAAGGTCATGAATGACAGCCCCACATAGACCAGATTGTCGCAAATCTCCATCTCGGCCTGCCGGCTGGCGTGGCGGCCGTTCTGCTTCAGTAGCAGATAGAGAGCCATCACGGCGGCCGCGCCCAACAGGGCGTAGCAAAACATATAGACAATGACGTGGGGCGCAAACCAGGGACTCTGCAAGGCCGGCATGAGCGTCTTGTTGTGAATCTCGGGCTTGAAGAGGTTGACACAAATGAAGACCGTGGCCAGCAGCGTGCTGAACGACAGTATCCACTTGTAGCGCCAGCGCGAATAGACAATGATGCCGGCCAACGGGAGGAAGAACGAATACCACAGGCGCGTCTCGCCCATGGTGCGCAGGGGCGGGCGCTCAAGCGATATCCACATGCCCACGATGAACGAGAAGAAGACTGCCAGGCCCAGAAGTGTGCCCGAATAGGCCAGCATGCTCTTGCCGCGCCACGAGGCGTAGGCGCCTATAATCCAGAAAAGAACTGCCGCGAGGGCAAAATAAATAAAGATACTCCAAGTCATGGCTGAACGTTTTTCCTTCGGTTTGACGTAATGAACATGCCCACGGCTCCCAGCAGCATCAGGATGATGCCTGTATAGACATAGGGCAGCCACGGATCGCGCACAAGCTCCAAGATGCTGATGTCGCTCCAGCGCCCCTTCTGCGTGTCGTAGTTCAGCTGATAGATTTTCCAACCTTCTATGGCAAAGGGCTTGTTCACCAGGATGTCGGTCTCCACGTGCCGGCCACTCTCGGTCAGTATCTCCACCCGCGAAACAAACCGCTGCGGCTCGCGCTCGGGCATCACCAGACTCACGCCGTCGGCCAGGCTGAGCGCCTGCGGGGGGAAGAGATAGCTGCCGTTGGTAAGCCATCCCGCCTTGTCGATGGCCTTGGCCGCATTTCGCGCTCGGAGAAAGACGGCGGTTGTTGCGCCCGTCTGCTGCCATTCGCGGTAGAAAGTGGTGTCTTCAGAGACTACGGGCTGGGCGCAGTCGATGAACTCCAGCAAATCGATGGTCCAGCCGCCCAGCTGCCCCGTGAACAGAGGCTTTCGGGCCACGCTACCGCTGTCAAGCTCCACCTGCAGCATGTCGGGGTTATTGCCGTCGCCAAGAGGCTTGCCCGTCAGGTTGTCGACGAGCATCAGCTTGGGCATGTACTCTACTATCTGAAACTTCTTCAGCTGAATGGCGAGCGGAAGTTCTGCCACCTGCCCATTGTCGTCTAAGGCTCGCCACTCGGGAGCGTCGCCGCCGACCACCATCTTCAGCCGCCGCATGTCGGCATTGCCGAGCGTGGCCGTGAGCAACACGACAAACAAGCCCAGATGGAACAAGAACGAAAAGGAGAACATGCGGCGGCCAGTCTGCTTGAGAACCTCCAGGCCCAGAATGACCGTCATCCACAAATAGGCCAGCACAAAGGCCCAGTTGGAGAGCATGCGCGAAAAGCCCAGCACGCCTACCAGCGAGCCCTCGCCGGCATCAGCCGCGGTCGATGGTGCCAGCTGGCGAGTGAGTCCCATGATGATGGTGAGCAGGGCGACATAGCTCATGGCGGGAATGGCCGCCGAAAAAGTTGACATGAACCTGAAGGCATACACCTTGTTGCGCAGCACATGCATGCCCGCCACCAGCACCATCACCGCCGCCAGCGCCACCATATTGGCTGGCCACGAGAACAGCTGCCAGTTGATGCCGCCCATGGTGGCTTGCAACAGCAGGCCCGTGGCGACAAGGCCGCCGCCGATGACGAAGCCTTCTTTCAGGTTCCAGGGTTTCTTCCACATAATCGAAAATGAATAGGAATAAAAAAAAGAATGTGCTAAAGTAGTGATAAAATTCCTACCACTTGCCATTCATTAATAATATTTATCATTTGGAGTAAACGTTTTGCGGATTTTACGGCAAGAAAGATTGCCGTAGAATCCGCAAAACATGCAGGTTGCTGCCCCCTCCAAAAGCCTCAGATTTCCATCAGCTTGCCGTTCTTCTTGGCATCCGAAATCCATTTCGGCACAACGGTATCGAGGAACTTCTGCTTCTTCGCCTTCAGCTTGGGCATGTCGAGCCCTATGTAGGCCTGGGCCTTGGCTTTGGTAGAAATGTCGGGCATGGGCACATCGCCAATGAAGCCATGCTTGGCCAGCACCTTCGAAATCAGCAACCGCGCCTGCTGAGCATAGTCAACGCTGTGGGAGAGCAGACGGGTGACCTCCTGCGGAGCGTGGAACGTGGCTCCATGCGAGGCGATGGCATAGTCCCACCGCCACTGACTCTTGCGGAGCAGGGCCTGGATGGGCTTCATTTCGGCCTCGCTGGCACCTTTCTCCCAGGCGAACTTAGCCTCTATGTGAGCCGTGGCCAGCTCCTTCTCTGCCCTGTCGCGCACCTCGGTACACTTGGCTTGCCGCTCATACACATTCTGGCGCAGCACGTCGGCCGACTGCCGGTGACAGGTCTGGCAGGTACGGTCGATGTTGGCCAAGGGCGACATGATGTGATGGTCGGTGAACTTCACTCCGCCCTCCTGCTTATAGGGCATGTGGCAGTCGGCACAGCTCACTCCGCGCTGCCCGTGAATGCCTTGCAGGGCTATCTCGTAGCCAGGGTGCTGGGCCTTCAGTATGGGCGTCTTCGAGAGCGGGTGGATGTAGTCGTAGAACCCGATGGAATCGTAGTATTCTTCGGCTGCCTCGCAAGTGAGGCCCTTGTCCTGCGGGAACATCAGATAGTCGGTCTCCTTGTTGAAATAGTATTCCGTGTGGCACTGCGCGCACACCAGCGAGCGCATTTCCTGGTGGCTGGCCTTCCTGACGTCTTTTCCTGCCCGGGCCCAAGCCTCATAGAGTGCCGGACGAGCCGGCTTCAGGTCCATGGTGCGGGCGTCGTGGCAGTCGGAACAGCCTATGGTGTTGTGGATTTCGGGTCCCAGCTCGCTCCAGCGCTTGTGATAGAACTCGCCTACCCCCAGCTCGCGCATCATGCGCGGCACGTCGGGCCCCTTGCAAGTCCAGCAGGTGGCCGGCTGCATGTCGGCATCGCCATCGATGCCCGGATTGCCCGTACGCAGAATCTTGCGCATGTCGTCGAGCGCATGCTTATGCCCGCGCGGCGTGTTGTAGTGGCGCGAGAAAGCATAGCCCGCCCAGAGAATGACCATCTCGGGGCGTTGTGCCAGCACATCAACTTCCTGCGATGAGTTGTACTTTGAGACGAAGGAGGTGTCTTCGGTCATCGACCACGTCTCATATTCGCGCGGATAGTCGGCCTTGAACTTTTCGTTTTGGGCCACGATGGAATCGGTGAATTCTGTGCGTTTATTGTTGAAAACGCTTGCCACCTCGGCACGGCGCTCCATGAGCGACGACACGAGCAGGCCGAGCAGAAACACGAAGAGCATTGCTCCTGCAAACAATGTCCATCCTTGCCATTTCTTCAGTTGTTTTGCCATGATATTATTACTTTAAGTTTTACTTTTGTCTCCTGTTTGGTTGGCTGTTCTCCCTTCCCCTTCCCGTCAATGGTTCTTCTTCGAGAGCAGCCCTTGCAGCCACTCGGGCACGGGGCTTGGCGGCAGCGGCACCTGCGTCTCGGCCCCAGGCGCCGACGTCAGCGTGTTCATGCCGCCATGGGGCACGTTGCGATGACAGTCCCAACAGGCTTTGCCCTCACCACGCTTAGCCATCATATAGTCTATGCGTCCTGTCTTCACCAGCTCCTGGTTCAGCTGCGTGTGGCAACGTATGCAATTGTTCATGATGACCTCGGCCGAGGCGTCTTCTGCCATGATGGCCTGCCGCTCGGAATGGGTGACAAAATAAGCCACATGCTTCATGCCGTCCATGCCTTTGAAAAGATACTTCTTAGCTATATTCTCATGCGGCACATGACAGTCGTTGCACGTGGCATCGCGCCCGTGGGAAGAATGCGACCACGTGGCATAGTAGGGCGACATGATGTGGCAATTCACACAGGCTGCCGAATCGTCGGCCAGATAGGTGTGAAAGCGCAGCAAATACATAAAAAGTCCTCCCAGGCCCACAACGACGCCAAGGAAGACCCATATAGCCACTTTCTGCCTGTAGCTGAAAGCATCACAAAAAGCCTTTAATCTCTCTTTAAACATAGGTTTAGAAGTTGAACTCGGGCAAATATAGAAAGAAAAAGAATGGAAAGTGTAAAGAAAGAAGAAAAATGTGGGAAGATAGCGAAAATATTAAAGAACCTTAACAAACACAGCGTTTCTCCCCATTAATTAGGATGCGTTTTGCCAATAAACGTTAACGCCTGATGACGCTAAAAAAGACTTCGGAAGCGAAAGAGCCAAAATTCAACAGAAAAACAGTATATTTGCCGACAGAAAGTCTAAATAGCAACCACCCCCCATCAGAAAATGAAACAGGCAATAATATTCTTGCTCATGGCCATGCTCGCCGCCGCTACTGCCGCAATGGCCATTCCTGCCCAGCCAGGACTGTGGCAGACCATACGCACCGCCGACGGAACCGAAGTGCGCGTCGAGCTGCGCGGCGACGAATATGCCCACTACTGGCAGGCCGACGACGGGCGGCTGTTTTGCGAAGATGGCGGCACCTTCGTCGAGGTGAGCCAGGAGACCATCAGGCAGCGGCAGGCCCGACGCATGCTCACAGCCAACCGTCGGCGGGCGGCACGGCGCAAGACCACCATCGGCGGCCAGCACGAGCCCTACCTGGGCCAGCGCCGCGGCCTCATCATCCTGGTGGAGTTCGGCGACCAGTCCTTCGAGGAGGAGCACACACCGGACCTCTACGACCAGATAGCCAACGAGCGCGGATTCAAGAGCGACCTGGGCTTCGAAGGCAGCATTCGCGACTACTTCCTTGAGCAGAGCAACGGACAATTCGAACTCACATTCGACGTCGTAGGCCCCATACCCCTCTCCAACGGATATGCCTACTATGGCGCCGACGACCCCGCCACGGGCGAGGACGGCCGCCCGGGAGAGATGGTGGTGGAGGCCTGTCGCGCCATTGAGAATGAGGTGGACTTCAGCCGCTATGACTGGGACGGCGACGGCGAGGTGGAACAGGTGTTCATCATCTACGCCGGGCGCGGACAGAACAACGGCGGAGGCAGCGACACCGTGTGGCCCCACGAATGGAGCCTTAGCGAGAACGACTACGGCCAGACACTATCCATACAAGGCATGACCATTGACACCTATGCGTGCAGCGCCGAAATGCAGCGCCGGGGGCGCATCGACGGCATCGGGACGGCCTGCCACGAATTCAGCCACTGCCTGGGGCTGCCCGACATGTACGACACCGCCGGCTCTAACTACGGCATGGGATTCTGGGACCTCATGGCCCACGGCAGCTACAACGGCATGGGATTCTGCCCCGCCGGATACACCAGCTACGAGCGCATGTATGCCGGATGGAAACAGCCCATTGAGCTCAGCCGCAACACCACCGTCAGCAACATGAAGGCACTGAGCGAAGGGGGCAACAGCTACATCATCTATAATGACGGGCACCGCAACGAATACTATCTGCTGGAGAACCGGCAGCTCACGGGATGGGACCAAGGCCTGCCGGGCAGAGGACTGCTCATCGTGCACGTGGACTTCGACGAGCGGATATGGAAAAACAATGCCGTGAACTCCACCACCCACCCCTTCTACAACGACCACCAGCGCTGCACCCCCATCTCCTCCTATCTCGCCATGTATAACGAAGACGGCGACTCCTATCCGCAACACGGCAACAACAGCCTGACCAACTACTCGCAACCCTACGCCATGCTCTATCACAGAAACTCCGACGGCAGCTACCTGATGAACAAACCCATCACCGACATCACGCTCAACGCCGACGGCACCGTATCGTTTAACTTCAGAAACGAGAGCGCAGGGCGACACGAGATGTGGGAAGAGGAAGGCATCAACCACGCGGGGGCTCTCTTCTACGAATCGTTCGACCGCTGCAACGGCAGCGGAGGCAACGACGAGAAGTGGAAAGGTGACTACGTGGGACAAGCCACCTTCGCGGCCGACAACGACGGCTGGCAGGGCGACTGGCTCTACGGCGGCAGCCACTGCGCACTCTTCGGCCGCCAGGGCAACAACACGATGGTCACCACGCCGCCCTTCACCCTGAACGGCTCTGCCCCCTTGGCCTTCAGATGCGCGCCATGGGAGGGCGAATCTGAGTTGCTCTACGTCTTCCAGAACGGCACGAACAACATCAGCATATCGCCCCTAAGGATGTTCACCGGCGACTGGAACATCGTGCGCACCACCATCGAGGGCGAGGGCGAAACCACGCTGACCTTCGCCAGTACGGGCCGTTTCTTCCTCGACGACGTCACCGTTCAAGACCCCAGCTCAACGGCCATTGCCGAAGTAGACGGGACGGATGGCCGTGGCAAACAGAACGTCTATCGGCTCGACGGCACCCACTGCGGCACGTCGGTCGACAATCTTCCCCCGGGAATCTATGTGCGAGGAGGCAAAAAGCTGGTGATTTCGGAGAGAAGATAGTAAAACGGAACGGGGGGAAGAGCGATTGTTCTTCCCCCCGTTTCGTTATTTGTCAGCAATATATTCCTTCATTTCCTGCTTCCAGTCGGAATCGTGGTCAAGGTCAATGAAATCGTCAATCATCCATTGGCCGTCTTCCAACACGAGCATCAGTTTCACCCTCGTGGTGTTGCCGCTATTGTGCAGGCTGAGCGTTGCAGTGGCCTCCTTGTCGTGCAGACTCTCCACCAGGATATTGTCGGCACTGATGTCCTGATAGTCTTGGCCCATAATCCAATAGTCGGCCTCAAAAAAGCCGATTTCATCGTCCTTGTCGGCTTCGTTTACGGCGGCCACCGTCTGGTTCCAGTCCCTGGAGCAGTAGAGCGGAGCGAGGTCTTTCAGCTGGTTGGGCATCACGTCGTTGCCATAGGTGCGGGCCACGTCGTCATAGATAGTCTTCACTCGCTGCTCCACTTCGCTGGTTGTAGGCTGCGGGCTGCCCTTCACACTGTCGGTAGCGATGGCGGGCTCCTCGGCAGGGGCTGAGGCTGCAGCATGGCGGTTGGCCTGCTGGCAACTACACAGCAACGCCACGGCACAAGCACAAATGACTAAATGCTTCTTCATGCCTTCTTGCCCTTTCCGCGCGAAACGAAGAACCACGTGATGGCCCCGGCCACCGCCAACAGGCCGACGCCTATGAGCGGCCGATAGAACAGCCAGGCAATGGCAATGATGAGCAGCGACCACACGAAGCCCAATACCGAGCACACCAGATTGACTCCCCATCCGACAATGTTGGACAGGAAGGGAATCACCTTGAGCAGCATGGCGATGATTCCGAAGATGCCCTTCAGTCCGCTGATGACCATCAGTATGCCCACGATGCGCAGAATCCAGAGGAAGATGCTGTTGCCCTGATGCTCGCCCTCGTAAATCTCGTCAAGATCGCGCTGGCCCATCTGCAGGGTAGAGAAGGTCTTGCCGTTCTTGGCCTTGAATGAAGTGAAGGTGTTGCCGCTGGCCTTGGCAATGATGGTCACCTGCCCTGGCATCACCTTATTGAAGGTCACGCGCACGTCGCCCACTTCCGGGCTTCCCGGAGTGAGTCCATAGTAGACCACGTTGCCGTTCACGTGCACATATTCCAGATCCACCTTGTTGGGAGCGTCGGGGGGCAGCGTGTCGGCAGCTGCCGTGTCGGGCACTTCCACCACCTTGACGGGCGCTTTGGCCACGGTCCTGGGGTGGCGGCGCTCGTAGGCCTTGCCCACTTCCTTGTCCCAGTCGCCGAGCCGCTTCTCGTCAATCTGCAGTTCCACGGGCACGTCGCCCCAGATGGCATTCACCTGAGAGTCGTTGAGCGTGTAGGCTCCGAAACTGACGCTTTCTGCGCGCAGGCTTTGCTCTTCCACGGTCTTCAGCACGTAGTTCTTCTGCTGGTAGGCGGGATCGCGGAATCGGGCCGACTCCACGGGCGACGGTGTCCACCGCCGTTCGTAGGTATAGGTGGTCACGGTTTCCTGCTTGCCGCCCAGTTTGTCGCGGCTCTGGCTGCTCTGGTGCTCCACCCACTGATAATACTCCACCTTTCGTTTCATCTTGATAGCCTTGGCCCCGATGCCGAAATCGCTGTCGATGAGCGAGTCGGCCGTGGTGGCCAGGCCCGTGGCATAGACCAGTTTGCCGTCGAACTGCGGGTCAACGCGGTCGATGCTTTCCATCTTCACGGTGACTCCTTCAGCCTCTTTCAGCATTTTGTCGGTTTTCACCGCACGTCCCTCGTTCCACCAGAGCAGGGCCGTTCCGGCAAGGAACAGCAGCAGCCCCGGCAAGATGCCACGGAAGGAGTTGCCCACTCGCTGGCCGTAGCCTGTTGTCGTTGTTTCTTGATAAGCCATAATCAAAAAAGTATTTATGATTGAATAATTAAGATAGTAGCCGCGTTCAACTGTGCGCCGCGAGGAATTTCTCTATGGCAGCATGCGTCTTGTTGCGCCCTATGGCCGAGATGCGCTCCATCTTGTCGAAATCGAAGGTGGAATAACGGTTCATGGGAATGTCCACCAGGATGTCGGGTGGAGTGATTTTCATGGCTTGCTGCGCATTGCGGTTGATCATGATCGAGATGCTGCGGTTGAGCAGCGTGTAGTAGTTCATATCGGCATCGTCGGGCATGATGCGGTTGAGCAGCGACAGCACTTTGGAGCGCTCGCTCTGCTGCTCCTTGATGATGCGGCGCAGCTCCACCTGCCCGCGATAGTCGTGGCCGCTGACATTGATGGCCACGAGGAGGTCGCCCTTCACGCGCTTCACGCGGTTGAGGGGCAGCGGATTGACCAGCCCGCCATCGATGAGCACACGGTCGCCCTGGCGCACAGGATTGAAGAAAAGGGGCAGGGAGATGGAGGCGCGTATGGCCTCGTAGAGGCTCCCGCGGCTGAACACCACTTCCGTGCCGCTGATGGCATCGGTGGCAATGGCGCAATAGGGAATGGGCAGGTCCTCGATGTTCACGTCGGGCACCACGTCCTTCATGGCCTGGATGATGCGGTCGCCCTTCACCAGATGGTTCAGGCTGATGGAGAAGTCGACGAGCTGGAAAATCTTCTTCCGGTCTACGGTCTCCATCCACTCGCGGAAGTCGTTGAGCCGCCCGGCGGCAAACATACCACCCACCAGCGCACCCATCGACGTGCCCGCCACGGAATGTATGTGGTAGCCCTGGGCCTGCAGCTCGTCAATGCCGCCAATGTGGGCCAGCCCACGGGCGCCGCCCGTGGAAAGCACCAAGGCCACTTCCTTGCGCTCCCTTTTGTTGTCAAACCAATTGAACATGACTGCCGATATTTTCTATGTGCAAAAATAAGCTTTTTCTGCCTTTTCAGCAACGTTTTTGCGGTTTTTGTTTGGAGTTTTTGGCAAGTTGCACTATCTTTGCATGCATATTCATACCCTATAAACATCTTATCATTATGACAGCACTTATTGGTTTGGCCGCCCTGGTGGTGGTGGCATTGATTGGCTGGATGATTGCCGAAGGCAAAGAGAAGTTCTTCCGTTACTCCAATTCCGACGAGGAGGAGGCCTCACTGCAGCGCACACGCGACGCCCAGAAAGCCGCCGGCTATGAGGAAATGGGCATCAAGGACGTCATCCGCACCATCAGCACCAAAGGCTTCAGCGCCGTCTGACCAACCGTTCAAGAACACAAAGACACAAAGACGACGAGCCTTCACAGCAATGGCCGTCGCTTTGTGTCTTTTCAGTCATTGCCATTCCCCCAAGTCTTTTTCACACGATGGACGAGAAACATTGCAGCGAGATGCTGGAGCAGCACGGCGTGAAACCCACGGCCAACCGCATATTGGTGCTGAAGACACTGGCAGCATCGGCACGCCCCATGTCGCTCAGCGAACTGGAATACCGCATTCTCACCGTCGACAAATCCAACGTTTTCCGCGCCTTGACCACCTTCAAGGAGCATCATCTCGTGCACGTCATTGAGGACGGCAGCGAAGGCGTGCGCTATGAAATTTGCCATAGCCACAGCCCTCACACCGACGAGGACATGCACGTGCACTTCTTCTGCGAGCAGTGCAACCGCACGTTCTGCATCGACAACACGCCCATCCCCCTCGTCGACCTGCCCGACGGCTACCGCATGCGCACGGCCAACTTCGTGGTGAAGGGCATCTGCCCCGAATGCAGCACCAAGAAACGATGAGCGAAAACAAGGCGCAGAAGGACGCCTTTTGTAAAGTTTTTTCAGAATCTTTTTCCTGCTTCCGCAACTTGCTGAAAATCAGCAGTGCGAGTAAGAACGCCACTCACGGGTAGTAAGCACGCCACTCACGCCCCGTAAGCACGCCATTTACGCCTCGTGAGCACGTAGCTCTCTACAAGACGCCTTGAAGGCTCGTGGAGTTTTGTCAGGATTTTTCAGAAAAAACAATCCCCCTTTCCGAAAGAGGAAAGAGGGAGACAAGCGGGCCTTTCAGGCTGAAGGGCGGAAGGGCGTCAGCGAATGATGAGAGTGGACAGCCGCTCGGGAGCAAACAGCTCCTGGGCCACTTGCTGTATGTCGTCGGCCGTCACAGCGTCGATGCGGGCGAACAGCGTCTCCACATCGCGCTCCCAACCGTGGGTGAGGAAACTCTTGCCGAAGTCGAGGGCAAACTGCTCGCGGTTTTCGCAGGCAATGCCTATCTGCCCCTTGAGCTGCTTCTTGGCAGCAGAGAGCTGGCGCGGCGTGAGAGGCTGCTGAACGAAGCGCTGCAGCTCGCGGCTCACCAGTTGCCGGCAACGGTCGACGTCGTGGGGGTCGCAGCCGAAATAGGTGCACCAAAGGCCCTGGTCGGAATAGCTCACCATGGTGCTCTCCACGGTGTATACCAGCCCATGGTGCTCGCGTAGCGAGAGGTTCAGCCGGGCGTTCATGCCCGGACCGCCCAGCATATTGTTGAGCAGGAAGAGCGCCATGCGGCGCGGATGCCGATGCTCATAGGCACGGCAGCCCATCATGACATGGGCCTGATGAGTGTGTTTTTCGAGTATGGTGACAGGAGGTGGCGGAGTAGAGGGTATATTTTCGGGGGTACAGAGATTTTTAGAGGAGAGAGAAATGTCTTGAGCGCTTGAAGCACATCTCGCACCCTCGTCCCCACCATCCATATTCCTTTGCAGCATCTTCACAAGTTGCCCAAAGCGAATGTCGCCATCGATGAAGAAAATCATGTTGTGCGGGCAATAGTGGCGCGCGGTGAAGCGCTGGGCATCGGCCGTGGTATAGGTGCGCAGCTGCGATGCCTGGCCCAGGATGTTGTGGCCCAGGGGATGGGAGCCGAAGAGCAGCCGCTCAAACTCGTCGTA
>CAMOPD010000034.1 GCA_946622085.1 uncultured Prevotellaceae bacterium | reverse complement strand
CAACGTAACCAAACATCTAAACGTCATAAATCTGAATGTATAAAAATATCTATCTGAAACGGGGCAAGGAAGAGAGCCTCAAGCGCTTCCATCCCTGGGTGTTCTCCGGTGCCATTAAGCGAATGGATGATGATATAGAAGAAGGAGAACTGGTGAGAGTGCTCTCAGAAAACGGTGATTTCATCGCAATAGGACATTATCAGGTGGGGTCTATTGCCGTCAGGGTGTTGTCTTTCCATGACGAAGCAATCGACGACTCCTTCTGGCAGCGACTTCTCAGCGAGGCTCTTCAGATGCGGGTGTCAGTAGGCATTGCCGACAATCCCCTCAACAATACCTACAGGCTTGTGCATGGCGAAGGCGACCATCTGCCAGGATTGGTCATCGATTGTTATGGCAAGACGGCCGTCATGCAGGCTCATAGCGTGGGCATGCACGTCTGCCGCATGGAGATTGCCCGCCAGTTGGTCAAGGTGATGGGCAGCCGAATAGAGAATGTGTACTACAAGAGCGAAACCACCTTGCCTTATAAGGCCGACCTGCAACAGGAAAACGGATTCATCTATGGCGGCAGCGACGACAATATTGCCCTCGAAAACGGGTTGAAGTTTCGTGTAGACTGGCTCAGAGGGCAGAAAACGGGATTCTTTGTCGACCAGCGCGAGAACCGCAGCCTGCTGGAGCATTATGCCAAAGGCCGTAGCGTGCTCAACATGTTCTGCTATACGGGCGGCTTTTCTTTCTACGCCATGCGGGGTGGAGCAAGCCTGGTCCATTCGGTTGACAGCAGCGCCAAGGCAATACAGCTGACCAATCAGAATGTGGAGCTCAATTTCCCGGGCGACGCTCGCCATCAGGCTTTTTGCGAAGATGCCTTTAAGTTTCTCGATGCCGCCGACGACAAATACGACCTGATTATTCTCGACCCGCCTGCTTTTGCCAAGCATCGCGCCGCCCTTCACAATGCGCTGAAAGGCTATACCCGGCTCAACGTGAAGGCTTTCGAGCGCATTCGCCACGGCGGAATCCTTTTCACTTTCAGTTGCTCTCAGGTGGTGACAAAGGATCATTTCCGCAATGCCGTGTTCACCGCTGCCGCACAGAGCGGGCGGCGTGTGCGCATTCTGCATCAGCTTCATCAGCCTGCCGACCATCCCATCAACATCTATCATCCTGAGGGTGAGTATCTCAAGGGACTTGTGCTCTACGTTGAATAGTTCGTTCAAGACGCTATGGAGAAGAAAATCGTTGGTTTCATCGAGCAACATCAGCTCCTTTCCCATGGGGAAAAAATTCTCGTTGCCCTTTCTGGCGGTGCCGATAGCGTGGCGCTGCTCCTTCTTCTCCGCCAGCTCGATTACGATGTGGAGGCCGTTCATTGCAACTTTCGGCTTCGAGGCGAAGAGTCCGACCGCGATGAGCAGTTCTGCATCTCCCTCTGCCATCGCGAAGCCATCCCTTTGCACCTGGTTCATTTCGACACGCGCCAGTATGCCACCCTCCACAAGGTGAGCATTGAACTGGCAGCGCGCCAACTGCGCTATGGCTATTTTGAGCAGCTGCGCTCCGACGTAGGTGCCGCTGCCATTTGTGTGGCCCATCATCGCGACGACCAGGTGGAGACCGTGCTCATGAACATGATACGGGGCACGGGCCTGCATGGCCTGACCGGCATGCGACCGAAAAACGGGCGCATTGTGCGCCCGCTGCTGTGTGTGTCGAGAAAGGAAATCGTGGCTTGGCTCGAAGCGCGCGGGCAGCAGTTCGTCACTGATAGCAGCAATCTGAAAGACGACGTGACGAGAAACAAAATAAGGCTTCACGTCATTCCGTTGCTGGAAGACATCAACCCGTTGGCTTCCAACAATATATCAGTGATGGCCTCACGTTTGGTTGAAGTGGAGAAGACGGTGGAAAGCATGATGAAGCGGCAGCCTGTTCTCTCCATCTCTGAATTGAAAAAGCAGCCTTCTCCCCAACTCTCCCTTTATTATCAGCTCAAGGATTACGGTTTCACGGCCACTCAAATAGAGCAAATTGCCGGGAATCTCGATGCCGAGTCGGGCAGGGCATTCTATTCTCCTACCCATCAGTTGGTGTTTCATCGGGGCAACTTGATTGTGGAGCCCAAAGGCCAGCCGATGAAACCGCTCATTATTCCCGAAGCGGGAACGTATGTGCTGAGCGAGAACCGGCGTTTTCGCGTCAGCCGAATCGATAAAACCGCTGATTTCTGTTTGCCCCGATCCTGCGACGTGGCATTCCTGGATGCTTCCAAGTTGACGTTCCCCCTGACTGTGCGTACGCCCGAAACAGGCGACCGCTTCTCGCCCTTTGGCCTGCATGGCAGCAAGCTGCTCAGCGACTTCATGACCGACTGCAAGATGTCGCTCTTTGAGAAGCGCCGTCAGTTGGTGGTTGCCGATGCTGCGGGCCAGATTCTCTGGGTTGTCGGCCGGCGCATCAGCGAGAAGGCAAAAATAACGGACGACACCCGTGGCATCGTCCGTCTGGAGTATTTGTCGTAGAATTAGAGTTCCTTTCCTTATTCTGTCTTGGCAGCAGTGCTGAATGTCAGCTTCTCCTCGTCGGCTTTCTTGTCGATGACGATGGTGTCGCCGGGCTTGAGCTCTCCTCCGAGAAGCATTTCGCATACGCCGTCTTCTATGTAGTTCTGGATGGAACGCTTCAGCGGGCGGGCTCCAAACTGCACGTCGTAGCCCTTGGTGGCCACAAACTCTTTGGCCTCGCTGCTGATGTTCATCTCATAGCCCATGTCGTTGACCCGCTTGAAGAGTCCGCGCAGCTCAATGTCGATGATTTGCTTGATGGCCTCGATGTCGAGCTGGTCGAAAGTGACGATTTCATCGAGTCGGTTGAGAAATTCGGGCGAGAACTGCCTGCTCAGGCTCTTCTGAATGATGCTCCGTGCATACTCCTTGTCCTTGTCGTCGATGCTGAGACCCATGGTTCCTCCGGCAGTGAATCCCACTCCGCGCCCGAACTCCTTGAGCTGTCGTGTTCCGGCGTTGGAGGTCATGATGATCACGGTGTTGCGGAAGTCGATGAGTCGCCCGTTGCCATCGGTCAGCCTTCCTTCGTCGAGCACTTGCAGGAGCAGGTTGAACACGTTGCCGTGGGCTTTCTCTATCTCGTCGAGCAATACGATGCTATAGGGCTTGCGGCGCACTTTCTCCGTGAGTTGTCCGCCCTCTTCGTAGCCCACGTATCCCGGAGGCGCTCCCACGAGTCGCGAAACGTTGAAGCTCTCGGTATATTCGCTCATGTCTATTCGGATGAGAGCGTCTTCGCTGCCAAACATGCTCTCGGCCAGTTTCTTGGCCAGATAGGTCTTTCCCACGCCCGTAGGTCCAAGGAACATGAATACGCCGATGGGGTGGTTGGGGTCTTTCAGTCCCACGCGGTTGCGCTGTATGGCCTTCACCACCTTGTCGATGGCGCGGTCTTGTCCGATGACGCTTCCTTTGAGCGCTTGTCCCATGTGCTTCAGCTGCACGCCTTCGGCCTCGGCGATGCGCTGCACGGGCACTCCCGTCATGATCGACACCACATTGGCCACCTCCATCTCCGTGACGGTTTCGCGGTTGCCGCTGTCGCCTTTCTCCCAGCTCTTCTGCAGTTGGGCCAGTTCGTTCTCCAGCTTGGCCTGCAAGTCGCGGTATCCGGCTGCCAGTTCGAAGTTCTGATTGCGCACGGCGGCCTGTTTCTTGTCCTTTGTCTGGGCTATTTCCTTCTCTTTTTCAATGATTTCATCGGGCACTTCGGCGTGTTGCAGGTGTACGCGCGAGCCCACCTCGTCGAGCGCGTCGATGGCCTTGTCGGGGAAGAAGCGGTCGGTGACATATCGTTCTGTCAATTTGACACATGCCAAAATGGCTTCGTCGGTATAGCTCACGTGGTGGTGGGCTTCGTAGCGATCCTTCACGTTGTGCAGAATCTGCAGCGTCTCTTCGGCCGTTGTGGGTTCCACGAGCACCTTCTGGAATCGGCGTTCCAGCGCTCCGTCTTTCTCGATGGAGTTGCGGTATTCGTCGAGCGTGGTGGCGCCGATGCACTGTATGGTGCCTCTGGCCAGAGCCGGCTTCAGGATGTTGGCTGCGTCCATGCTGCCGGGAGTAGACCCAGCGCCGATCATGGTGTGTATCTCGTCGATGAAGATAATCACGTCGGGATTGTTCTCCAATTCGTTGATGAGGGCCTTGATGCGCTCCTCAAACTGTCCGCGATACTTCGTTCCTGCCACGACGCCCGTCATGTCGAGCGTCACGACGCGCTTGTTGAAGAGCACGGGGCTCGTGCGATGCTTCACGATGAGCTGTGCCAGGCCCTCCACGATGGCGCTCTTTCCCACACCCGGCTCACCTATTAATATAGGATTGTTTTTCTTCCGTCGGCACAGAATCTCGGTGACGCGCTGAATTTCGCGTTCACGCCCCACGCAGGGGTCGAGCTTGCCGTCGGCAGCGGCCTTGGTGAGGTCGGTGCCGAAGTTGTCGAGCACGGGCGTCTTGGAGTTTCCGCCGCGTTGGGCCGTCTGAGTGGCCGCGCCGCGGTTTTGTCTCTGATTGCCGTTGGCTGCCGAGCTGCCGCGTGCGTCTTGCAGTTCGTCGTCCTCCTCTTCGTCGGGCAGTCCCAGACCGTTGGTCGTGGGGCTTGTTGCCGTTTGCAGATATGCCAAAGTGTCTTCGTAATTCATGTTGTTGGTTTCCAATACTTGTTTAGCTCCGTTGTTCACCTGATCGTGCAGAATGGCGAGCAGCAGATGTTGTACGTCTACGGTTTGAGTTCTTTGTATACGTGCCTCAAGCACAGCCAGTTTCAGAATGTTGCTGGCCTTTTCGTTGAGCACCAGTTCGTGGGTGTTGATGGGTCGCGTGAAGTCGTCCTCGCGCACCTTCTGCTCCAAGTCCCACTTCACAGCTTGCAGATTTAAATCAAATTTCAGGAACAGGTCTCTCACGGGGCCGTCTTTCTCACGCAGCAGTCCGAGCAGCAGATGCTCGGGCCCCACAGAGCGGCTCGCGAGTCGGGCAGCTTCTTCGCGGCTGAAGGCGAGAACCTGCGAAACCCTTGGTGAAAACTGATTAGCCATACTTGTTGTTTCTTCCTTTCTTTATTAATATTAATGAGATGTTCATAAAAACGCGTGAACTTCCGGGTGCAAAGTTACACAATTATTGTCATAAAACAAAATCCGTGCCAAAACAAAAGCGGG
Organism: uncultured Prevotellaceae bacterium; assembly: GCA_946622085.1. Classification (GTDB taxonomy): domain Bacteria; phylum Bacteroidota; class Bacteroidia; order Bacteroidales; family Bacteroidaceae; genus Prevotella. The sequence goes on along the minus strand of CAMOPD010000034.1, from coordinate 10,266 downwards.
CATACTGTCTATCAAACAAGCGTATCAACAAGCCATGGTAAGAATCCATCATGCTATGTCACGATTCGTACACACGTATATGCCATTCACGGGACGTACATACCCATATATGCCATCATGCGCATCATATAAAACGCACGTACGGCTTAATCCGTTCGGTGTGATGGCGCTGACGAGCCTTCAGAAGATTCCCACGGAAAAGAAAGGGGCCAAGTCAGGAAAACCTTTTCCAGAGGCGCAAATAAAGTCAGCGAGCGGGCTGCAAAAACTAAAATCACGACACGATTCCATGGAATCACGTCACGATTCCATAAAATCACGCCGTGATTCCATGGAATCACGGCGTGATTTTACTTTTATCTTGCCGCTCCGCCGGTTTTTTCGCGGCGGGGAGAAGCCTTTATTCAGGGGCTTGTACTGAAAGGCTTTCCACTCCCACAGCTCTTTCAGCACTTTTCTGTCGGCGGGACTTACGTTGAATCAGGCTTACTGCACTGCGCAAACGCATCGCGAATGGCGGTAGGGATGCTCCCGGAGGGCGGTTTCCGAATCTTTTCAAACCTTTTTGAATTGTTGAATAATATAAAAATCTGTTGCATTATTTCCTCATTTCGCAGAAATGTCTTATCTTTGCATGGTTTTAGGCCTAAATCGCGTCAGCGCGAAAGGAAACGGCCTTAGAAGCGAATTTAAAGGAATTTAACAGAAACAACCTATAAGAATTTAAATGGACGAAAATCAGACTTTCGACGGCATGCAAACCGTCGACAATGACAGAATCATCAAGATCAACATCGAGGAGGAGATGAAGTCAAGCTACATCGACTACAGTATGTCGGTGATTGTGGCTCGTGCCCTGCCCGATGTGCGTGACGGTTTTAAGCCTGTTCACCGTCGCATCCTCTATGGAATGGCCGGCATCGGTAATACGAGTGACAAGCCTTATAAGAAATGTGCCCGCGTGGTGGGCGAAGTGCTGGGTAAGTATCACCCCCATGGCGACTCGAGCGTCTATGGCGCTCTGGTACGCATGGCGCAAGACTGGAACATGCGCTACACGCTCGTTGACGGGCAGGGCAACTTCGGAAGCGTAGACGGCGACTCAGCTGCCGCCATGCGTTACACCGAGTGCCGACTCTCCAAGATGGGCGAACACATCATGGACGACCTGGAGAAGGACACCGTGGACATGACCAATAACTTCGACGACTCGCTCCAGGAGCCCACCGTGATGCCTACCAAGGTGCCCAACCTGCTGGTGAACGGCGGCAACGGCATCGCCGTGGGTATGGCCACCAACATCCCCACCCACAATCTGGGTGAGGTGATTGACGGTTGCTGCGCCTATATCGACAATCCCGACATCGACACCGACGGGCTGATGCGCTACATCAAGGCTCCCGACTTCCCCACAGGGGCATATATATATGGTATACAAGGCGTGAAAGATGCCTATGAGACGGGACGCGGGCGCATCGTGATGCGCGCCAAGGCCGAGATTGAAAGCGACGAGAACCACGACAAGATTGTGGTGACGGAGATTCCTTACGGCGTGAACAAGGCCCAGCTCATTGAATATATAGCCGACCTGGTGAAGGAAGGAAAACTCGAGGGCATCACCAATGCCAACGACGAGAGCGGCCGGCAGGGCATGCGCATCGTGATCGACGTGAAGAAGGACGCCAACGCCAACGTCATACTGAACAAACTCTTCAAGATGACGGCCCTGCAAAGCTCATTCTCAGTGAATTGCATCGCTCTGGTAAAGGGACGTCCGCGCCTGCTCACGCTGAAGGAATGCGTGAAATATTTCGTGGAGCACAGGCATGAAGTGACCATTCGGCGCACTCGCTACGACCTGAAGAAAGCACAGGAGAGAGCCCACATTCTGGAAGGACTCATCATCGCAGTGAACAACATCGACGAGGTGGTGCACATCATTCGCAATTCGAAGACGCCCACCGATGCCCAGCGCAACCTCGAGGCACGCTTCGAGTTGGACGAGCTGCAGTCGAAGGCCATCGTAGACATGCGCCTCTCGCAGCTCACCGGCCTGCGCGTAGACCAGCTGCATCAGGAATACGACGACTTGATGAAGCTGATTGCCGACCTGCAGGAGATTCTCGACAACCCCGAGCGCTGCAAGCAGGTGATGAAGGACGAACTGCAGGAGGTGAAGGAGAAATATGGCGACGAGCGCCGCACGGAAATCAAGTATTCCAGCGAGGAGTTCAATCCCGAGGACTTCTATCCCAACGACCCCGTGGTGATCACCGTGAGCCATCTGGGCTACATCAAGCGCACGCCGCTGAGCGAATTCCGCGAGCAGGCACGAGGTGGAGTAGGGGCCAAGGCCGCCAAGACACGCGACCAGGACTTCACCGAGTTCATCTATCCCGCTACCATGCACCAGACGATGCTCTTCTTCACCCGCAAGGGCCGTTGCTACTGGCTGAAGTGCTACGAAATTCCCGAGGGCGACAAGAACTCAAAGGGACGCGCCATTCAGAACATGCTCAACATTGAGAGCGACGACTCGGTGAACAACATCTTGAGGCTGCGCGGACAGGGACTGGCCGACCAGGAGTTCATCAATAGCCACTACGTGGTGTTTGCCACGAAGAACGGCATCGTGAAGAAAACCTGTCTCGAGGCCTATAGCCGGCCGAGAGCCAACGGCGTGAATGCCATCAACATTCTCGAAGGCGACGAAGTGGTTGACGTAAGGCTGACAAACGGCGAGAACGAACTCATCATGGCCAACCGCAACGGACGCGCCGTGCGATTCAACGAGCACGCCGTGCGCACCATGGGACGCACGGCCACCGGTGTGATCGGCATGCGACTCGACGGAGGCGACGACGCCGTGGTAGGCATGGTCGTTGTCAATAAGCCTGAAGAGGAGAATATCATGGTGGTGAGCGAAAACGGATACGGCAAGCGCTCAAGCGTGGAGGACTATCGCAAGACCAACCGCGGAGCCAAGGGCGTGAAGACGCTCAACATCACCGAGAAGACCGGCCGGCTGGTGGCCATCAAGGTGGTGACCGACCTGAACGACCTCATGATCATCAACAAGAGCGGCATTGCCATCCGCCTGAGCGTGGCCGACTGCCGCGTCATGGGACGCGCCACCCAGGGCGTGCGACTCATCAACCTGACCAAGAAGAACGACGTCATTGCCAGCGTGTGCAAGGTGATGAGCTCGGAACTGGAGGCCACCGTTGAGGAGGAGAGCCGTGCGCAATGGCAAAAGAAGGCCGACGAAATACGCAAGGACACCCTCGGCGAGCCGGCTGAAGCCGAAACAGATGAAGTCATCGACGACAACGTGGACATTGAGCCCATCGTTGATATAGATGAAGAATAACTAATAACCTATTTTTAAATAAAAAAGCTTATGAAAAAAATCATGATGATGGCTGTTGTGGCCTTCGCCACTTCTACAGCCTTTGCACAGGACGTAGTGAAGCAAATTCTCGGCGCTAAGAGTGCCGACGAGGCTTTGACGCTCATTCAGCCTGCCCTCAGCGGACTCAACAACGAGGACAAGGCAAAGGTCTACAACAAGGTGGTTGATCTGGCACTTTCGAAAGTATCAGATATCGATCAGCAGATTGCCACTAACAAGATTTCCGGCAAGCAGGAACCCTACGACACCGTTGGCTACAACAACGCGCTGATTCAGGCTCTCAAGTATGGATTTGAATGCGAGAAGTATGACCAGCTGCCCAATGCCAAAGGCAAGGTGAAGCCTAAGTTCCGCAAGTCTAACAGCGACCGCCTGCAGGCTGTGCGCACACAGCTCATCAACGTGGGCCTCGACGCCTACAACAGCCACAACTTGAAGAGGGCTTTTGAAGTGTTCTCCATGTATAGCGACTCGAAGGGCAGCTCGCTCTTCGAAAACGTTGACTTCAGCAAGGACCAGTATTTCGGACAGGTGTCCTACTATGCTGCCCTGGCTGCCTATCAGAACAAGGACTATAAGGCTGCCGAGAAGTATGCCGATGTAGCCATGCAGGACGCTGAAATGGCCAAGGACGCCGAGGAAATCAAGATCTTCTGCCTGAAGGAAAACACCAAGACGGCTGCCGACTCGGTGAAATATCTGAACACCATCAAGGAGATGCACGCCCAGAATCCTTCCAATGAGCGCTATTTCGGACTCCTCATGGAGTATTATGGAAGCCCCGGCCATCAGGCTGAGCTCCAGCAGTTCATCAAGGACGAGATTGCCCGCGACCCCAACAACAAGATGGTTTGGGCACTGAAGGGTGAGACCGAGATGAACGACCGCAAGTGGGACGATGCCATCGCTTCCTACAAGAAGTCTATCGCCATTGACCCCGAATTCGTTCAGGTGCTCTTCAACATCGGCATCTGCCTCAATTCCAAGGCTCTGGAGTTTAAGGATCAGGTGGCCGACAAGATGGGACGTCTGACCAACGAGAACATGGACAAGTTCAAGGGCATGCTCGAGGAGAGCAAGACTTACATGGAGAAATGTAAGAACATCGACCCCGACCACGAAAAGGTGAACTGGCCCTATCCGCTCTATCAGATTTACTACATCCTCTACGGCGACAACGACAGCCGCACCCAGGAGCTCAAGGCCATTTCGGGCATGTAATTGCTTAAATCTCTATAAATATATGAAGAAAGGCGGAAACAATTCCGCCTTTTTTCATACCTTTGCACCACAGAAACTAACGAATTATGAAGCGTATAACCGTTCTTTTGTTTCTCTTGACAGCTTTTTTGCCTTGGATGAACGCCCAGAAGAAGGAGATTGCTCAGGCGGAGGCATATATCAAGAGCGGCAAAAACATCGACAAGGCTGAGCAATTGATGCGCAAGTTGCTCAACGACTCTGCCAACAAGCATAACGACAAAATCTACCTGACGCTCTTCGATGCCGTTCGCATGCAATATGATCAGGGAAACGAAAAGCTGTATCTCAGACAGAAGTACGATACGGCCAATCTCTTTGTCTTTGCCCGGAAGATGTTTCAGGTGCTCGAGAGCCTCGACACCCTCGATGCCAAGCCCGACAAGAAAGGACGTGTGAAGCTGAAATACAGGCACAAGCATTCGGAGTTTCTGATGAACTACCGGGCAAACCTCTTCAACGGAGGCGTCTTTTTCATGCGCAAGCTGCGCCATGCCGATGCTTTCGGCTATTTCGACTCCTACATCGACTGCGCCCGCCAGCCGCTCTTTTCCGAGCAGAAACTCGACTCTGCCGACGCGCGTCTGCCCCTCGCGGCCTATTGGGCTGTGGTGAATGCCTATCAGACGGGCGACTATGACAAGACGCTCAAGCATAGCAACCTGGCCCTGAAAGACTCTGCCCACCTGAGTTCTGCCTTGCAATACGTGGCCGACACCTATCGCATGATGGGCAATAAGTGTCTCTTTGTGGAGACGCTGAAACGCGGGTTCAGCCATGAGCCGGAGTTCCCCTATTTCTTTCCGCGGCTCATGGAATACTATACTGAGGCCAACCATCCCGACTCGGCCTTGGCCGTGGTGGACAAAGTGCTCGAACTGAATGCCGACAACCTGGTGTATCTCTACGCCAAGAGCAATGTCTTGCTCAACATGGGGAAATATGCCGAGAGCATCGACATCTGCGATACGCTCATTGCCCGAAACGATTCGCTGGCCGATGCTTATCTGAATGCTGGCTTGTCGTATGTGAATCTGGCGGTTGAGATGGACAATGTGTCGCGCTCCAAGACGAAGCGGGCGCAGGTGAATGCGCTATACAAGAAGGCGCGCCCCTACATGGAGAGGTATCGCGCGCTGAGACCCGACGAGGAGCAGAAATGGGCTCCCGTGCTCTATAACATCTATCTCAACCTGAATATGGGCAAACAATTCGACGAGATGGACCGAATACTCAAAAAGGCAAAATAAGTGTGAGGAGCAACTCAAACCTGCACCGGCTTGACTTGCTCCTCACTTCGTTTTCATCGTCAGTCCTTGCTGACCTGCTGATAGCCCACCAGTCGCCAGGTGCGCTCGCCCGTTCCCTTGTAGTAGACCATGGCCTGATAGCGGTTTTCCGTCTGGAAGAAGTTGCCTTCCGACGGAAGATTCCTCAGCTCTTTGGTCTTGCTGTCGGCCACTAAGTATTCATACGAATAATATCCCTGCTTGAGCAGAAGCGTGGCCTGCCACGTCTGGCTCTCCTCGTCCCAGGTCATGTCATATTTCGTCTTGTCCTGGTCGGTAGTCCAAGCGCCGTTGAGGGTAGGGCAGAAGTCATTGGGCGGCGACTTGAGCGTGAAGTGCATGTTCACGTAGTCGCAGGTGTAGTCTATTTCCGAGTTGTCGCTGTTGCGTATGATGAAGGCACCGTCGGCATCCACGTCGGTCAGATAGTTGGGACGGGGTTCATCGGTGAAGAGCCACGCGTTGAACACGTCGCCGTCCCATCTGATGCGGTCGATGCCCATCGACGGGCGGTCAACGTCGAGCATTTCGAACTTGCGGAACTCATTGCCCGCCTCGAAGATGAGCTCGCGGTTGTGGATCCACTCCATTCCCTGCTCGTTCTTGATGTTTGGCCTCACGTTGATGCGGCTTTTGGGCACGTCGTTGATGCCGTTTTGCCATACCACGGTGTAGATTTGCTCTTCGGGATTGGTCACTCTCACATCATTATATCTCAGTGCCATCGACACCTGCTGGTGGGCTCCATTGTAGTCGATGTCGGTGTTGGTGTCGATGCTCAGCCCGACGTTCATCAGCGGCTCCACCACGTAGAACAGCGCCTCGAGCACCTTCTCGTCGTTTTCGTCTTCGTCGAGGACGGTGAGCCGGTAGTTGCCGCTCATTCTCAGCCGGCACTTCTCGTTGGGCAACCGTATGTTGTAGTGGGTATAGAGTACGTTGGTGTTGATGCTGTGGTCGAAGTCGTCGATCAGTATGTCGTTGAATCCTTCCAGAAAGTCGCTTTCAAAGATCTCCTCGCTCGGCTGCCCGTCTGTTTCCAGGTGCTCAATGCGGTATTTATACCTGTGATAGGTGTGCGACAGCTCGTCGAAACCAATGTATAGCCAGTCGTTGGTGCCCATGCGCATTACGGGCATGGAGCGCCAGTCTCCGTTGACTACCACTTGCAGCGACTTCACGTTGTCGTTGAATATGGTGTGGGCTTCGGCAGCCAGTGCCGTCAAGGCCAGCGTGAGGAGTGATGTGAGGATTCTTTTCATGGTTGCTTGCAGGTGTTTACTTCTTAATTGAATAACGAAAAAAGGTGGACGTTATTGTGCGTCCACCTCTTATCAGGTTGTTTCAAGAAAGTGATTCTTTCTTCTTATTTCTCTCCCTTCTCGAGCTTAGCCTTCAGCTCAGCCAGAGCGTCGATGTCGCCCAGCGTGGTTCCGGCAGCCACATTGTTGATAACGGGAGCCTCCTCCTTCTTCACGGCCTTCTTGCGCGGAGCAGCCTTCTTGGCCTCGTCCTTGGCCTCCTCGAAGGTGCGGCTGTGAGAGAGGATGATGCGCTTGGTGTCCTTCACGAACTCAATCACCTTGAACTCCAGTTCCTCGCCCTGCTGAGCCTGCGAACCGTCGGCCTTCACCAGGTGCTTCGGAGTGGCAAAGCCTTCGCCGCCTTCGTTCAGTGCAATCACGGCACCCTTGTCGAGCAGCTCGGTAATCTTGCCAGTGTGGATAGAACCAGGAGTGTAGAGTGTCTCGTAAGTGTCCCAAGGATTGTCTTCGAGCTGCTTGTGACCAAGGCTCAGACGACGGTTCTCCTTGTCTATTTCGAGCACCACAACATCGATGTCTGCGCCCACCTGAGTGAACTCTGAGGGGTGCTTCACCTTCTTTGTCCAAGAGAGGTCGCTGATGTGGATGAGTCCGTCAACGCCTTCCTCCAGCTCAACGAAGATGCCGAAGTTGGTGAAGTTGCGCACCTTGGCAGTGTGCTTCGAGCCAACAGGATATTTCACCTCGATGGTCTCCCATGGGTCTTCCTTCAGCTGCTTGATGCCCAGGCTCATCTTGCGCTCGTCGCGGTCGAGGGTCAGGATGACAGCCTCCACCTCGTCGCCCACGTGCAGGAACTCCTGAGCTGAGCGCAGGTGCTGGCTCCACGACATCTCAGAAACGTGAATCAGGCCTTCCACGCCTGGAGCAATCTCTACGAAAGCACCGTAGTCGGCAATCACAACCACCTTGCCCTTCACGTGGTCGCCCACCTTCAGCTCGCTGTCAAGAGCATCCCAGGGATGCGGAGTGAGCTGCTTCAGGCCGAGGGCAATGCGCTTCTTCTCGTCGTCGAAGTCGAGAATCACCACGTTGATCTTCTGGTCGAGCTGCACCACCTCGTGCGGATCGCTTACGCGGCCCCACGACAGGTCGGTGATGTGGATGAGTCCGTCCACGCCGCCCAGGTCGACAAACACACCATACGAAGTGATGTTCTTGACCGTTCCTTCCAGAATCTGGCCCTTCTCCAGCTTCGAGATGATTTCCTTCTTCTGTGCCTCCAGCTCGGCCTCGATGAGAGCCTTGTGAGATACAACCACGTTGCGGAATTCCTGGTTGATCTTCACCACCTTGAACTCCATGGTCTTGCCTACGAAGATATCGTAGTCGCGTATGGGGTGAACGTCAATCTGGCTGCCGGGAAGGAATGCCTCGATGCCAAATACGTCTACAATCATACCGCCCTTCGTGCGGCACTTGATGTAGCCCTGAATAACTTCCTCGTTGTCGAGTGCATTGTTAACGCGCTCCCAGCTCTTGCTCAGACGAGCCTTCTTGTGCGAGAGAACCAGCTGACCCTTCTTGTCTTCAGCGCTCTCTACGTAAACTTCAACCGTGTCGCCCACCTTCAGGTCGGGATTGTAGCGGAATTCAGAGGCCGGTATGATGCCGTCGCTCTTGTAGCCAATGTTGACAATCACTTCCTTCTTGTCAACGCTGATCACCTTGCCGTCCACCACCTGATGGTCGGCCACCTTGTTGAGGGTTTCGTCATAGGCCTTCTCGAGGTCTTCCTTGCTGACGTTTGCATTTGTGCCATTCTCAAACTCTTCCCAATTGAAGTCCTGTAATGGCTCTACGTTCTTTAAATTAGACATGTGAATTAAATAAAAAATTAAAAGGTTTGAAATTAATAAAGTTAGACTTTATGTGAACTCCATTGCGCCCTAAGCGCAAAATCGGGTGCAAAGGTAGCTAATATTTCCCAAACGGCCAAGACTTCCCCTCCCTTTTTTCGCCTAAAGTGCTGAAAAAGTTGATTTTATCCCCAAAAGGGGCATGAAAGAACCAATATGTTTCCTGAAAAGATAAAGAGAAAGAAATCTGAAAAGAAAAACAGAAAGAAATGTCCGTAATGACCATAATTTTTTTTTAAGCGCCCGGGCAATGTTAAGACATCGTTCATTAAATATTATATGAATCACCTCGCTCTGACCCCGCAGAGACTCGCAGATAAGAATCATTTGCGTCAAATACGTAATTCCGCATCCATCAGCGCATTCCGCGTGCCCGATAATAACTCGCCGACCTCACAGAACCCCGCAGAAGTGAATAATTCCCGTCAATTACGAAAATTTCTTTCCAATCCAAATCCCCGTTCCAAGCATTTAGTTTCATTAAAGTTGCACGCAGACCTCGCAGAACCCCGCAGAAAAGAATAATTTCCGTCAATTACGATAATTTCTTTACAATCCAAATCAGCGTGCAAGCCATTTCGTTCCATTCGATGTTCCTGATTGCCCAAATTAGTACGTCGCGACAGTTCAAATTGTAAAATATTTTCACAACAATTTTGATGCATTTCCCTGCTCCCACCAAGAAGAAAATCCATCGTTTCCCCTTTCCCTCGTAAGTGGCTGATATTCAACGTTTCACGAAAAGAGCGAATTTTCCCGATGAGTAAGCACGCCACTTACGCCCCGTAAGCACGCCACTTACTCATCGTAAGCACGCCACTTACTCATCGTAAACACGCCACTTACTCAAAGCAAGAGCTTACGCCACGAAACGTTTTGTCAATATTTTTCAAAATTAATTCGGCAATTTTTTTTTGGCCCCTCCACCCACCTTCTTCCCGTCGTCTATATTGCCTATTATCCCTGTCCGCCAAACGAACGCCACCTCATGAGCCGTCATCCCATCATTTTCCCGCCATAAAATGATGAACTTTCGAATATTTTTTGTATATTTGCCACCGACTCAGATAGCCACCAAGGGCTTGAGGGTCTGATTTTTGTTGGAAAAGGACGTTTACGAA
>CAMOPD010000033.1 GCA_946622085.1 uncultured Prevotellaceae bacterium | reverse complement strand
AGAGCACCAGTCCGATGACGTCCTTCGTGGCACCGAAGTGCTCGCTGAGATAGAGGGGCAGCAATGGCGTGAGTACATAGAAGGCGAAGAACAGCGCGAAGTTGGCCGTCATCACCTTGATGTAGTTCTTGTTCCAGAGCTTTTCCATGGTGCGAATAGTATTAGATGACAGTTTTCTTAGAGGAGAGAGGAGAGAGGAAAGAGGAGAGAGAAATGTGTCATTCGCTGACACAAGCGCTCGTAGGTATTCTCTCTCCTCTTTCCTCTCTCCTCTCTCCTCTAAGCCTTCCTCTCCCGGAAAGGGATTGCCGGTCAGTTGGCCGACTCAAACTCCTCGAGGAAGCGTGTGTCGTTCTCGGAGAACAGGCGCAGGTCGCTCACCGAATATTTCAGGTTGGCAATGCGCTCAACGCCCATGCCGAAGGCATAGCCGCTATAGACCTTGCTGTCGATGCCGCAGAGCTCGAGCACGTTGGGGTCTACCATGCCGCAGCCCAGAATCTCCACCCATCCGGTGTGCTTGCAGAAGCCGCAGCCCTCGCCGCCGCAGATGAAGCACGAGATGTCCATCTCGGCACTGGGCTCGGTGAAGGGGAAGTAGCTGGGGCGCAGGCGTATCTTGGTGTCGGCGCCGAACATCTGCTGTGCGAAGGTGAGGAGCACCTGCTTCAGGTCGGTGAACGAGACGTTCTTGTCAATATAGAGTCCTTCCACCTGATGGAAGAAGCAGTGGGCGCGGGCGGTGATGGCCTCGTTGCGATAGACGCGGCCCGGGCAGATGATGCGGATGGGGGGCTGCGTCTTCTCCATGACGCGGGCCTGCACCGAGCTGGTGTGCGAGCGCAGCAGGATGTTCTTGGTCACGTCGTTGGGATAGTTCTCCACGAAGAACGTGTCCTGCATGTCGCGGGCGGGGTGGTCGGCGGCAAAGTTCATCTTGGTGAACACGTGCAGGTCGTCTTCCACCTCGGGGCCGTCGGCCAGCACGAAGCCCATGCGCGAGAAGATGTCGATGATTTCGTTCTTCACGATGGTCAGCGGGTGGCGCGTGCCCAGCTCCACGGGGTAGGCCGTGCGCGTCAGGTCGATGCTTTCGCTCTGCGCCTCGCCCGTCTGCAGTTCCTCGCGCAGGCTGTTGATGCGGTCGAAGGCCATTTGCTTCAGCTCGTTAATCTTGATGCCCACGGTCTTCTTCTGGTCGGCAGCCACGTTGCGGAAATCCTGCATGAGCTGGTTGATTTCACCCTTCTTGCTCAGGTATTTCAGTCGAAGAGCCTCAATTTCTTCAGCGTTTGAGGCCGAAAGCTGGCTCACTTCTTTCAGGAGCTCGTCAATCTTGTCAAGTATCATAGTGCGTTTGTTGTTATCGTCGCTTTTCTGCTAATCGGGTGCAAAGATAAGAATAAAAATTGATACGCGCTTAAAAAACGGTTGGAAATCGACATTTTTGCCTTCTCGAAACAGCTTTCGGCTCGCCTCGGCAGAAAGCTCATGGCCGATGGCGGCTCCACCTATTTTATATATACATGTGAATCCGGCGCAGAAATAGAGTGCCGGGGATTACTTGCCAAACCCCAGAATAAAGGCTGCTCTCTGCCCCGAAAAAACCGTCGGAGCGGCAAGATAAAACTAAAATCACGGCGTGATTCCATGGAATCGTGACGTGATTCCATGGAATCATGACGTGATTTTATGGAATCATGACGTGATTCTTGTTTTTGCAGCCCGCTCGCTGTGGCTTTCCTGGCCGTTGGTCATGGTTGTTAGCCTTGGCTTGCCTGTTTCCCATTGGCGTCAGGGGGGGATAAGGGCATCGGGAGTAGATCACCATCAATGAGCTTCTTGGAGAACTAATTGTCAGAAGGAGCTTCAAACGGCCTGGCAGCAAGACAGTCAGACCGTTTTCCCCGGGCGCCAATATTTTTTTGCCCAAAAGTCATCGCGTTTCAGATATTTGGTGTATCTTTGCAGAGCCAAAGTAGCGAGGCGGCGATTACTCACGCCCTGTCAGCCGGGAAAGGCGCGCCTTGAAGCGCTGACGGCTGCTGCCTGGCTGCCTTGTTGTATGGAAGAGCATAGACCATCCTGCTCCCCGCCTGTCTTTGGGGAGGGATGTTGAGAATATAGTCAAGAAAAGACAATCTTTAGAAGTGAACAGATGAGAAAGGCCGCTTTTTATTTCTTTGCCGTCTGTGTTGCCATGATGCTCTGGGGCATGTGGAGCTGCACCGACAAGAAAGCTATGCCTTTGCCCGACGTGGCCGACTCCACGGCCATCGACTCAGCCCGCCAGGATTCGCTCGACAATGAATTCCTGACCAATGAGCCAGTGCCCGAGGCAGCCGACGAACTGTTCGACGATTTCATCTTCAACTTTGCCGCCAACCGCAAGATGCAGATGAGCCGCATCAGCTTTCCGCTCCCGGTGAAGGGCGGCCGGATGAGCAGCATCGGGCGCGGACAATGGAAAATGGAGCATTTCTTCATGCCCCAGGGCTACTATACACTGATTTTCGACTCGCGCAAGGCCATGACGGCCGTCAACGATACGGCGGTGGCTCATGCCGTGATAGAGAAAATATTCTTCCGCGACAAGTGGGTGCGCCAATACGAGTTCAACCGCGTGGGCGGGCTCTGGATGCTGCAGCGCATCAACAACATGCCCATCGACCAGAATGCCAATGCCTCGTTCCTGAAGTTCTATGAGCGCTTCTCCACCGACTCGCTCTTCCAGGTGGAGAGCATGAACAGCTCGGTGGAGGTGACGGCACCCAATCCCGACGACGACTTCGAGATGCAGACGGGCTCCATCATGCCCGAGCAGTGGGAGGCCTTCCGCCCTTCGCTCATTCCCCAGGGCATGATCTACAATATTATCTACGGCCAGCCGTCGGTGAGCGGCAATGAGCGCATTTTTGTCATCAGGGGCATTGCCAATGGCCTGGAAACCCAGATGACCTTCCGCCGCGTGGGCGACGCCTGGAAACTGGTGAAAATCATCACCTGACATTCCTGGCGACCTTTTCTGAATAGTATGAAAGATTTCAGCAATTATAGTCTTCTGGTTCACAATACATTTGGCATCGATGCCAAGTGCCGCCGGTTTGTGGAGTTCTACAGCGTGGAGGAGCTGCAGCAGTTGGCTCTCACGCTCACCGATGCCGACCGCCCGTTGCTCGTTCTTGGCGGCGGAAGCAATCTGCTGCTGACGGCCGACTTTGCGGGAACCGTGGTCCACTCGGCCATTCGCGGCCACGAGGTGGTGGAAGAAGCCGCTTCGGGCGATACGTTGCTGCTGCGCTGCGGCAGCGGCGAAACGTGGGACGATGTGGTGGCACTGTGCGTGGAGCGCGGATGGCATGGAGCCGAAAACCTGTCGCTCATTCCTGGCGAAGTGGGGGCTTCGGCCGTGCAGAACATCGGAGCTTACGGTGCTGAGGCCAAGGACATCATCGAGACGGTGGAAGCCGTGGAACTGGCCACGGGCCGCAAATGCCTGTTCAGCAACGCCGACTGCCAGTATGCCTATCGGCAAAGCCGTTTCAAGGGCGAGTGGCTCGGGCGCTTTGTCATCACCCACGTCACCTATCGCCTGTCGCGAACATTTGTGCCCCGGCTCGACTATGGCAACATTCGCAGCGAACTGCAGCGCCTGGGCATCAGCGAGCCCACCGCAGAGCAACTGCGACAGGTCATCATCGGCATCCGCCGTGCCAAGCTGCCCGACCCGAAGGTGGAGGGCAATGCCGGCAGCTTCTTCATGAATCCGGTGGTGAGCCGTGAGAAGTATCTGCAGCTGGAGGCCCGCTATCCGGGTATGCCCCACTATACCATCGACAGCGCGCACGAGAAGATTCCCGCCGGATGGATGATTGACCAGTGCGGGTGGAAGGGGCGCACCGTGGGGCGCGCCGGCGTGCACAGCCGCCAGGCGCTCGTGCTCGTCAATCGGGGCGGTGCCACAGGCGCCGAGGTGCTGCACCTCTGCCAGTTGATATGCGCCGACGTGAAGGCCACGTTCGGCATTGAGATTCATCCTGAGGTAAATATAAAATAGGTATGAAGGAACTGACGGTGACTTTCCTGGGAACGGGCACTTCGGGCGGAGTGCCCAGCATCGGCTGCTCGTGCGAAGTGTGCCGCAGCAGCGACCCGCGCGACAAGCGACTGCGCTGCTCGGTGCTCATCGAGACCGAAAGCACGCGCCTGCTGCTCGACTGCGGTCCCGACTTCCGTCAGCAGATTCTCCCTTTCCCCTTCCAGCGGTTCGACGGCATACTGCTCACCCATATCCACTACGACCACGTGGCCGGCATTGACGACTTGCGGCCTTTCTGCGTCTTTGGCGATCTGGACATCTTTGCCAATCAGTCTACGGTCAACAGCCTGCACTCGACGATGCCTTATTGCTTCACCGAGCATCTTTATCCCGGTGTGCCACGACTTCGTCTGCATGTGGCCGAGAAGCACGTGCCATTCTCCATCGGCGACATCGAGGTGATGCCCGTCGAGGTGATGCATCATCAGCTGCCCATATTGGGCTATCGCTTCGGGCGCTTTGCCTATATCACCGACATGAAGACCATTGCCGACGAGGAACTGCCCTATCTCGAAGGCGTGGAGGTGCTGGTGGTCAATGCCCTGCGCTTCGCTCCCGCGCACCATTCGCATCAGACCGTCGACGAAGCCATAGCCTTCGCCCGCAGGATAGGCGCCCGTCGCACGTTGCTCATTCATGCCAATCACCACATCGGCCTGCACGCCGAAGTGAATCGCTTGTTGCCCGAAGGCGTGGAACTGGCCTACGATGGTCAGGTGATTCGGGTTTGAAGCCAAATCCCTTTCGTCTTTTTTCAGATTGTCAGCCAGGAGTCGTCTCTGCTTTCAGGTTGTAACCGTGTAGGCATGAACGCCCCCAAACGAGCCCGTTCTGAGCCATTTTGCTGGTAAATTGGCGCTAAATGGTTAATAATTGTTATAATGTGAAAGAATTTTGACAGAAATAATTGCAGATTAGAACAAAATGTTTACATTTGCAATGTGTTTTTCATAGTATTAGATTTAAGGTTAACAAAGGTTGGACTACGGCGGTAGTCCTTTTTTTATGCCCAAACAAAAGCGTGAGACCTCTCGGCCCCACGCTTTGGTTATTTCTTCTTCTTACTGTTGAATCCTTTGTATTTGCGATAAAGCTTCCAGCCAAGGATGAGCCCGTCGAGCACTCCGGCTCCCGTGTTCATCAGTCCTGCCATGCGCAAGCCCTTAGTGGGCGTTTCGTCTTTCTTGAATAGTGTTTTCCATAGTGTCTTGATTTCCCTATCGTCTTTCTGAATTTCACGGCGCAACTGTTCCTTTCGGTCTTGTATGGCCACAAGCGAACGATATGATGGTTGTGAGGTTGGCGGTGGGAGCTGATTGTCGGATGTTGTCATAGCTGAAAGATTATCTGTTGAGGGAATGAGGGGTGGTGCATGCTTACTCCATGAGCAGACTGGCCAGGAACCTAACGAGGGGTCTTTCCACCCAGCGCTTCCTGAAGATGATGAAAAGGATGAGCACAATCAGGTAGAAGGTGGCCACAATGCAGAAAGCCACAGCCGTGCCGGTGACCGGTGAGAGGGCATAAGCCGCAGCAAAGGAGAAGTAGATGAGCATGATGATGAGCAGCAAGAAAAGCACGGCGGCAATGATAAGTGCTGTGATGAGCCGCACGACTTTATCGATTACATCGAGCTTCACGAATTCGCTCTGAAGCCCGATGTAATGTTTCAGCACCTCAACGAGTTGCCCTATCGTCTCTATGTTCCGGTCGTTAGAGAACATCATTCGGCATCTGTTTCGGTTGTCGTTGGTTAGTCAATGGCCTCCGTGGCTGCCTCCTTGATGTCGTCAACGAGGTCTTCCATTTCCTTGCGATTGAGCTTGATGTTGTGCTTCTTGCAGAAATCGTCAACGGTATCGGAAATTTTTGCACGCGTGTCCGTTCCCTTTTCGGGAGCTACCAGCAGGCCTAAAGCTGCTCCGGCAATGGCACCACCAAGAAAGGCGCCGATGTAACCCAATGTTTTCATAATCTATTATTTTTTTTTGTTAGACATTTCTTCCTTCTTGTCTCAGAAAGTTTCGCAAATATACTTATAAATCATGGAATGGGCAATCTTTTAAGTCTTAATTTTTTGTTAAATATCTTCGTTTTCCTTTATTTAACAAACTTTATGTGCGCTTTTTCTTTTGTTTTGCGTGATTTTGTGTAATTTCGCACGATAAATGTTGAAAATACAATAAGTTTAATTCTAATAAAACATCATTTTTGATTATGAAGAAGATCATGTTAGTTTGCGCAGGATTGTGCATGGCATTAGTTTTCACAGGTTGTAAGAGTAAGGAAAGCGCTTATCGCAAGGCCTACGAGAAGGCAAAGGCCCAGGAGGCCGCCAATGCCGTTGCCCAGGCTGAAGAGGATGTTGCTGTTGTCGCTCCTGTTGTGACAAAGCCCGCCACCAGCACTACGGTTGTTGACAATGCCGACAACGTGTCGGTGCGCCAGGAGAACGTATCGGTTATCAGCGGTGCCGGACTGAAGAACTTCAGCGTCGTTGTGGGTGCTTTCTCGCTGAAGACCAATGCCGAAGGCCTGCAGAATACGCTCCGTGCCGCCGGCTACGATGCGCAAATCGTTTATAATGCCGACCGCAACATGTATCGTGTCGTGGCATCTACCTTCGACAATAAGCTGGATGCCGTGCATAGTCGCGACCAGTTGCGCAACACCTATCCAGAGGCTTGGCTGCTCTTTGCAAAATAAGAGTCAGTGGCGCGAATACTTTCAATAGACTACGGTAAGAAACGTACGGGATTAGCAGTCACCGACCCTCTGCAAATTACATCCGGAGGGTTGGCGACTGTTTCTACGTCTACACTGTTTGACTTTCTCAAGGACTATGTCCAGAAGGAACCGGTGGAGCGCATCGTGATAGGCGAACCGCGGCAGCCCAATGGCCAGCCCAGCGAAAACCTGGAGCGCGTGAGGCAGTTCGTCAACCGCTGGCGCAAGGCCATGCCCGCCATTCCCATAGACTATTTTGATGAGCGTTTCACGTCGGTTTTGGCCCATCAGGTCATGATTGATGCCGGATTGCGGAAGAAAGCACGGCAAAACAAAGACCTGGTTGACGAAATCAGTGCCACGATAATTCTTGAAGATTATCTTCGCTCCCGGCGTAGATAATCAGACGCCGTTTTCTTTTATATTAATCAACAAACTCAATGATACTACCGATTTACACTTATGGCCAGCCTGTGCTTCGCAAGGAATCGCAGGACATTCCGAAAGACTATCCTGGCTTGAAAGAACTGATTGCCGACATGTTTGAAACGCTCACCCAGGCCGATGGCGTAGGTCTGGCCGGCCCCCAGATAGGCAAGGCGATTCGTCTGGCCGTCATCGACCTCACCGTGCTGGCCGACGACATGCCCGAATACAAAGACTTCCGCCATGCCTATATCAATCCCCACATCTTGGAGTACGACGATACGAAGAAGGAAACCATGGAGGAAGGGTGCCTCAGTCTGCCGGGAATCCACGAGAATGTTACACGGCCGACACGCATCCACGTGAAATATCTTGACGAGAACCTGGAGGAGCACGATGAATGGGTGGATGGCTATCTGGCCCGGGTCATGCAGCATGAGTTCGACCATCTGGACGCCAAGATGTTCATCGACCGCGTCTCCCCCTTGCGCAAGCAACTCATCAAGAACAAGCTTCGTGCTCTGCTTCAGGGACGTTTCCGTTGCGGCTATCGCACGAAGGTTCTCACAAAGAAATAATTCTATACAGAGGAAAAAAGGTAAAAGCCCGTGTCGCGAATGGCCAAGTTCGGTTCTTATAATGGGAAAGGCTGGTTGAGGCGAAAGATGATGAAGTGTCTTTTACCTTTTTTCTTTTTTGTGTTCGTCGCCCTTCCTTCGCAGGCTCAGTTTAAGACCGACCGACTGATCATGATAGGCCGCAGTGCGCTCTATTATGAAGACTATGTCCTGGCCATTCAGTATTTCAATCAGGCCATATCTGCCAAGCCCTATCTCTATGAGCCATGGTATTTGCGTGGCGTGGCCAAGTTCTATCTTGACGATTTCGTCGGGGCTGAGGCCGACTGTTCCGAAGCTGCCCGCCTGAATCCCTACGTGACGGGTATCTACGAATTGCGCGGCCTTTGTCGCATCCGCCTGCAGAAATACTCCGATGCCATAGCCGACTACGACCAGTCCATCAAGAACGATCCCACCAACAAGGGCTTCTGGTATAATCGCGTTCTGTGCCGCATAGAGAATAAAGACTATGCCGATGCTCATCACGACCTCGACTCCATGATTACCCGGTGGGAGAAATATGCGCCCGCCTATTCGCTTCAGGCCGAAGTGTATTTGCAGGAGAACGACACCGTGCAGGGGGCAAAGTGGCTCGACAAGAGCCTCGAAATAGACCCCTACAACGGCGATGCCTGGTCGGTGAGGGCGGCCATCAGCCTGTCGCGCAAGAAGTGGAAGGATGCCGACCAGCAGCTCAGCAAGGCCATTCACCTGAAGCCCAAGGTGGTGAACAATTACATCAACCGTGCCTTGGCGCGCTACAACATCAACAATCTGCGGGGAGCCATGGCCGACTACGACAAGGCCATCGACCTCGACCCGAACAATTTCATCGGCCATTACAACCGCGCCCAGCTCCGCGTGCAGGTGGGCGACGACAACCGTGCCATCCTTGATTTCGACTACATCCTGAAGTATGAGCCCGAGGATGTCATGTCGCGCTACAACCGTGCCCTGCTTCGCGACCGCACGGGCGACCTGCGCGGAGCCATCGACGACTATACACGCGTCATTGAAGTCTACCCCAATTTCTGGGCCGGCCTCTATCAGCGCGCCCGGTGCTATCGCCGGCTGGGCATGACGGCCAAGGCCGAGATGGACGAATTCCGCATCCTGAAAGCGCAGATGGACAAGCACCTTGGCATTCAGCCGCGTCTGAAGAAGCATCAGTTGCGCAAGAAGAGCGACATCGACCTGGATAAATACAACCAGCTGGTGGTGGCCGATGAGCAAACCGTTGACCATGAGTACGACAGCGCCTATCGCGGACGCGTGCAGAACCGCAAGGTCAACCCCGAATTCCTGCCGATGTATCAGTTGGCCTATGTGCAGTATAATAATGGTGTGAAGTCTTATCAGGCCTATTCGGCAGAGGTGGAGCACTTCAACGCGATGGCCTCGCCCAGCCAGCAGCTCTTCGTCTCGTGCAATCTGCCCACGCTCACGGCCGACCAGTCAACCGCCTATTTCAAGCTCATTGAGACGCTCTCTGCTCAGATACAGGACAGCAAGACCACGGCTTCGGCCCTGCCGTTGCTCATGCAGCGGGCGGTGGCCTACGCCTCCCTACAGAACTTCGACGATGCCATTCGCGACCTCGACACCTATCTGCAGATAGACAGCACGGCGCTCTTGGCCATGTGGCAGCGCGGTGTGTGCCAGTCGATGAAAAACGAGGTCGACGCTTCCCTGGGCATTGAAGCCCAGCTCAAGTCGGCCCGCGTGCTCGACGACTTCAACCGTGCCGCGAAGCTCAGCCCCAACAATCCCTACATTTACTACGACCGTGCCAATCATTTTGCCCATCGGCGCGAGTATGCCAAGGCCATCGATGACTACGGCAAGGCGCTCGCCATCGACGGCAATCTGGCCGAGGCCTACTTCAACCGTGGCCTGGCGCGCATCCTCAGCAACCATAAGGCCGAGGGCATAAAAGACCTGAGCAAGGCCGGAGAGCTGGGCTTGTATGATGCCTACAGCATGATCAAGAAATACAAGTAGGCCGTCTGCTTTCTCCTTATTTGTTTCCCGGGAATTTGGAGTTCAGGAATTTGCTGAACTCCTCGCGATAGGCATCCGTTACGCGAATGATTTCGTCGCCTATGTAGATGCAGTCGTTTCTGTCCACACTTCTTATTTTGTTCAGTGCAATGATGTAAGAGCGGTGCACGCGCATGAACTGGCTTGCGGGCAGCATGTCCTCCACCGATTTCATGGTGAGGTGGGTGATGAGCGCTTTGCGCTCGCCCTCGAGAAAGAACATCACGTAGTCCTTCATGCCGCTCACGTAGAGTATGTTCTGCAGGGCAATCTGTCGGTATTCGCCGTCCACCTTGATGAAGATGGTTTCGTCGTCTTTCTCGGCGGCCGTTGGCGCTGGTGTCTCTTCCCGTCCGAACCACTGCCGTGCCTTCTCCACGGCAGCAATGAATTTGTTGTAGCGTATGGGCTTCAGCAGGAAGTCCAGTGCGCTCACCTCGTAGCTCTCGAAGGCATATTCCTTGAATGCCGTGGTGAAGATGATGCGCGTCTCCGTCGGCACGATGCGTGCCAGCTCCATGCCGTTCATGTCGGGCATCTGGATGTCCAGGAACAGCAGGTCGGGTTTCTCCTCTCGCAGGGCGTTCACGGCCTCCACCGAGTCGGTGAACGAAGCCACCAGCTCCAGGTCTTGCGTCTTGTTTACAAATGATTCTATCAGTCTGACGGCCAGCGGCTCATCGTCAACAATCATGCATCTCAGCGCTCTCATGTCTTGATATTGATTTTTATGTGGTAGATGTCGTTCTTCATCCATTGTTCCCATTCGTAGCGTCCGCTGTACATCAGTTCCAGCCGTCGCCGTGTGTTCTCCAGTCCGATGCCGCTGCCGCTTCGGTCGTCGTCGCTCTTGGGATAGTTGGTGTTGTCGCAGCAGAAGGTCAGCAGTCCGTCAGATTGTTCCAGCCTGATGTCGATGGCCGAAGGCTTGCTGCTGCTCACTCCGTGCTTGAAGGCGTTCTCCACGAGCGAGATGAAGAGCAGTGGCGCTATGCCCTGCGTGTCGTCCTTGATGTCGGTGGTGCAGTTCACCCTGGTGCGCTCGTTGCAGCGCAGTTTCATCAGGTCGATGTAGTTGCGCATGAACTCCACTTCGCCCTTGATGGGCACCAGCGGCTTGTTGGTTTCATACATGGCATAGCGCAGCAGGTCGCTCAGCTGCGCAATGGCGTCTTGTGCCGCGTCGGCATCAATCTGGGTGAGGCTCGAGATGTTGTTGAGCGTGTTGAAGAGGAAGTGAGGGTTGATCTGGTTTTTCAGCCATGCCAGTTCGGCCTCGGTGTTCTTGGCCTTCTCCTCCTGCAGCTGCTGTCTTATCTGCCGCAGGCGTATGAAGTGGCGTATGCCGATGGCCACGGTGGCAATGATGATGTTGAGCAAAAGAAACATGAAGGCGCCCGAGAAGAATCCTATCCAGGCCCGCCCGTCCATGGCCGGCACTCGCTCCCTGATCATGAAGTAGCCGAAGAAGAAGCCGTAGTTGGCGCCCAGTATGAGCAGCAGGTTGCAGAGCACGAACAGGCCGTAGCGTCGGCGGAAGAACAGATAGGGTCCCAGCAGGTAGAAGTTGGCAAAATAGACCAGCAGCGGAGCCCTCAGCATCCGCCACACCATGACGATCGACGTGGAGGTGGACTCCCAGCTGCGGGTGCTGATGAAGGTGGCCAGGGGCAGCATCATCATCATGATGAGCCACACGCCCGCCTGGGCCAGCAACATCCAGAGGTCTTTGCGTTCTATTTTCTTCATACCGATTGCAAATCTAATGTTTTTTCTCGACAAATGCAAATTATTTCTTAAAAGGGGAGAAGCCGGGTGCCACCTTATTAATATATATATAGTGTCAGTTAGAAAAATGTATGAAGTCGTAAGCTATTCCGGCTCCCGGTCTTCTCCCCCAGTTTCTTTCGTCAGGTTGTCTCCATTACTCCCGTCGCTTCAGGCTGTCTGCATGGCTCATTGCTCCATGTTGCCCACGCTGTTGAGCATTTCTCCCTGCGACTTCTGCTCAATGTAGTCGTTCTGCACGCGGTTGATGTGCTGCTTGGCCTGTCGCTTGGAGTTTCCGAAGTTGTAGCTCACGCTGAATGTCACTCCGCTCATGGGCACCTTGATGGACGAGTGGTTCAGGAAGTCCTTCCCCTTGCTGTAGGTTTCCATTTTCAGGTTTCCGCCGTCAGAGAGTCCCGTCATGGCCATGAGGCTCAGGGTGAGTTTGTCGTTGAGCAGCGACTTCGAGAGGTTCACCGAGAGCATGTTGAATCCGCTGCTCCATCCCTGCAGGGTGTAGGATTTGGTAGACGTCATCATGTAGGCTCCCACCTTGAAGTCCAGCGGCAGCGTCTGCTGAATGCCCAGCATGGCGTTGGCCTGCCATCCGCTGTTCTCGGTGTCGAAGGCGTTCGACGTCAGTTTGGTGTAGTTCACGGCCCCGTTGAGGAAGAGCCTCGTGTCCTTGGTCACCAGCCAGTTGGCATAGGCGCTGAGTCCCGTCTGGTGTCGGCTGGCCATGTTGCCGTAGGTGGTGTTCAGCAGGTCGCCGTCGTAGAAGCTGTATTGCTCAATGCCGTTGTCGGTGAAGTTGTGGTGCAGGTTGAGGTTGAGCATGAGCTTGGGCGAGAACATATTGTATACCAGCGCGATGTTGTGCGATTTCTCCACGTCGAGGTCGGTGTTTCCGTAGGTCAGTGCCGTGGGGTTGCTCTTGTCCACGTAGGGGTTCAGATAGCTGATTCCCGGTCGCGAGATGCGCATGTTGTAGGTCAGTCCCAGGTTGCTGGTGGGTGCGAGCGAGTAGGAGAGGCTTGCCGATGGCACCAGCGTGCCGTAGTCCTTGGAGAAGTCGGTGCCCTGTCCCTCGTGGTATTCCACGTCCTGCCAAGTGTGCTCATAGCGCAGTCCGGCCTTGGCGCCCAGGTTGCCCCATTTGGCCTCATATTCGCCATATCCTGCCAGGATGGTGTTGCGGTATTCATAGTCCATGCCCGAGTGTGTGTCGAGCACGCCCTGCAGATAGTAGTCGGCGTCGCTGGTGGCCTTGCGCGTCATGAGCTTGCTGCCCAGGTTGATTTTCTGTCCCGTGGCCACGGGCATGGTGTAGTCGGCCTGCAGCGTGTGGTCGGTGGTGCGTTCCTCGCTCAGCGAGTAGCGGTCGGTCAGGTCGACGAAGCTCGTCGAGGCCGTTCCGAAGTCGTTGTCCTGTTCGGTCTTCGAGGGGCTGTAGTTCAGCTGGTAGGTCACGGCCAGCTGCTGCGTGCGCTCCTTGTTGAAGAAGTGCTGTAAGTCCATGCTCCCGCTGAACGACGTGCGCTTGTTCTTCGTGTTGGTGGTCGTGGTGTAGTCGTAGCCCTGGCCGTAGTTGCCTCCGAGCATGCTCGATGTGGAAGTGCCCTCGTTCTTCATGTTGAAGTTGGTGATGCTGGCCGATGCGCTGACGGTGGTCATGGGCGAGAGGTCGTAGCCCAGGCTCACGTTGCCCATGGTGAAGGGCAGCCGCGTCTTGCTCTTCGACGTGGTGCTGATGGTGCCGGTTCCGTTCTGCTGCTCCATGTCCATCTCGGTGGCTCCGGGCTTGGAGTAGTTCTCCATGACGTTGGCGCTGAACGACAGCTTGTCCTGCTGTCCGCTGGCGAAGACGCTTCCGCCCAGGCTTCGCGTGCCTGCCGAGGCGCGCACCGAGCCGTTCACTCCGTTGAGGCTCTGCATGGCCTGCGGGTTCTGCCGGTTCATCACGATGTTGAGCACGCCGGCGGCTCCCTCGGCGTCGTAGCGGGCTCCCGGGTTGGTCACCACCTCGATGCTCTTCACGGCCGAGGCGGGCATGCTCTTGAACACCTGCGAGGGGTTGCTCTGGAACATCACGTTGGGCTTGCCGTCAACGTAGATCTTGAACGACGACGAGCCGTTCACCGAGATGTTGTCCTGGCCGTCAACGGTCACCATGGGCACCTTGCGCAGCATGTCGAGCACCGTCGAAGCCTTGGCGTCGGCATCCTCGGCCACGTTGTAGCTCATCTTGTCAACCTCCATCTTCACCAGCGGCTTCTGGGCCACCACTTCCACGCCTTTCAGCATGGTGGCGTTCTCCTTTATATATAAGGTGTCGAGATTCAGCTCGCCGCCCTGGCCCAGCGTGACGGTGCGCTTCAGGTCTTCCTTGCCCACGCTGCTGAACACCACGTCGAAGCGTCCGCGGCCCGTCACGTCGTGGCTGAAGCTGCCGTCGGCCTGGGTGGTGAACATGCTGGCGGGGTTCTGCGTCTTGCCTTCCTTGAACACGCGAACGGTGGCAAACGGTTCTCCTTCGCCCGATGTCTCGTCAATGAGTATGCCCTTCAGGGTGGTGGTCTGTGCCACGGCGGCCGATGCGATGAGCGTCAGCACTGCAATGAGGAAAAGTCTTGTCTGTTTCATATCTTTGTCTGTTTTTTGTTTTCTCGATGCAAAGGTAGCTCGCGGCGCCTTACGCTCAAAGAGAATTTCGACCACTTCCTGCAATCTTTTCGACGACTTTCCCCCTCGCCCCCATTCGCCTTCTTTTTCGGGGGCGGGGAGCGCCTTGCGATGTCGCCTTGCGGCTGCCGCATTGACAGCCGATGGTGACTCCGTTAGGCATTCCTTATGTGTGATTGTGCGGCAACCATTGCCATTGCAAGGCTTGACCGACGTTGAGGGACTGAGTTAGGCTTTCCCTAAGTATGATTGTGCGCAGTCATTGCCTTTGCTTTTCCCTTCGGCCAGCGATTTTCAATTCCCTTCGGCCGGATCAACGGCCAAAGGGATTTGTAATTCCCCGGCCGTAGGGTAAAGCTTTCCCATGAGTTGCCTGGTAAAAAAAGCAGGCGAGGCACAAAACTGTTTCCAGAAGCGCGGAAAACCTCACGAAGCGGGCTGCAAAAACTAAAATCACGTCACGATTCCATGGAATCACGTCACGATTCCATGGAATCACGCCGTGATTCCATAAAATCACGCCGTGATTTTAGTTTTATCTTGCCGCTCCGAAGGTTTTTTCGCGGCGTGTAGACGCCTTTTCCTGGGGGCAATACACTAAAGTCATCCCCACCCCCGCCACCGCATCCCCACATTCCTTGCGCCGCACTCACGCTGAAACACAGAGTTTCCGCGGCAGAAACTCTTCGCGCCAATGCCGCTGACCAATCGCCCGGCAGGGGTGCCCGTCACTTTCCGTGGCACTTTCCTTGGGTTTTATTTTGCTATTTCGCTCACTAATTAGTAACTTTGCAACCGATTAAAAAATAAATACTAAGTTGTTATGGTAATTAAAATCACTTTCCCGGATGGCTCCGTTCGCGAATACGAGCAGGGAGTGACCGGACTTCAAATCGCAGAGAGCATTTCGCCGGCTCTCGCCCGCGACGTTGTATCTTGCGGGGTCAATGGCGAAACAGTGGAACTGAACCGTCCCATCAACCAGGATGCCACCATCGCCCTGTATAAGTTTGACGATGAAGAGGGCAAGCACACCTTCTGGCACACCAGCGCCCACCTGCTGGCCGAGGCCCTGCAGGAGCTCTATCCCGGCATACAGTTCGGCTTTGGTCCCGCCGTGGAGAACGGATTTTTCTATGACGTGCTGCTGCCCGACGGGCAGATGATCAAGGAGGGCGACTTCCCCCAGATTGAGGCCAAGATGAAAGAGCTGGCCAAGAAGAAAGAGCCCGTGGTGCGTCGCGAGGTGCCCAAGGCCGAAGCCCTGAAGGAGTTTGCCGCCGAGGGCCAGACCTACAAGTGCGAGCACATTGAGCAAGACCTCGAGGACGGCACCATCACCACATACACGCAGGGCCACTTCACCGACCTCTGCCGCGGACCCCACCTGATGAACACCGGCGCCATCAAGGCGCTGAAGCTCACCAGCGTGGCCGGAGCCTTCTGGCGCGGCGACGCCAGCAAGCAGCAGCTGCAGCGCCTCTACGGCATCTCCTTCCCCAAGAAGAAGATGCTCGACGAATATCTCCTCATGCTCGAGGAGGCCAAGAAACGCGACCACCGCAAGATAGGCAAGGAGATGGAGCTCTTCATGTTCTCCGACCGCG
>CAMOPD010000032.1 GCA_946622085.1 uncultured Prevotellaceae bacterium | reverse complement strand
TGCAGCCCGCTCGTTTGACTTTTTCCGCGGCGGAAAGAACCTTTTTCATGGGGCTTGAAATCATGTTCCTGCTCTTCGGCGGTTGCCTGTCGTCGACATTCGGATTGGGGAAATCCATGCAGAGGTGCTGGCTTGCCTGCCATTTTTCTTGCGTAGGACTGACGTTTGAGGAGTTTTTGCTTGCCCAGTTGTCAACTATTTCGTATTTTTGTAGCCACAAGTAGGCTGAGAGCATCGTAATCGGTTTGGAGGCATGTGTTCCTTCGGATGCTCTTATTTGTTTAAATATAATGTTTTGACAGTATGAAAATAGGAATTATTGTGGCCATGGACAAGGAGTTGCAGCAGCTACGCCAGCTTTTTGCCAGTGCCGACGTGCGCATAGAGAAATGCGGCATAGGCAAGGTGAATGCTGCTCTGGGTGCGCAGCGAATGATCAACGAGTTTCATCCCGACGTCATCATCAGCAGCGGCTGTGCCGGCGGAAATGGTGACGACGTGCAGGTGCAGGATGTGGTGGTGAGCTCGGAGCTCTCTTATCATGATGTCTATTGCGGAACGGCTGTGGATGGCTCTACGCAGTATGGCCAGGTGCAGGGCCTGCCCGCGCGCTATCAGGCCGACCCGGAATTGCTGCGGATGGCCCGCGAGGTGGCCGTGCAGAACGACGGATTGTCCATTCATGCGGGGCTCATCGTCACGGGCGACTGGTTTGTGGACTCCAGGGAGAAGATGCGCAGCATTGTAGACAAGTTTCCGGATGCCCGTGCGGTGGACATGGAGTCGTGTGCCATTGCCCAGACGTGCTATATTAATAAGGTGCGATTCATCTCTTTCCGCGTCATCAGCGACATCCCGCTGCGCGACACCGATGCCTCGCAATATCACGATTTCTGGGGGCGCATTGCCGACCAGTCGTTTCAAGTAACCAAAACCTTCGTGGAAAAAATACTCAACTCATGAACAAGATACCAAGTTTTACCATCAATCACGAGCGTCTGTTGCGCGGCATCTATGTCTCGCGCAAAGACGAAGTGGGGGGCGAAGTGGTGACCACTTTCGACATACGCATGAAGGAGCCCAATCGCGAACCGGCTCTGCACAACGGAGCCCTGCACACCATTGAGCATCTGGCGGCCACCTATCTGCGCAACGACAGGGAGTGGAAAGACCGCATCATCTACTGGGGGCCCATGGGCTGTCTCACGGGCAACTATCTGCTTGTCCGTGGCGACTACCAGCCGCTCGACATCGTGGAGCTCATGCAGCGCACCTTCCGTTTCATTGCCCATTTTGAGGGCGATATTCCCGGAGCCGCCCCGCGCGATTGCGGCAACTGGCTGCTTCACGACCTGCCCATGGCTCGTCTTGAGGCCCGCTGGTTTCTCGAAGAGGTGCTCATGCAGATGAGGCCCGAGAACATGTCTTATCCTGAAGACTGACAAAAGGAGAAAGCCCTTAAAGCCGACCACCGGCCTTAAGGGCTTTCTCCTTGTATCGTCATTTATTGTTGCTTTTCCGCCTCAGTTCTTGTTGGCTTTCTTGCGCTGGTCGTGGTCGAGAATAATCTTGCGCATGCGCATCGACTTGGGCGTAACCTCCACCAGCTCATCCTCCTTGATATACTCCAGACACTCCTCCAGGCTCATCACCGTCTTGGGTATGATGCGCGCCTTCTCGTCGCTGCCGCTGGCACGCACGTTGGTGAGCTGCTTGGCTTTGGCCACGTTCACCACGAGGTCGTTGTCGTGCACGTGCTCGCCGACCACCTGTCCCATGTAGACCTCCTCGCCCGGGTCGATGAAGAATTTGCCGCGGTCCTGCAGCTTGTCAATGGAGTAGGCGTATGCCGTGCCCGTTTCGAGGGCTATCATCGAGCCGTTCTGGCGGCGCTCAATGTCGCCCTTGTAGGGCTGATATTCCTTGAACCGGTGGGCCATGATGGCCTCGCCCTGACTGGCCGTGAGCACGTTGGTGCGCAGCCCGATGATGCCGCGCGAGGGCATGTCGAACTCAATGTTCACGCGATCGCCCTGACTCTCCATGCTGGTCATTTCGCCTTTCCGGCGGGTCACCATGTCGATCATCTTCGACGAGAACTCCTCGGGCACGTTGATGGTGAGCTCCTCGATGGGTTCACACCTCACTCCGTCGATTTCCTTATAGATGACTTGCGGTTGTCCCACCTGCAGCTCATAGCCTTCGCGGCGCATGGTCTCGATGAGCACCGAGAGGTGCAGCACTCCGCGTCCGCTCACGATCCATCGGTCGGTGGAGTCTTCGAAGGGCTCTACGCGCAGCGCCAGGTTCTTCTCCAGTTCGCGTTCCAGGCGGTCGCTGATGTGGCGTGAAGTGACAAATTTGCCCTCCTTGCCGAAGAACGGCGAATCGTTGATGGTGAAGAGCATCGACATGGTGGGCTCGTCGATGGCAATGGGCGGCAGCGGTTCGGGATTGTCGGGGTCGCAGATGGTGTCGCCAATCTCAAAGCGGTCCAGACCGATGACGGCGCAGATGTCGCCACAGTCCACGCTCTCGGTGCGCACGTGGCCCATGCCCTCGAAGGTGTGCAGTTCCTTGATGCGCGTGCGCTCGGTGGAGCCGTCGCGGTGGGCGATGGTGATGCTCATGCCGTCGCGCAGCGTTCCGCGGTGCACGCGCCCCACGGCGATGCGCCCCGTGTAGCTCGAATAGTCGAGCGACGTGATGAGCATCTGGGGCGTGCCCTCCATTTGCTTGGGGGCGGGAATCACCTCAATGATTTTGTCCAGCAGGTAGGTAATGTCTCCCGTGGGCGTGTTGTAGTCTTCGCCCATCCATCCGTTCTTGGCCGAGCCGTAGACCACGGGGAAGTCGAGCTGGTCTTCAGTGGCGTTGAGCGAGAACATCAGGTCGAACACCATTTCGTAGACTTCCTCCGGGCGGCAGTTGGGCTTGTCCACCTTGTTCACCACCACGATGGGCTTCAGCCCTATCTGCAGTGCCTTCTGCAGCACGAAGCGCGTCTGCGGCATGGGGCCTTCGAAGGCATCGACGAGCAGCAGGCAGCCGTCGGCCATGTTGAGCACGCGCTCCACCTCGCCGCCGAAGTCGCTGTGCCCCGGCGTGTCGATGATGTTGATTTTCACCCCCTTGTAGTTGATGGAGACATTCTTCGAGAGGATGGTAATTCCCCGTTCGCGCTCCAGGTCGTTGTTATCCAGTACTTGGCTGCTGAGGTTCTGTCCCTCACGAAACAGGTTGCCAGCCAGCATCATTTTGTCTACGAGTGTAGTCTTCCCATGGTCCACATGGGCAATAATGGCGATGTTCCTAATGTCTTGCATACGTATGTACTCTTTTTGAAATGCGGGTGCAAAGGTACGAAGAATAAATGAAGTACGGAGCATGAAGCCCGAAGAATGGAGTGGCCGCGAGTGAGAAAAAATGTTAAATGTGAGTCGTCCCCAGTCAAATTCTCCGCCCATCATGCTTCCAACTTCGCCAAAAAGTTGTACCTTTGCAGCCGATTTCGGAAAGTCCGACTCATTCGACGATGTAATCCGTTGTGATTAAGGCGGCAGGCATCAGAAGGATGTAAATATCAAAACCCTTTATTAATCATTTTTTACACACCATGTATTTAGATCAAGCTAAGAAAGCAGAGATTTTCGAGAAGTTCAGCAAGGGACAGGCAGCCAGCGACACCGGTTCGGCCGAAAGCCAGATTGCCCTGTTCTCCTATCGCATCTCCCACCTGACGGAGCACCTGAAGAAGAACCACAAAGACCACGTGACAGCGCGTTCGCTGACCATGCTCGTTGGTAAGCGTCGCAAGCTGCTCTCCTATCTGAAGGAGCGCGACATTGAGCGCTATCGTGCCATCGTGAAGGCCCTCGGCCTGCGTCGATAATCTCTCGCAGAGGATAAAGAAGAGGATGTGGATTTCGGTTCGCATCCTCTTTTTTTTCATGCAATGGCGGCCCCCGGCCGATGCCGCCCATGCCATGAAAGGAGGAGGCCGGTGAGCCCATAGTAGGGCACGTGATGATGTGCTCTTTGTCCATTCATGCCGTTTCCGGCCCCGTTATTGATACGGTCTTCTATGTAGCCGCTTGCATGTAGCATCTGATCAAGATGCGGCTCATTTTCCCGGGGAAGCGTAAAAATTATAAGAAAATTTTTGAAGAAATCTGATTATTTTGTATATTTGCACCAAATCATTAATAATCTATGGCCAAGAGCATAGACAATAAGTTATCGACATAAAATACTAAGTAAAAAGCAGAAATACAAAACATTGTCAGGGGAGATTGCTGCATAGATGCTGCATCTTCAAGGGGACTAATACCTTATAATATATAATATCGTAGTTCTCGTTCGACTCATCTTTTAGGAAATAGAGCTTTTAGCTCTTGTTCTCACCGTATGAATACCGCCAATATTCAATCCATGTGAACACCCCGTGTTTGCATTTCCATGAGAACAAGTTGTTGAAGGTTCGCGCTTTAAGGCGTGGACTAATCTGCACTTGTCGATGGAAATGGTCACTTGGCGGTAACCAATACGGATAGACAAGTAACGAATGGTTAACGCCTTTTATTATGACACCAGATTATATCCTTTTCAATTCACGCGACCAATTACTTCGTATAGACCTTCAGGAGATTATCTATTTTGAAGGCGACGGCAATCTGACCTATATCGTCACCCCCAACAAGATCAAGGGTACCGTAAGTATGAACCTAAGCAAGATGGAAGAGTTTCTTGCCAGTCACTATGGCAAGAAGGCAGGCATTTTCTTCCGACTGGGGAAACGTTTCATCATCAACACCAATTACATCTATTCCGTTCAGGTTTCCCGGCAAAAGCTCATTCTTTCCGACTATGGCCGGTTCACCTTCCAGCTGCCCGTTTCCAAGGAGGCCCTGCGCAAGATGAAAGAACTCATTCTAAAAACCAATTCATAAGACTATGGAAATAATTATCGGACGCGACTCGGAAACATCGAAACTCATGATGGCCGGGGGCGGACAGAAGCGGCTCGTTGGGGCCCAGGGGAGCGTTCCCAAATCGGTGAGCCGCGCCCACTGCAGCATCGTCATCAATGCCGACGGAAGCTACACGGTGAAGAACCTCAAGGCCCAGAACACCACCTATGTCAACGGCATAGCAGTGGAAGAGAAACGCGTGACGGAGAAAGACATTGTAGAGCTGGGCGAAGACCACTTCCTCTTGGAATGGGGCACACTGAGCCAGCTGAAGCCCCAAATAGTGGACATCAGGCCGCTGAAGAAAGTGTGGGACAAGTACAACGAAGAGACGCTTGCCCTGACGGTGAAACAGAACAAGTTCAACGCCCTGCGCACGGGAACGGGCATCATCACCATGGCAGCCATCGCCTCGGGGCTCGTCCTGGGACGCGAGAACTCGGGCATGCTCTATACCATATTATACGGGCTGGCCATCGTGCTCTCGCTGACGTTCTTCATCAAGTCGTATATCGATGCGAGCAAGCTGCCCAAGGAGCGCCAGAAGCTCACTCAGAAATTCCAGAACGACTACGCCTGTCCGCACTGCAAGCGCCACTTTTCGCAGCCCTACGACCAGCTGGCTCTCAATGAGAGCTGCCCCTACTGCAAGACTCAGTTCAGAAAATAGCGATTATCGGACATTTCGTAACGGAAACGAACCATTTCCTACCGTATCGCCTTAAAACTATTGACAAAAGTTTCAAACCGATGTATCTTTGCATTGTCAAACGTAATAATTAACACTTTAAAAACTTAAGATTATGAACCCCAACGAAGAGACCATTTACGGCGGAATGCCAGTAGAGAACGAGGAGAATCCTCAAGTAGAGAACACTCAGGAAAGCAAGAAGGAAGTGCCCTGGAAGTTCATCGGTTTAGGCGCAGCAACAGGCATCCTTATGGGAGCTGGAGCCCTCTTTGCCAGTGAGGCCATGGCATCGGAGAACACCGACGCAGCAGAAGACAACCCCCTGGAGCCGGGCGATGCACAGCAGGCAGCTGCCGATGCAAAGATGCAAGAACTCAACATGCCCGTAGCCAAGGTCTCGGCAGACAGTTCCTTCGAGGAGGCTTTTGCCGATGCACGTGCCCAGGTGGGCCCCGGCGGCGTGTTCCAGTGGCATGGCGGAATCTACAACACCTACACCAAGGAGGAGTGGGACGCCATCAACGATGCCGACAAGAACGCCTTTGCTTCAAGAGTGCGTCCTGAACACCCCGTACACAAGATTGAAACCATCCACATCACGGAGAAAGACCCCGACATCCACATTGACAAGGTGGAAATTCACGAGCACTACACGCTGAACGAGGTGACGGAACCGAAGGACGACGACGTGCACGTGGTGGGCTACGTAGGTACCGACAATGTGACAGTGAACGGCGAGAACCTCACGGTAGACAACTATGTTGTTGACGGCCATAATGCAGCCATCGTGAACTTCGAAGACGAAGACAAGCACGACATTGCATGGGTAGACAAGAACGATAACCTGCAGATTGACAATGCCGAGTCGAAGGACATCGTGACGGGTGAAATTCTTGACCAGGACTGGAACCCCATGCCCGATACCGCCCACTTCACGGCCGATGCCGGCGAAGCTGACACCTCAGCAGCCGACGTGACAAGCATCTGATAGAGAGCATGATAAAGCGAGTTGTTTGCAAGTCTTGCGGAATATCCCTCGATGTGCCCCTGCGCGAAGGGATGCCCTATAGAGACATACATTGTCCGAATTGTAATCATCAGATGAGGGTCACCCCCGGTGGCCCTCCTTCTGATGAACAGGCAAAGACGGTATATGGCGGCATGCAAGGCATCAGTGCTGACAAACCTGCTGACGGTGATGACGCCACGCTGCTGCCCCAATCCCAGCACGTGCGTCCGGGCGCGTTGGTCTGCGGAAGGGCCAAATACCCTCTGCATTTAGGCCGCAATCTCGTGGGCAGAGAATCCAAGACGTCGAACGCTGACGTGCAGATTCCTACCGATGACTTCCAGATGAGCCGCGAGCATGCGGTCATTAATATAACGAAAATCTCCAACGGCAGTCTGAGGGCCCTCATCCGCAATTACAAGGAGGGCGTCTGCACCGTTGTGAAGGGCATGAAATTAGAGTCAACCGACAAATTGGTACTGACCAGCGGAACGGAAATCAAGTTGGGCCAGACGTCGGTTTTCTATATTGAAGAACAACCACAGAAATGAGAATAACACTTTTCCCCCCACAAGCAGTTCATGAGCTCGGACGACGCGCCAACCAGGAAGATTCCATCTATCCGGCTCAGGGTGACGCCACGCCCGACGACCGGCTCTTCGTATTGTGCGACGGCATGGGTGGCCATGAACGAGGCGAAGTTGCCAGCAGCGCAGTCTGCGAGGGACTGGCAGATTATTTCCTGCATGATGTGAAGGCCGATGAGGTGCTCTCCGACGGGCAGCTGCAGGCAGCCCTTGAGCATGCCTACAAGTTTCTGGATGAGAAGGACAACGGTGAGTTCCGCAAGGCAGGAACCACCATGACGCTGCTCTGTTTCCACCGTGGGGGATGCACGGCTGCGCACATCGGCGACAGCCGCATCTATCACTTCAGGCCGTCTTCCCGGGAGATTCTCTATAAGTCGCGCGACCATTCATTAGTGTTCGAGCTCTATCAGGCCGGTGAGATAACCTATCGGGAGATGAAGACCCACCCGCGGAAAAACCAGATAAGCCGAGCTATGATAGCTGGCCGCGACAACCGGCAGAGAATGGACGTTGTGCATATTGCCGACATACAGCCTGGCGACTATTTCCTCATCTGTTCCGACGGAGTACTGGAGCACATAGACGACGAGGAACTGATGGACTGGCTCGTGGCCGACGACGACGACAACTCCAAGCGTCTCCGCCTCGTGGAGATGACCAAGCGCAGTGCCGACAACCATTCTGCCTATCTTGTGCATGTGGCCAATGTGCAGGCTGAAGCTGGCGACGAGACACTGGCCGACGATGAGCAGACGGTGCGCTTCAATGCCGTTCACATTCATCCGGTGTTGAAAGCCGAAGACGACGTGAGGATTGTGCCCGAAGAGAACGATGAGGCGGAGGCCACGCAGTTGGGGAACTTGCCTGCTGTGGAGACTGAAGGCGGGCAGAAGCGTCGTGCTGTGTGGTGGATTGTGGGTGCCTTGTGCGCCTTGGTGACTATTATTATTTTGTTGTTGACATTTATTTTATAAGCATGGCAAGTCAGGAAAATCAACTCAAGGAAGAAATGCTTAGTCAGGGAACGACCCTTCAACAGGGACGCTACTGCATTGAGCGCTATCTTTCGTCGGGCGGCTTTGGCAATACCTATCTGGCCGTTGACACGCGCTTTGACGAGAAGGTGGCCATCAAGGAGTTCTTCATGAAGGGTATTAACCAGCGTGAAAAGGGCAACACTGTCAGCGTTAGTAATGCCATCAACACACCCAAGTTTGTTGAACAGCGAGAGAAATTCAACAAGGAGGCCCAGCGCATTCGCCGGCTCAACTGTGAAAACATCGTGAAGGTGAACGACCTGTTCGACGAAAACGAGACTTCCTACTACGTGATGGACTATATCGACGGGCTCTCCCTGCGCGACATTGTCAAGCAGCAGGGCCCCGTCAGCGAGCAGGTGGCCATGCGCTATCTTGAGCAGACGCTGCGCGCGCTCGAAGAGGTGCACAGCAAGAAGATATTCCATCTCGACCTGAAGCCTTCCAATCTGATGGTGGATAAATATGACCGGCTGAGGGTGATTGATTTCGGTGCCAGCAAACAGCAGAAAGCCGACGGCAACGGTGCCTCGGCCAGCTCGGCGCTTTGCTATACGCCCGGTTATGCTCCGATGGAACAGAAAGACCTCCGATTCGACAAATTCGGTCCTTGGACAGATATCTATTCCCTGGGCGCCACGATGTATTTCGTCCTGACGGGCGAGACACCTCCCGACGGCACCGACATTCAGGATGAGCGGGAGAAGGCCTTTCATTTTCCGCCCACGGTGAGTGAGAAGATGCAGCAGCTTATTGTGTGGATGATGGAGTACAACCGCAATGCTCGTCCGCAATCGGTGGCCGAGATAAGGGACTTCCTGCAGGATGGCGTTGTGCCGGAGCGGGATGCAGAAGTGGGGACGGTGCTCAGCATGAAGAGGCCCCCATTGTCGCGTGAGCAGGATGCTTCGTCGGGGAAGAGCAAGATGCTGATGTGGGCCAGCGTGGGCTTGATAGCTGTCATCGCCTTTGTGCTCATCTTCATGTTGGGTCGCAGAATGAGTTCCGGACAGGCGGAAAAGGCAGAACCGACTACAGTAGAGCAGCCCGTGCAGACGGCATCGCAAAACGTCATCGACAAGCATTGTGAGAATGCCGTGCTGGGACATTATCTCTACACAGGCCCTATCGACGAAAACGGTGTGCCCCACGGGCGAGGCGCTGCTGTGTTTACCGAGAATGGCAAGCCCAACGGCAATGTCTATACGGGACCTATAGAGCACGGCGTGTTCTCTGGAAAGGATGCCGTGTTCAAGTTCGGTACGGAGAACACCTTTGAAGGGTCGTTCGAGAACAATGAATATGCAGAAGGAAAGCTGACTATCAACTCCACTGGACAGTACTTCGAAGGATCATTCAGCCATGGCGATCCCTATACCGGCACTTGGTATGACGGGGACGGCAAGGAGATTAAAAAGTTGAAGAAAGGTAAATAGAAACCAAGATGTTGAAAAGATATACGTGCCTGTTGGCGTTCGTACTCGTGTTTGGAGTGAATGCTTCATTGGGGCAGACGAAGAAAGTGATACTGAAAGTCGAGGAGACAAGGAAACGGGCTGCCAAGCCTTCGTCGGGCTCCCAGAATAAGGGCGTCTCCCGTTCGAAAGAGAAATCGAAATCTTCTGCCCAGAAGAGGGAGAAGGTGATACAGGGAATCATCGGCAATATGGTGCCTGTAGAAGCTGGCACATTCACCATGGGCGCTACGCCCGAACAGGGTGAGTACTCGGGCAACGACGAGAAGCCCGCTCACAAGGTGATGGTGTCGCCGTTCTCCATCGGCAGATATGAGGTGACTCAGGAGGAGTGGCTGGCTGTGATGGGCAGCAATCCCTCGCATTTCAAGGGCGACAAGCGCCCCGTGGAGCAGGTGTCGTGGCGCGACTGCCAGAAATTCATAGAGAAGCTCAACGCCCTGACAGGGCGGCAGTTCCGACTGCCCACAGAGGCTGAGTGGGAATACGCTGCGCGCGGCGGAAGTGTCGGCATGGGCAACATGTATGCTGGTGGCACCAACGCGGATGCAGTGGGATGGTATAACGAGAATAGCGACGGCGAAACACACGAAGTAGGGAAGAAACGGGCCAATGAACTCGGCCTCTACGATATGGCCGGGAATGTGTGGGAGTGGTGCAGCGACCATAAGCAGAACTATGCTCATTCGGCAGAACCTTCAGACAGCCAGGAGCCCAGCACCACAAGAGTGAACAGAGGCGGCAGCTGGCGCAGTGGCTCACGTCTTTGCCGGGTGTCGTTCCGGGCGGATGATGATGCCGATGAGCGGCTTAATACACTCGGGTTCCGGCTCGCCATGTAGTCCGTCGAAGGAGTGATTTAAAATAATGAGAGTTTAAAAGTTCAAGACCTGACCGTTATGCGAAAGATTACCTTTGTGAGTATTATCTTGTTGTGCTCATTGACCATGAGTGCGCAGAAAAACCAAGACAAGGCCGAAGCCGACAAGCAGATCTGCACCGAGTTGATTGAGGGGCGCAGTGGCAAGGAATGGCATCCGGAGCTGGCGCTGAATGATGCTTTGATGGAAGAGACCAATGAGCGAAATGTTTTTTGCGTGAAGGGCGATGCCTTTCAGGTGAATTCCCTGCGCTCCGATTTCTATGTCAGGCGGGTGAAGGGCCAGTGGCAGCCCATCTTTGAGCGCCGCTACCCCGTAGAGTCGCTGGTGAACTTGCTGATGGGATGCATCCCGAATAGGGGTCACAGGGTGGAACTGCGCCACCATCAATACGGCAATCACATCGCCACGATGACCATACCCCTGCAACGCATTCATGACGTGCTGGGCCCTGGCATGAGAATGTATTGCCGGGTGGCTGTTGAAGACAATGCGACGCTAAGCGCCTGGCTGGTGTTCTATGAAGCGCGTGCCAAATACATTCACTTGCTGGAGCTGAACACTTCGCTTGAGTCGCTTTTTGCTGCCGACGGAACGTTGCACGCCGACCTGTATGCCAATATTCCTCAAGACAATATCAAATCATTTATTAACAAAAGATAATAATCAAACCAAGAAGAAATGAAACATCGTGTTTTTCGAGTTCGCCTGCTGCTGTTGCTGATAGCCGTCTCGGCTGAGTCGTTTGCCGGTGGCACGTTCAGAATCATGGAGGGTATCTCCGACAATGCGCTGAAGGCGACCATGGAGGCTAACGTGAACCAGATGATCACGGCCTTCAACGCAACAGCCATGCAGGGAAGTCAGTCGGTGAAACTTTCGAAGCAGAATTTCACGGGCGAGGCCATCAAAGAGCTATCTGCCATTTGGAAAAGCAGCGGGATGATGATTCCCGACATGAATATCAATGCGCGTTGCCTGAAGACGCCTGCGGGCTATCAGGTGCGTGGCATTCCCGTCGACATCGTGGAAGCCGACTCGGCAGAGCGGCGGCAGGAACTGGCCATTGACTTTGAGCCCGACGGGAAGATTGGCAACGTGGCGATAGCCATAGAGATGCACCGTTACGACGAGATTATGGGGAAGCAGTCGTCTGACATAGACTACGCCCGCAAGCAAATCATCGTGAATTTCGTTGAAAACTTCAGAACGGCCTACAATCGTAAGGACATGCAGCTGCTCAACAGCGTCTATAGCGACAGGGCGCTCATCATCACTGGCAAGGTGCTCAGGGAAAAGCCCAACTCGGACATCACGAAGATGACGCTCAACAACGACCGGGTGGTCTATATCAAGCAGACGAAACAGGAATATCTGAAAAACTTGGCTAATGTGTTCAAATCGTCGAAGTATGTGAACGTGAAATTTGAGGATATCGAGGTGGTGCAACATCCCAAATATGATGATATCTATGGTGTCACGCTGAAACAATACTGGCATACTGACCGCTATCATGACGAGGGCTATCTTTTCCTGATGATTGATTTCCGCGATGCCGATTTCCCCCTGATTCAGGTGCGCACCTGGCAGCCCTACAAGAATGCGATGGGCGAGGTCGTCACTTCCGAGAAGGACGTGTTCCATCTGGGCAGCTTCCGAAATATCCTAAGAGATTAATATTAACAAAAAAATATCGTAGATTATGTTGAAAAGATTCATGACTTGTTTGCTGGCAATGACGGCTGTCTTTGCCCATGCTCAGAACTTGCTCGAAGTGAGCAATGTGTCGCAGCCCAATGATGTCTATTCCAGCGCCAATGACGAGGCGGCTGTGGCCATCTACTGCCATCGTTCCATCCCCTTGTCGTTCACGTCGACGATGGACAAGAGTGCCAATCCCTTCAAGACTGACTTGCAGGGCAGTGACTCTATCTATTACATCTCTTTCCCCACGGGCAATCGCTACAGGGGACGCATACTCACCGTCACTTCACCTGGCTATAATATTGTGGAGATTCCTCTGGAGCTGGAGCCCAAGCAGCTGCTGACGTTCAGGCTCACCGACCCCAACGCCATGGTTGATGCCGGATGCTATCGTGAGCACCGCAACAAGGGCGTTGCCGAGATGAAGAAAATGAATTACGATGAGGCCCGCAGTCAGTTCGTGGTGGCCCGGGAGTGCAGCGATGTCGACAAGGATGAGAACGAGAAGAATATCGCCCTGATTGACAGCTTGCTGATGCTTCGACAGTCGGCCGATTTAGCCTTCAAGACCCTCGATTATCTGAAGGCTATGGAGCTCTACCAGCAGATGATGAAGATGAATCCCTATGACACCTACGCCTCTGAGCGCTATACGGAGAGTTCGAAATCCTTTGTGGGCGACTGCGAGCTCTTCTTCAAGAAGGCTGAGTCGTACTACCAAGACCGCGACTTCGAGAAGGCCAAGGAACTCTATCAGCGTGTCATCGACAAGAACTGCCAGAATTCTCCCACCGCTGAGATGCGCCTCCACTCCATCAATTCGCTGGCTCTGGCAAGAAAAGACCACTCGCGAGTGCTCACCTACGAGTGGAAACAGGATGCTCCCATAGGCATCCACTATGGCTCCTACAACATGCACAAGGTGGGAGGTTTCTTCCAGATGGACTTGAATTCCAGCGTGTTCGACGCCATTCGCAAAGACTGCTATTATGGTGACGAGAAGTTCCCCGAATTCAACATTTCCTTCGGTTGGACCATCAAGATTGCCAATCCTGTGTGGATCCATTTCGGCCCGGGATTCACCGGAAAAATGTACTATGGAACTTATCTTGCCAAGGAGTATCCCACAAAGGGATATGGCGAGACCGACCTTCTTGATCTCAGGAAGATGGGGCTCGACCTGAACCCGGGGTTGACCAAGGATGAGGTGAGTGAGACCGACAATGACGAACTGCTCGACGCATGGCAGCACCTGAATTTCGCTGCGGCCATCTCCCCCGTGGTGGGCGTTACGGTGAAATACAGCTATTTTGCTTTCCGCCTCACTTATCAGTATCGTTGGTCTATACAGTCTAAGCTGAGCGACTTCATGGGCAAGAGCCGTCTGTCGGTTGGAGTAGGTGTGGCATTCTGATTATTAAGAGTGAGAGCGATGGTGGATGATGGCTGGGTTGGTTGCCTTAGCGCTTGGCCAGGATATGGCCGTAGCAGGCGGCCCGTTCGGTTGTCATCCCCCCCTTCACCAGCGACCCCCACACCGGCACCATGGCTATGTAGATGTCTCGCAGGCGGGCTTCGGCCACTATGCTGTCGAGGCGTTGCCAGAAAGGTGAGTCGGCCAGCGTGTCGGGAAGGAATTTGTCGTTCATGAGCTGCACCAGCACCACGTTGAAGTCGTTTTGCCTGCAGTCGTCGAGATATAGCCGCGCATCGTTGATGGTCAGTCGGTGGGGCTGAGCTGCAGGGAGAGAATGGAGAGCAGACGGCAGGCCTCTTTCATTCCAAGATCTCTTTCAGGGGAATCATCACGAAGGGGCGTTGCTGCATGAGCGGATGGGGAATCTTGAGGTCGGGTTCGTCGATGGTCAGGTCGTCGTAGAGCAGAATGTCGATATCGATGATTCTGTCGTGGTAGATGCCGTCGGTCGATTTCTTTTTGCGCCCCATGTTGCGCTCTATCTGCTGCGTGGCGCGCAGCAGGGCGAGGGGGGCGAGGGTAGTGCTCACCCTGACCACGGCATTGACGAAGTTGTGGCTGGAACGGAATCCCCAGGGCTCCGATACATAAAGAGCTGATTGGCGCTCCACGGTGCCAATCAGCTCTTCTATTTTCCTTATAGCCTGGCCGATGTTGGCTTGCTTGTTGCCAAGATTCGAGCCCAGGCCAAGATACACAGTGTGTTGCATGGGTGATGATTAGTCGTTCAGAATGAGCATGGCATCGCCATAGCAGCCAAACTTATAGTCATTCTTCAGGGCCATGTCGTAGGCCTCCATCACCAGGTCGTAGCCGCCAAAGGCTGCCGTGCTCATGAGAAGGGTGGAGAGCGGATGATAGAAATTGGCTATCATCGAGTCGGCCAGTCCAAATTCGTAGGGCGGGAAGATGAACTTGTTGGTCCATCCGTCATATTCTTTCAGCATGCCGTCTGTGCCCACGGCAGTCTCAGTGGCTTTGATGACGCTGGTGCCCACGGCGCAGACGTGGTGGCCGCTGGCCTTGGTCGCGTTTACTATGTCGCAGGCATCGGCGCGGATAATCATTTGCTCGGAGTCCATCTTGTGCTTGGTGAGGTCTTCCACCTCGATGTCGTGGAAGTTTCCCAGAGCGCAGTGCAGCGTGATGAAGGCAAAGTTGATGCCTCGAATTTCCATGCGCTTCATCAGTTCGCGGCTGAAGTGGAGTCCCGTGGCGGGAGCGGTCACAGCGCCTTCGTTTTTGGCATAGATGCACTGGAAGTCGTCCAGGTCTTCGGGTGTGGCTTTTCGCCGGTCAACAATATAGTGGGGCAGGGGAGCTTCTCCGAGGGCATAGAGTTCGCGTTTAAATTCGTCGTGCGGGCAGTCGTAGAGGAAGCGCAGCGTGCGTCCGCGGCTGGTGGTGTTGTCAATCACTTCGGCCACCATCGTGCCGCTGTCGTCGAAGAAGAGTTTGTTGCCGATTCTGATTTTGCGTGCGGGCTCCACGAGCACATCCCACAGGCGCATTTCCTCGTTGAGCTCGCGCAGGAGGAACACCTCGATTTTTGCGTCGGTCTTCTCTTTGGTGCCGTAGAGACGAGCCGGGAACACCTTGGTGTCGTTGAAGACGAAGGTGTCGTCCTCGTCGAAGTAGTCGAGCACGTTGCGGAAGTCCAGGAAATCGCCCTCAATGGGCTGTCCCTTTTCGTCTTTCTTAAACATGTCGATGGTCTTCGACTGTCGATGAAGAACCATCAGTTTGCACTCGTCGCGGCGAGTCAGACGAAAAGTCTCCTCCTCGCCCTCATCGTTCGTAAATGTGTGTTCGATGTGGTGCGGATAGAGCGCCAACTGCTCCTCGGGCAGTTTGAATTTAAACTGTGAAAGCTTCATATAATTAATAGGTTTAAAGATTTTTCAGTCGTTTTCTATGGTTTGCTCGTCGAGCCATTCCTGGAAGTGGTCGAAGTCCACGCAGTCCGTTAGCCTGATGTCGCCCACGCGGGTGCGGCAGAGGGCCGTCAGATAGGCTCCGCTGCCCAGCGCCTCGCCGATGTCGCGCGCCAGTGCGCGGATGTAGGTGCCTTTTCCGCAGACCACGCGGATGCTCATCTGCATCTTCTCGGCATCAAACGCGGTGAGCTCTATTTCGTCTATGCGCAGCGTCTT
>CAMOPD010000031.1 GCA_946622085.1 uncultured Prevotellaceae bacterium | reverse complement strand
GGAGCGGCAAGATAAAACTAAAATCACGGCGTGATTCCATGGAATCGTGTCGTGATTCCATGGAATCGTGACGTGATTTTATGGAATCACGCCGTGATTTTAGTTTTTGCAGCCCGCTCGCTGAGTTTATTTGCACTTCGGGTAATAGTTGTTTGCCTTGCCTGTTGTTTTTTCCGGGAAGCTCTTAGGAAGTCACTTCGGCGGCATCACACTGAATGCTCAAGTAGAATTCACGTTAAGAATAGGGCTAAAATCTCGGAAATGCCGATAAGCACTTTGTCGTCATGGCTGAAATAGTTTTCAACCCAAGGCATTTACGAATCAGCATCCGCGCCATGCAGAAGACATGCATGACTGGCAGCGGTAATGGTGTATGGGGGAAATAAGTGGGAAAAAAAGACATGTGTGGAAGTCCCTCAGCACAAGACGCCACAAGGCCATGCCGACGGTTGTCAGCATGGCCTTGTGATGAATGGACATGACGGGTGGTGGATGCCGGCGCTCAGAGCCCCAGCGGATTGATGTTGTCGTAGGCCTTCTTCACCTTCTCCTCTATGCCGCCGTCGGTGGCCGCGAGGGGGCTGGTGGCCATCAGTTCAGAGAGTTTGCGTCGGTCGTCGTCGGCTCCTGCGGTGTCGCCCAGGCGGGTTCGCAGTTCCATGCGCTCGCGGAAAGCCTCCATGCAGAAGGGGTTGGCATCAATCACCTTGTCGTACCAGCCAAGAGCCTCGGTCAGCTGGCCGCGCGAACGCTCCACATGGGCCTTGAGCAAGAGCACGTCCTCGCTGTCGGGCAAGCGCTCCAAGAGCCAAGCGGCATCTTCGTCGGCAGCGCCACTCTCTCCGTTTTTCGCCCTCACCTCGCCACGCAGCAGGTGGGCTTCGGCATAGTCGGCATTGAGCGAGAGCGCCTTGGTGAGCATGGCCTCGGCGTTCACCAGGTCGTCTTGCCCGGCGCATCCTCGCGCGTACATATAATATATTTCGGGGTTGTCCTGACT
This sequence comes from uncultured Prevotellaceae bacterium, assembly GCA_946622085.1. GTDB lineage: Bacteria > Bacteroidota > Bacteroidia > Bacteroidales > Bacteroidaceae > Prevotella. Next base: position 15,177 of record CAMOPD010000031.1, on the reverse strand, counting down.
GATGAGCATGGCGCGCTCGCAGGCACTGCCCATGGCACCATAGTCTTCCATCATGTAGGCCACGTGGGCCATGCGCAGGAAGAGCGCCTGGTTGTCGGGCTGCGCCTCGGCCAGTTTCTGCAACTCGTCGTAGGCCTGGGGCAGCTGCCCCGTCTGAATGAAAGCCTGCGAGAGATAGTCGCGCACCTCGAGGTCTTCCTGCAGCGCCAGAGCATGGCGGAAGCACTCTATGGCGTAGCCCGCCTGATGGGTTTGCAGGGCGCGCACGCCATCGTATTTCAGCACGTCGAAGTTGCGGGCTTCTTCACTTCGCCGCTTTTCCTCGGGGTCTTCGGCCTTGCCGCCGAAGAAAGATTTCCAGAATCCCATAGTCTTGATGTTCTCTTTTTTTGCGTTAAACAAATGAAAGCTGAATGCAAAAATATCACTTAATCTGTGAAAACCGTGGCTTTCGTGGTTAAAAAAGAAAAATTATGCTGCTTTTTGCGGCTTACTTCACGCGGAAATGGCTATCTTTGCCAACAAACATTGCCCAAAGACGACCCGACGAATGAAAAAAATTCTTGTGTTCATATTGGCCACGACGCTGGTGCTCGGAGCCCAGGCGCAGGAGGACAGGCAGCAGCTGAGGAGCACCATCGACACCTTCAGCGTGGTTTCCATGCGGCAGGCAGAGCCCCGCCCGCAACGCATGGAAGCCCAAGAGCGCAACTTCCGACCGCAGCCCGTGGCGCAGGAGGATTCGTTGCGGCTGCCTCTGCTCAACCGTTTCGGGCAGATGCGCCCGGCCGGATGGTATCCGCTCTGGTGGGGCGGCTGGTACGACTGGCAGTTGCACCAGGGGCTCAACGTCAATGTGGGTGCATCGGTGTTCGCCCAGTTGGGCAAGAACGCCTGGCACCACGGAGCCGGATTCCAGCAGAACATCAGCATGATGTATGCCATGCCGCTGAGCGACAAGCTGTCGGTGGCCGTGGGTGGCTATATGAACAACGTTTCGTGGGCACACAACTCATGGCGCGACGCGGGCTTCAATGCCGTGCTCAACTATCGGCTGGACGACCACTGGGAGGCTTTCGTCTACGGACAGAAGTCGCTCTCGTCGAACCGCTATCTGCCCCTGCCGCTCTACGACATGAGCCATCTGGGCGACCGCATCGGAGCCGGCGTGCGCTATAACTTCAACCCTTCGTTCTATATTGAGGTGTCGGTGGAAGCCAACAAACGCCCGGCGTGGACTCCCGTCGGCGCTCCCACCCACGACGAACGGCACAGCTTTCTGGAAGGGAAACGACCGTAGACAGGGCTGAACAACACACATGAAAAGGCAGGCAAAGCCATCGCATATACGAGGTTTTGCCTGCCTTTTCCCGTATTGTTGCTTCTCTGCCAGCCTACTTCTGCAACTTCAGCCGCAGGCTGTTGAGCACCACGCTGACGCTGGAGAAGGCCATGAGCGCACTGGCCCACATGGGCGTGATCTGGAAATCCAGGCCGAAGAGCCTCAAAGCGCCTGCCGCCAGCGGAATGCACACCAGATTGTAGATGAAGGCCCAGAAGAGATTCTGGTGAATCATGCCCACCGTGCGGCGCGAAAGGTCGATGGCATCGGAAAGCCGGCGCAGGTCGGTGCTCATGAGCGTCACCTGGGCCACGTCCATGGCCACGTCGGTGCCTCGCCCCATGGCGATGCTCACGTCGGCCGATGCCAGTGCCTGGGAGTCGTTGATGCCGTCGCCCACCATGGCCACATGGCGGCCTTCAGCCTGCAAGCGGCGCACCAGGTTCTCCTTGTCCTGCGGCATGGCCTCGCTCTCGTAGTGGCTGATGCCTGCCTCATGGGCCCAGTGGGCGGCGCGCTCTTCCTTGTCGCCGCTCATCATGTAGACGCTGATGCCACGCTGCTGCAATGTCTGCATGGCCTCGCGGGCATGGGGTTTCAACGTCTCTGTGTGGTTGGCTGTGCCGTCGTCTTGCAGCTGGGTCAGCGTGCCGGTCTTGTCGACCACCATGGCATCCACATGCCGCAGATTCTCCAGCGCCGTGGCGTCCTTGATGAGGATGTTCTTTTCGGCTGCTTTCCCTATGCCCACCATCAGGGCGGTAGGCGTGGCCAGCCCCATGGCACACGGGCAGGCAATGACCAGCACCGAGACGGCCGACAGCACGGCGCGCGGTAGCTCGCCCTCGCCGCCGATTATCCACCAAAGCACAAACGTGAGCAGGGAAAGGGCCAGCACGCAGGGCACGAAGACGAGGGCTATGCGGTCTACCACGCGCTGCACGGGCGCCTTGGAGCCTTGTGCCTCCTGCACCATGCGAATCATGTTGGAGAGAACGGTTTTCTCGCCCACCTCGCGGGCCTTGAAGCGCAGCATGCCACGCTTGCAGATGGTTCCGGCCAGCACGCGGTCGCCGGAGTGTTTCTCTATGAGGTCGGGTTCGCCCGTCATCATCGACTCGTCGAGGGCGGCCACTTCGCCCTCAACGTCGAGAGCCACGCCGTCGACGGGCACTTTCTCGCCCGCCCTGACTTCTATCACGTCGCCAGGCTGAAGCGTCGATAGCGGAACGTCGGAGACGCTCTCATGGTCGCCCATGCCGTCGACCAGATGGGCCGTCTTGGGCTGCAGCCCCATCAATGAGCGGATTGACGAGGCCGTGCTGTGCTTGGCACGCTCTTCGAGCAGGCGCCCCGTCAGCACAAAGGCGACAATCATCACCGAGGCATCGAAATAGGTGTGCCAGGCAATGCCGCGGGAGCCCCAGAAGCGCTCGCCCCAAAAGGTGTTGAAGACACTGAAAAGGAAGGAAATGGCCGTCGACAAGGCTACCAGCGTGTCCATGTTGGCCGAACGATGCCTGAGTTGCCGCCAGGCATTGACGTAGAACTGCCGCCCGCAATAGACAAGACAACCCAGCGAAAGCAGCAGCATGGTCTGGTTGGCAAGGGAAGAGCCCACGGCCGACTCATGGCCCGACGAGAGGGATATCCACCCCATGGAAATGCCCATCACCAACAACGACAGCACCCACGCCACGACCACCTTGCGGCGAAGCAAGGACAGGGAGCGGCGCTCCAACTCGTCCATGCTGCGGTCTTCCTCGATGATGAGGTCGTAGCCCGAGCGCTGTATCTCGGCCTTCATCTGCTCAAGCGTTATCACCTCGGGATCGTATTCCACCAAGGCCGATCGTCCGGGCAAGTTGACCGCCGCATGAGAAATGCCATCAAGCGAATTCAACTTGCGCTCCACACTGGCGGAACAACCGGCACACATCATTCCAACAACAGGTATTGTACGTTTTTCCATGATGCAAAAGTACAATTATTCGCCGAAAAAGATTGAACATTCGCCGAATTTGTGATGAAAAAAAAGGAAAAGCTTTTGCACTGTCCTTTTTTTTCGTTATCTTTGGGCACTGATTATAAATCGATAACCAACAACCAACAACAATGAAAACAGTTTATGATTTCTCTGTCAAAGACAGGAAAGGAAAAGACGTATCACTCAAGGAGTATGCCAACGAAGTGTTGCTCATCGTCAATACGGCCACGAAATGTGGATTCACCCCACAATACGAGGAATTGGAAAAACTCTACGAGAAGTATCATAGCCAGGGATTCGAAATCCTGGACTTCCCCTGCAATCAGTTTGGACAGCAGGCTCCCGGCACCGACGAGTCGATACACAGCTTCTGCAAACTAAACTATGGCACCGAATTTCCACGCTTCAAGAAAATCAAGGTCAACGGCGACGATGCCGACCCGCTCTACAAGTTCCTCAAGGAGCAGAAGGGCTTTGCGGGATGGAATATGGAGCACCCCATTGCCCACATCCTGGACAAAATGCTCAGCGAAGCCGACCCCGACTACAAGGAGAAGCCCGACATTAAATGGAACTTCACCAAGTTCCTGACCAACAAGAAAGGACAAGTGGTGGCCCGGTTTGAACCTACTGAGAACTTTGAAAACATTGCCAAGCAGATAGAGGAACTGCTGAAATAAGAAAAAGAAACATGAGTCGTGAGTAGTTAGAAACGGGAGGAAAAGACTGTCACTCCTTTCTAACTACTCTTTTTCGTATGAATCATAACAATATGGAACACGTAAAATGCCTTATTATCGGCAGCGGACCGGCCGGATACACGGCGGCCATCTATGCTTCGCGCGCCAACCTGAACCCCGTAGAATATGCCGGCATGCAGCCAGGAGGGCAGCTGACACAGACAACCATAGTGGAAAACTTTCCGGGCTACCCCGACGGAGTGGACGGAAACCAGATGATGATGGACATGCGCCAACAGGCCGAACGCTTTGGGGCCGACATTCGCGACGGCATCATCGTAAAGGCCGACCTGAGCAAGCGACCCTACGTGCTGACCACCGACGAGGGACACGAGATGGAGGCCGACACCGTCATCATTGCCACGGGGGCATCGGCCAAGTATCTCGGACTGCCCGACGAAGCCAAATACCGGGGAGAAGGCGTGTCGGCCTGCGCCACATGCGACGGGTTCTTCTATCGCAAGCGGGTGGTGGCCGTGGTGGGCGGCGGCGACACCGCCTGCGAGGATGCGCTCTATCTCTCAAGCCTGGCACGCAAGGTCTACCTCATTGTGCGCAAGCCCTATCTGCGCGCCTCGCAGGTGATGCAGCAGCGCGTCATGAATGCCGAGAACATTGAGATTCTCTTTGAGCACAACACCGTGGGACTCTTCGGCGAGAATGGCGTTGAGGGGGCCCATCTGGTGAAGCGCAAGGGCGAACCCGACGAGGAGATGGTCGACATCAGCATCGACGGATTCTTCCTCGCCATTGGCCATCAGCCCAACAGCGGATTCGTGAAAGACTTCCTGGAAACCGACGATACGGGCTACATCAAGACCATCGACGGCACGCCTCGCACCAAACTGCCGGGCGTATTTGCCGCCGGCGACGTGGCCGACCCGCACTACCGACAGGCCATCACCGCTGCTGCGAGCGGCTGCCAGGCAGCACTTGAAGCAGAGCGATACCTGCAAACGTTATGAGCCCATTGAGCATCAGCAGCTCATAGCCGAAATGATAGCCCAGAGAAGGGGCCACAAAACGATCGAGAACAAAGCAAATCAGCGGAGAGACGACTGCTACGTAAGGCACGTAGCGGTCGTCTGTTTTTTTGTGCACCAGCAGTCCATAGGCAAACAACCCCAATAGCGGCCCGTAGGTGTAGGAGCACATGATATAGATGGCATCTATGATGCTCGTGGAATTGACGAGGCGGAAAAACAATATGAACGTCACAAACACCACGGCCACGCCCACATGGGCCCGACGGCGCAGACGCTCATCGCCCGGCCTGCGGCAAATGTCAACGCAGAAGCTGGTGGTCATGGCCGTCATGGCCGAGTCGGCACTACTGAACGAGGCCGCCACTACTCCCAGCGTGAACAGCACCACCACGGAAGTGCCCAACTGCCCGGAAGCGGCAAACATGGGCAGCAACTCATCGGGATTGTCGGGCAAGGCCACTCCCTGCTGGCGGGCCAGAAGCACCAACAGCACGCCCAACGAGAGGAAAAGCAGATTGGCCGGAACAAAAGCCAGCCCATAGGCGCACATGTCTTTCTGGGCATCGCGCAGCGAACGGCACGTCAGGTTCTTCTGCATCATGTCCTGATCGAGGCCCGTCATCACGACAACAATGAAGACGCCACTGAGGAACTGCTTCCAGAAATACTGGCGCGACAGCCAGTCGTCGAACACAAATATGCGGCTGTGGGAATCGTTGGCAATGGCACCGATGGCTTCTGTCGGCGATAGATTCATCGCGCGTACCATATTATATAATATAAGCAGAAGGGCAAGAAACATGCAGGTGGTCTGGAACGTGTCGGTCCAGACGAGCGTCTTGATGCCCCCACGACGCGTGTAGAGCCATATCAGCACCACCATGCCTACCACAGTAGCCACGAAGGGCACGCCGAGCGCATCGAACACAAAGCGCTGAAGCACCATGCACACCACATAGAAGCGCACGGCAGCACCGGTCATCTTGGAAAGCAGGAAGAACGATGCCCCCGTAAGATAGGCACGAAGCCCCAGCCGCTGGAGCAGAAAGCTGTAAATGGTGGTAAGGTTGAGCTTATAGTAGACAGGAAGCAACACAAAGGCCACGGCAAAATAGCCCAGAATGAAGCCAAGACAGGTTTGCAGGTAATTCATGTCGGAAAGCAACACCATGCCAGGCACACTGATGAACGTGACGCCCGAAATAGACGCGCCCACCATGCCAAACGCCACCATATACCATGGCGACTGCCGGTTGCCGCGATAGAACGTTTCGTTGTCAGAACGGCGGCTCGTGAGGCGGCTCAGCAGCATCAAGAGCAAGAAATAGGTGAAAACGGTAATCAATATCAGCATCTCGACTTCCTTCTATGCGGGTGGGCAGATTTCCGCTTCAACAGTCGCTCTGCCACCCTTTTTGGCTGCAAAATTACAAAATTACCTCCACACGACGGCTTCCCCCACCCTGTTTTTAACCACCCGAAAGCCCGCAAAAGCAGTCCCACAGGAACAGATTGCCGCGACAATCTGACGCAAAAGCACACAAAAGAATATCAAATTGCGAGGGAAAAAGCAAAAAAGCGGACAAACATGAAGGAAATAGAAAAGAAATTGCTACTTTTGTAGCAGTTATACTAACAAACAGATAACTAAACAACAATTTACGACAATGAAACAGAAGAGATTTATTTTGCAGGAAAACGAATTGCCAACACAATGGTACAACATTCAGGCCGACATGGTGAACAAGCCCCTGCCGCCGCTGAATCCGGGAACCCGCGAGCCGTTGAAGGCTGAAGACCTGTTCCCCATCTTCGCCGAGGAGTGCGCCCGCCAGGAACTCGACCAGACGCATGCCTGGATAGACATTCCCGAGGAGGTGCTCGAGAAATACCGATTCTACCGCTCCACACCACTGGTGCGCGCCTACGAACTGGAGAAGGCACTGGGCACGCCCGCTCACATCTACTTCAAGAACGAGAGCGTCAATCCGCTGGGATCGCATAAAATCAATTCCGCTCTGGCACAAGCCTACTATTGCAAGCAGGAAGGCACCACCAACGTGACCACCGAAACGGGTGCCGGACAATGGGGCACCGCACTGAGCTACGCCGCCAAAGTGTTCGGGCTGGAATGCGCTGTATATCAAGTGAAAATCAGCCTGCAGCAGAAGCCCTACCGCAGCATCCTCATGCGCACCTTTGGCGCCGCCGTGACGGGCTCGCCCTCTATGTCGACCCGCGCCGGTAAGGACATCATCACCCGCGACCCAACCCACTTGGGCTCGCTGGGAACAGCCATCTCGGAAGCCATCGAGTTGGCCACCACCACCCCGCATTGCAAATACACGCTGGGCTCCGTGCTGAGCCATGTGACGCTGCATCAGACCATCATCGGACTGGAAGCCGAGAAGCAAATGCAGATGGCTGGCGAATATCCCGACACGGTGATTGCCTGTTTCGGCGGCGGCAGCAACTTCGGCGGACTGGCATTCCCCTTCATGCGCCACAACATTCTCGACGGAAAGCAGACTGAATTTATTGCCGCCGAACCCGCCAGCTGCCCCAAGCTCACCCGTGGAGAATTCCAATACGACTTCGGCGACGAGGCCGGCTATACTCCCCTGTTGCCCATGTACACGCTGGGCCACAACTTCAAGCCCGCCAACATCCATGCCGGCGGACTGCGCTATCATGGCGCCGGAGTCATCGTGAGCCAGCTCATCAAGGACGGCCTGATGTACGGTGTGGACATCCCGCAGCTCGAAACATTCGAGGCCGGCATCCTCTTCTCGCGCACCGAAGGCATCGTGCCGGCTCCTGAGAGCTGCCACGCCATTGCGGCCACCATACGTGAGGCCAAGAAGTGCAAGGAGACGGGCGAAGAGAAAGTCATCCTCTTCAACCTCTCTGGCCACGGACTCATCGACATGACGGCCTACGACCAGTATCTGAATGGCGACCTTCGCAACTACGCCATCAGCGACGAGGACATCAAGGCCAACCTGGAAGACGTGCCGCACATCATCTGACATCATCTGACAACACAGAACCGAAACCACAGAACGCAAGAATGGCAGGATTTTCCCAAACCCTGCCATTCTTTTTTTACTTAAGAACTTTACTTGCTTTTTACTATAAAACTCAACATCAACTATATATATAAAACTAGAGTCAATTTGAAAAAACAGATGAATGCTTCAATATTACTTACGGATGCAAAGGTAGCACATTCGGCCGAAAGGGAGGTGACATTTTGTTTTTTCATGGTTCACAAAATGTATTTCACACTGTCAGGATGTTAAAAAACGACGTATAAAATGTTATCAGTCGTCCCAACAGCCGCTTTTTCAGCCTTTTTCCTCGTCAATGGAGCGCAACAGGGCCACGGCCTCGCCCACGGTTCCGACGTCCTTCACCACCATGGAGCGCTTGCCTTTCACCTCGCGCAGATTGCAGCGCCGTGGATGACGGCCGATGAAATTGAGCACGCGGTCGAACGCCTTGCTCTGGTAGTAGGCGCTCATGGGGTTCTGAACAAAGAACATCGTGAGCAATCCCTGCTTCAGTATCACCTTCTCACAGCCCAAGCGCTTGCCCAGTCGGCGCAGTGGAACCACACAGAGCAGTTCCTCACCCTCGTGGGGGATGGGTCCGAAGCGGTCGACCAGACGACTGCGATAGGCCTGCAAGTCCTGGTCGTTGTGAATGCTTTCCAACTCTCGATAGAGCAACATGCGCTCGCTGCTGCTGGGCACGTAGAGGTCGGGCAGATACATCTCCAAGTCGCTTTCAATGGAGCAGTCCTCCACAAACTCGTCGCCCATGAGCTGTTGTCCCTCGTCCATCTGCTGCTGATACATGTCGGCAAACTCGTCGTTCTTCAGTTCAGTGACGGCCTGCGTGAGGATTTTCTGATAGGTTTCGTAGCCCAGGTCTTCCATGAAGCCGCTCTGTTCGGCTCCGAGCAGATTGCCCGCTCCGCGAATATCGAGGTCCTGCATGGACAGATTGAAACCCGAGCCCAGTTCAGAGAAGGTCTCCAAGGCTTCCAGCCGGCGGCGTGCTTCCTGGTTGAGGTTGGCCAATGGCGGCGCGAGCAGATAGCAGAAAGCCTTCTTGTTCGACCGCCCCACGCGGCCACGCATCTGATGCAGGTCGGAGAGTCCGAAGCGGTGGGCGTCGTTGATGATGATGGTGTTGGCGTTGGATATGTCGATGCCGTTCTCCACGATGGTGGTAGAGAGCAGCACGTCGTAGTCGTAGTTGATGAATCCCATGACGATGCGCTCCAGTTCCTCGGGCTTCATCTGCCCATGGCCTATGGCCACGCGCGCATCGGGCACATGCTTCTGAATGAGCAATGCCAGTTCGGGCAGATTGCTGATGCGGTCGTTGACGAAGAACACCTGTCCGTTGCGGCTCATCTCGAAGTTGATGGCATCGGCAATGACCTCCGAGTTGAACGTGTGAATCTCGGTGCAGATGGGATAGCGGTTGGGGGGCGGCGTCTGTATGATGCTCATGTCGCGTGCGCCCATGAGCGAGAACTGCAGCGTTCGCGGTATGGGGGTGGCCGACATGGTGAGCGTGTCGACGTTGGTTTTCATCTTGCGCAGCTTCTCCTTCGTGGCTACGCCGAACTTCTGCTCCTCGTCGATGATGAGCAGCCCCAGGTCTTTCCACTTGACGCTCTTGCCGATGAGCTTGTGCGTACCTATTAATATGTCTATGCGTCCGGCCTCCAGGTCGGCCAGAATTTCGCGCGTCTTTTTGGCACCGCGAGCCCTCGATAGATACTCCACGCGCACGGGCAAGTTCTTCAGCCTGCCCTGAAACGTCTGGAAGTGCTGGTAGGCCAGCACCGTGGTGGGCACGAGCACGGCCACCTGCTTGGAGTCGCATGCCGCCTTGAATGCGGCGCGCACGGCCACCTCGGTTTTGCCGAAGCCCACGTCTCCGCAGACGAGTCTGTCCATGGGTCGCGGGCTCTCCATGTCGGCCTTCACGTCGTTGGTGGCTTTCAGCTGGTCGGGGGTGTCCTCGTAGAGGAAGCTCGCTTCGAGTTCCTGTTGCAGAAACGAGTCGGCGCTGAAGGCGAATCCGCGTTCATGCCGGCGGGCAGCATAGAGGCGTATCAGGTCGCGGGCGATGTCCTTGATTCTGGTCTTTGTCTTTTCCTTCAGGCGCTCCCAGGCACCGGTGCCCAGTGTTGAGAGTCGCGGTGGCGTCTCGCTGTCGCGCCGCTTGTATTTGGATATCTTGTAGAGCGAATGAATCGACACATCCACCTTGTCGCCATGCTGATACACAATGCGAATCATCTCCTGATAGCCCTCCTGGCCGTCGGCCGCCTGGGCCTTGGCCTTGGGAATGGGCACTCTGACGAGCCCAGCAAAGCGCCCTATGCCGAAGTCTACGTGCACGATATAGTCGCCGGGCTCCATCTCCTGCAGCTCCTTCATGGTGAGCGCCATTTTGCCGCTTCGGGCGGCATCGGAGCGCAGATTGTACTTGTGGAAGCGGTCGAATATCTGGTGGTCGGTGAAGAAGCACGCCCGCAGCTGGTTGTCGGCAAAGCCGCCGTGCAGCGTCTTCTCCACAGGCTCGAAGCCGATGCCCTCGTTGGTCTGCGAGTCGAGAATGTCCTTCAGTCGTTCCAGCTGCTTCGGGCTGTCGGCCAACACGAAGAGGCGATAGCCCTTCAGCTGATAGTCCTCGAGCGACTTGGTGAGCAGTTCGAAATTCTTGTGGAAGAGTGGCTGTGCCGACATGTCGAAGTCGATGGTGGCCTGGGGGGTGCCCGTGGGCTTCGGCCCCATCTCCATGCGCCGCAGCTGCAGCATCTCGTCGGAGAAGAGCGAGGGGCTGAGCAGCATGTTCTCGCTCTTCATCTGCTCCATGAGCTCGCGCTGTTCCATCTCCGTGGCTCCCTCCAGCCGCTCGGCGACGGCCTGCGAGGCAAATCCTTCGCGAAAGACGCGCTCCACGGTGTCGCGCACGAAGAGGAAGTCTTTCATCACTACCACCGTCTGGCGCGGCAGGAAGCTCAGAAACGAGGCCCGCTGCCCGTCCACCGTCGTCAGTTGCGGCACTATCTCCACCCCCTGTCGGCGGTCTTTTGAGAGCTGGCTCTGCACGTCGAACGTGCGTATGGAGTCTATCTCGTCGTCGAAGAAGTCTATGCGAAACGGATACTCGCTGCTGAAGCTGAACACGTCGACGATGCTGCCACGCAGGGCAAACTGTCCCGGCTCGTAGACGTAATCCACCAGCTGGAAACCCAAATCTCTCATCTGGCGTTCCAGCGTGTCGATGTCGTGGCGCTCGCCCACTCGGAGTGACAGGTGGCGCTCGTCGAGATGCTTTCTCGACACCACCAGTTCGGCCAGCGCTTCGGGGTGGCTCACGATGCAGAGCATGCCGTCAGCGCCCGCCGCCGGGTCGTTGAGCCGCGCCAGCACCTCGGTGCGCAGTATCTCGTTGGCCGCATCGCGCTGACCATATTTCACCTGCCGGCGAAACGACGACGGGAAGAAGAGCACACGGTCGGTGCCCATGAGCTGGGTGAGGTCGTGGTAGAAGTAGCCGGCCTCGTCGGCATCGGCCAGCACAAACAGCAGCACCGGCACCGACTCAACACGTTTCGTGGCGGCCACCGAAGCAAACAACACCGGGGCCGACGAGGCCACCAGACCGCGCAGATGGGCCGTGCGCAGGCTGCCGTCTGCCAATGCACTTGCCAGCGCGCCACACTGCGGCGTGCCTGCATAGAGATTCAATAGTTCGTGTATATTCATCAGCTGAAGGGGGCTCCCGAAGGGGAGCGAAAATGAAAACGCCGCAAAATTACTAAAAAAAACGGGAACAATGCGTGTTTCGGGAGTTAATGATGGTAAATGCTCCAAGTTTTTGCCGGGCTCAGCATGCCAGCAAAACCTAGTTGGCGTCGGTAAGATGCTGAAGGGCGTCTTCTCTGCTATTTTCTGCTTTTTGCAAGTCGTATTTCGTGTTTTCATAGTGCGGAAAGCCGTTTTTTTCTTATCTTTGCACAGAATCATGCACAACCGAATAGCCCTTCTCTTTGCCCTTCTCGGAACAGCCTTGTCGATCATGGCAACGGAAGCTCCCGCTACTGCCTGTCCGCTGGTCAAGGTGAAGGTGGAACGCCTGGCAGACCTGAACCATCCCCGGGCCGGCCATAGTGTTTTATGCCTGGGCAACGAGATGATGGTTGCCGGCGGCCATACCACCGGCTTCATTCCCACGCCCACCGCCGAATACCTCAGCCATGGCAAGTGGCACGAGCTGCCGATGCTCTACAACCACGACGACGGACTGGCGCTGGTGCTCCATTCGGGCAAGGTGATGCTGGCGGGAGGCCACAAAGAGCCTCTCGGCATCGGGCAGACCTTCCCCATTGAGATGTACGACCCGGCCACGCACTCCTTTGAAGGCATCGGCAGTCTCGACCGCAGCCGCAGCCTCTGCCAGGCCATCGAGATAGACAGCGGCCGCGTGGTGATTGCCGGCAACTGGTATGCCGACGACGGCATCGAGCTGTTCGACGGCAAGAAGGCCTCCGCCCATGCCAACGACGTGAGCACGGGCCGCGCCGCGCCCTTCATCTTCCGCATTGCGCCCGACGACGTGTTCATCGTGGGCAGCCTCAACGTGAAAGGCGCACCCACCAGCACGCCCATGGTGGAGAGGCTGCGGGGAGAGGCGTTTGCCGACTCACTGCTCAGCACGTGGCATCCGCTGCCCATCCTCCTCAACAACCCCGGCAACGACTTCATAGGCGATGCCTCGCAGGGGGTCTATGCCCACCTCGTGGTGCTCGAGAACGACGAGGGTCAGATGGCCCTGGCCAAGGTGAGCAAGAGCGGATTTGAGCTGTTGCCCACGGCCTGCCCCATCCCCACGCGCAGCCAGTGGGGCGACATCAACTATTACAGTCCGCTCGTCGTCGATGCGAAGGCCCACCGCAGCTACCTCGCCGGCACCGATGCCCACCGCCGCCTCTACGTGCTCTGCTTCGGCTACGGCCACTACGAAGACCTGGGCAGCCACTCGCCCACCCGGGCCATCCCCCTGACGCTCTACTACACCGACCCGCTGCCCCCCGACTGCGGCTTTGCCCAACCCGTGCTCACCGCCGAAGGCAACCTGCTGTTTGCCGGCGGCACCCTGGAAAACAATTTCCAGCCCATGGCGTCGGTCTTTCTGCTGCGCTTCGGGCAGCCCGCCTCGCAGCCCGGCCTGGGCGGCGCCTGGCGGTGGGGAGCCATCTTACTGCTTGTCGGCCTTGCCGCCGGCGCATGGTGGCATGTTCGCCGCCGTCGGCACAGGCAGGATGCTGAGCCGGAGCTGCCGGCCGAAGTGACCACGGAAACGCCTGCCAAGAAGCACGACGCCCTCATGGAGCGCATCTGCCAAGTGATGGAGCAAGAGAAACTCTATCTGCGCAGCGACCTGAAGGTGTATGATGTGGCCGCTCGGCTGCGCACCAACAGCCGCTACGTGAGCGATTGCATCAAGCATCACGAGGGTGTGTCGTTCACCTACTTCGTCAACCGCTACCGCGTGGAGCATGCCATGAGAAGCATGGACGACAACCCCGACACCAAGATTACGGAAATATACATCGATTCGGGCTTCGCCAACGAATCGTCGTTCTTCCGAGCCTTCAAGCTCGTCACCGGCCAGACGCCCCGCGAATGGCAGGCCGAGCGCCATCGCCTCCACGACCCATAGCCCGGGGGGAGAGGAAACGACTGACCGATGCCGTATCGGTCAGTCGTTTTTCATTTTTCGTCAGTGTCCCTTCCTGGCGTATTGTCTATCTTTGCGACAACTTATACAAACAATCAGAAAAAGACAATACGTATGAAAAAGATTCTTTTTTACCTTTTGGCGCTTGGCTGCCCGGTGGGCGCAATGGCGCAGAGTGATGTCAACACGGCCACGCTCGTGAGTGGCTCTCAGGTGAGTGTGTTCTCGGGGGCCGATGCGCTCGTGCAGGCCCATGCTGCTGCCAATGAAGGCGACGTGATTACTCTCTCCTCCGGTTCGTTCACTTCGCCCACCATCACGAAGTCGGTAGCCATTTATGGTGCGGGATTCGAGAAAGACGCTGCCACGGGAACGGACGTGACGCAACTGAGAAGCGACTTGAACATCGGCGTGGCCGACGCAACTATTAGCAATGTCCATGTGGAGGGCCTTTATATCAACGGAGGCGTGGTGCTTTCAAAAAGCAATTCCAGAGTGGAGGGGCTGCTCATTGCCAAATGTTTTCTTTTGAATGGCATGACTTTTAGCAATGCAGCAACCGCCAAGAACATGCAGGTTCAGAATTGCATACTGAAGAAAGGCATCACGGCAGCAAATAATACTCCGGTTGAGAGTGCCTCGTTTGTCAACTGTTATGTTGGTGGAGACCTGGATGATTTCCCATCGGGCAGTTCCGTCCTGATAGATCATTGCATCGTGACCGGCTATGCTGGTGCCTACACATGGAAGAACAGCATTCTGACCTATTGGGATAACGGATATTATAGTAGAGGTGCGTTTGAAACAACTACTGGTGCCAATGTGTCCAATTGCGTCATTCGAGCAGTTTATAATTCCTGGACAGAAAGCAACAACTCTTTCAGCAATTGCTATTACACATTTCGCTCTATAAACAACAATATTTTCAGCGACATCACGGGCACCGACTTTAGTTATTCTCCCACCCGAACATTTGAACTGACAAACGCTGAATGGGTGGGCGACGACGGAACGGAAGCGGGCATCCGCGGCGGCGACGGCTGGAGCAAAGCGCCCGGCATTCCCGTGGTGAAGAGCCTGAGTCTCGGCGTGGAGGGCAATAGTCTGAAGGTGACCTATGAGGCGGAGGTGAGGTAGAAGCCCACCCCGACCCTCCCAAAGGGAAAAGCCCACCCCGACCCTCCCAAAGGGAGGGAGATAGAAACGCTTTAAATATAAAAAGATGAAAAGAATAAGATATTTGATTTTGTCAGTTGCGACAGCAGTTTGCGGGGCGGTTTGGGGACAGGCCACGCTGGCGGAACGCGTCTGCTGGATAGACAACGACCTGTCTACGCTGACTTCCATCGG
>CAMOPD010000030.1 GCA_946622085.1 uncultured Prevotellaceae bacterium | reverse complement strand
GCGTTGACTTAAGTCAACAGATGCGTTGACTCCAGTCAACAGACAGCAAGTGCGCCACTTTCGGTGGGAGAACTGCCCGATTGCGTGTGGGGACGTGCCGCGGCGCTTCCCTACATGTAGGCAGACAAGCTGGGCCATCAAAAAAACACGGAATGCTCGCGCACTCCGTGTTCCACTAATAAATCAAACAAATGCATTATCTTTTCATGCGAACGATATTCAATGAGTAGGCAGGCACCGTGAGCTGCACCTCGTTGCCGCTTGGCGAGAGTTCCGTCTCGACGGGCGCTATGAGGGTGGGCTGCTGCAGCGTGTTCTCGTTGTTGCCGTCGGTGCTGCTCAGCCTGATGAGCGTGGCGCTCTTGGGGTCGTAGTTGGTCAGCCTGATGTTGGCCGTGGTGGCCTGGCTTCCGGTGTTGGCCACTTTGACGATGAGCTGCCCCGTGGGCTCGTCGATGGTGGCCGTGGCGAAGAGTCCGGGCTGTGTGGTGGCAATGAGCTGGGTGTCGAAGATGAGCTCTTCGTCGAGCCAGCATTTCACGTTGTTGCCGTCGACGCTGATGCGCACGTCGTACCAGCGGCCCGTCTCTATCTTTCCGGGCTTGGTGGCAGTCTGCATTTTGCCTCCGGCCGATATCTGCTCAATGCCGTGCTGGGTGTTGCCCCATCCGCCGAAGTTCACCCAGCAATAGTTTTGCGGGTCTACGTAGTTGAAGACGATCATGAAGCCCTCCTGTCCCTTGTCCTTGCGGGCGCGGTAGTTGAGCGTGTAGTGTCGGCTGTCGATGATGCGCTTGCTCACGGCCACGCACTGCTCGCCGAGCGAGCTCTGCGAGATGGTGCCGTCGGCATTGTCGGCCCACGAGCCGCTGATGCTCTTGTAGCCTTCGTCTTTCAGCTCGAAGGTGGCCTTGGTGCCCCAAGTGGCAAATCCGGCCTGGCTGGTGGCGGGGGTGAGCTGCGGGGCTTGCTCTGCGGGATAGGGATTCTGCATGTCCACGGGCACCACCTGCGTGCCCACGTTGCGGGCCATGAGCATCTGCACGTAGTAGGAGGGAGTGCCCATCACCTGATGGGAGTTGAAGCGAATCATGTCGGGGCGCCACTTGGCGTCGTTCTCGTTGACGAAGATGGGCGCGTAGCTGTTGAGGGGCACGATGTCGGAATTGTTCTCCATGCCCATCATGTAGACGGCCTCGCCCAGGGCGGCGTTGAGGTTGCCCAGATGGCCGAATCCGCTGGTCACGGCATATTCGCCCACGTAGATGCGCGGTGCGGGCTGGCCGTTGGCCAGGGTGCGCGGATGGGAGTCGTATTTATGGAAGCAGTTGGTAAACCATGCCGGGTTGCGGTAGTAGTGCTCGTCGAGCAGGTCTACGGGCAGCTGGCTCTCCCACTTGGGGTTGTCGTCGCCCCAGGCCACGAGGTTGCCGATGAGGTTCATCTTGGGATAGCGGGCCAGGATGGCTTGGCGGAACTTGTCGTAGCGCTCGTAGTAGCGGTCGCTCTGCTGAGTGGGGTCGGGCTGATTGTTCTCGTTGCCTATCTCCAGATATTCAATGTTGAAGGGCTGGGGATGCCCGTTTCTGGCCCGCATGGCGCCATATTTCGTGGTCACGTCGCCGTTGGCATACTCCAGGGCGTTGAGACATTCGTCTATCCATGGCTGCAGGCTGTCGACGGGGGTGAGTCCGCCGTGCCACAGGCCCACGTTGACCACGTAGAGGGGCTTGGCTCCCAGGTCTTCGGCCAGCTGCAGGTATTCGTGGAAGCCCATGCCGTCGGTGGTGCGATAGCCCCAGTTGACGTTCCAGTGGCCTTGGCGCTCCTCAATGGGCCCAACGGTCTGCTCCCAGTGGAAGGCGTTGACGGGGCTCTCCTGCCCCTCGACGAAGCATCCACCGGGGAAGCGCATGAACTTGGGGTGCATCTGCCAGAGCAGATTGGCCAGGTCGGGGCGCATGCCGTTGTCGCGGTTTCTGAATGTTGGGGGGAAGAGGCTCACCATGTCGAGTTGCAGCGTGCCCTTGCCGTCGAAGACGAGTGCAAAACGGGCCTGCGGGTCGTTGGCGCCGGCCGTGAGCTGTCCGGTCAGCTTGGTCCAGTTCTTCAGTTTGAATCCGCCTTTCTCTTGCATGCCATAGGGCGAAACGGTGGTCTCGGCATAGAGGTTCTTGCCGTTCATAAGACGGGCTTTGATGGTGCCTTTGTAGTTGCCTTTTATCCAGAGCGACACCTTGTAGGTGCGTCCCTGCACGGCATTGATGCCCCAGAAGCCCTCGTTCTCCAGACGGACGGCGTTGGCCTGGGTGGCGTTGACGGTGAGCTGCAGGGCGTGGTGCTGGGCGCTGTTGAGCAGTTTCACCTTCTTGGAGGGCTGAATGAGCTGAGCCTCAATGGTTGAGCCGTTGAAGCCGTGCGTGCTCCAGCCCTGCATGTCGGCAGGGGCCCCGAAGCGCGGCCCGTCTTCGAAAGAGCGGTTGCGTATGAGCTCGGCATAGAGGCCGCCATCAGCCGCGTGGTTGATGTCTTCAAAGAAAATACCATAGTGGGTGGGACTGATTTTGGGGCCTCTCTGGGCAGCATCGATGTTGATGCTCACCTGAGCACTGGCCACCATGGGCAGCATGAGCATGCCCCATAAAAAATGTTTTGCTTTCATTTAGGTTATGCAGTTTTGTAGTTGTGGGGGCAAAGATAGGCGTTTGCCATTATAAAAAGGTGGACAAAACGGCATGTTAGGTGGATATTGCTGATTTCAGGACACCCCTATAAGCGCAGCAAGCCACTTTCGGGAATGAAAGTGGCTTGCTGTGCTGAGAAGAAGAAACTTGCTGGGATGCTATTGCTTCTGCTCTTTCTGGCGGGCCTTTTCGGCCTTGCGCTGTTCTTTCTCTCTGCGCTTTTGCTCCTTGCGGGCCTGCTTTTCGGCCTTGCGCTGGGCCTTCAGCTCCTCCTTCTTCAGCTTCTTGGCCTCTTTGAGCAGCTGCTTGGCTTCGCGCTTCTCTTCGGCTTCGTCCTGGCCTTCCTCAAGCGCTTCGCGGAGCATCTTCTTGTCGAAGGTAAACACATGGCCGAACATGCCCACGGAGAGCACTTTGTCCTTCCCCTTCAGGCGCACGTGGGTGGTGTTGAAAAGGTAGTAATTGTCTACTTTCAGTTTGGTGCTGATGGCCGCTTCGACCATCTTGTTCACGATTCCCTTGCCAATGCGCGTGATGCCATTGTCGGCGAAGCCCCTTTCCTGGGCCTCATCGTCCACATATTCCTTCACGGCCTCCATCATGGCTTCCTTGTGGGCCTTTTTGTCGGGCACGGTGAGTACCATCAGTACGGCCACGAGCAAAACGGCAACTAATGCGAGTAGTTTTTTCATGCTTTATTAATTGTTTAAGTGGTTAGGATTTCATTTTCTTGGGTTTTCGGGCTTTCGCCGGCTTTTCCTCCTCCACCAGGGAGCGAGTGAGCCACATCAGCAGCAGCCAGATGAGCCAGCCCGTTATCAGTCCGGCAATGGCATCAATGGCATAGTGGGCCTGAATGTAGACGGTGGAGAAGCACAGCAGCAGATAGATGGGCATCAACGCCCAGAACAACTTCTTGCTGCGTGCATGCCAAACCAGCAACATGAGCACCGTGCTCACACCCACATGACTGCTGGGGAAGGCTGCCGTGGGCCGCTCGCCGGCAGCATGGGCCACCTCTACCATCCAGTAGCAAATGCCGTCGGTCCAGCCCGGAGTGGGCAGGTAGTCGGTGTGACTGCTGAAGTAATGCCCCACGTTGGGGAACACTCCCTGGGCCGCCTGGTCGAGCCCGATGGCATGGAAATAGAACATGGGACCAGTGACCGGCAGGAAGATATAGACCACGTAATAGAGGAAAAACGAGGCGAGCACGATGACGGAAGCCCGCTCAAATTCGCCATATCTGCGGAAGAAATACCAATAGAGCACGATGGCCATCAGCGGGTAGTAGGAGGCGTAGCCCAGATCCATGAGCTCGCTGAACAGGGGCCAGGGCATCTTCTCGTAGAAAAGCAGCGACGGCTGGCAGCCAAAAAGCCACTGCTCGGCCGATGCAAACAGATGGTCGAGATTGGGAAACACGCGGTTGAGCTCATAGGTATCGGGATACCACCATGAGAGCAAGGCCATCTGCCCAAGCACCCGGGTCATGCGGGTGAAGCGGCAAGGCATCATCCTGTAGACGGCCCAGAGGGCAAACGTGATGATGACAATCTTCACGCGCCCCAGGATGAGCGAATCAGGATTCTGCACCTTCGTATAGGTGAAGAAGATGACCAGCAGCGTGAACACCACGTAGGCCAGCACCACCCATTCCAAGGCAAATAGCCTCTTGTGGGGTTGCTTTTCCAGTTCAAAAAGTTTCCTGATATGATTAATCATTGTCTTGCGTTCATGTGAAAAAAAAGACTCAGAGCCACCCGTTCTGCCGATACCAGCTGATGGTTTCGGGCACTCCGCGCTCCAGGTCGTAATGAGGATTATAGCCCAGCTCGTCCTGGGCAGGACTGATGTCGCAACGCCAATTGCGCTGCTTCAGAATGTTGTATTTGTCATTGTTCAGTGCCGTCATCTTACCCGTAAGCCGGCCCAGATACTCGCCACAGAAGGTTACAACGCGCAACACCCATACAGGTGCCGTGATGCGCACCCACCATGGGCGCCCCAGTTCACGGTGAATGAGATTGCTGAATGTGGTGCTCTGGTATACCTGCCCGTCGCTGAGGAAATATTTCCGGCCAACAGCTCCACGCTCCAAAGCCAGGAAGACGGCCTGCACGACGTCCTTCACATAGACGAAGGTGATGTCTTGGCGCTTGAAACCCACGGCAAAGTCAACATGCTGCTTGATGCTTTTGGCCATGAGGAAATAGTCTTTCTCGCGCGGACCGTAAACGCCCGTTGGGCGCAGAATGACATAGGGGAAGTCGTCTAACGTCTCGAGGAAGCGCTCGGCCTTCAGTTTGCTCTCGCCATAGGCCGTATTGGGGCGCGGCGTGTCGGATTCGCATATCTCGCCGTAAGGCTGCTGCTCCCTGATGGCGCCAAAGACGCTGAGCGAGCTGATGAAGACAAAGCGCTTCAGCGGCATGCCCACGGCGCGGAGCGCGCTCACCAGATGGCGCGTCCCATCGGTGTTGGTGCGGAAAAAGTCGTCCCTATGCAGGCACTTGGTGGCGCCTGCCGCGTGCACCACATAGTCGAAGGCATGCTCTCTGAGCTGCTCCTCGAGCTGGCTCTGCGAGGCAAGATTCAGGCAGATGAAATGAATGCGGGGGTCTTTCAGATATGCACGCGAACTGCTTTTGCGGACAGCCGCCCACACTTCCATGCCTCTCTCCAGAGCTTCTTCGACAATAAATGAGCCGATGAAGCCACTTGCACCAGTTACGAGTATCTTCATGACGGGTGCAAAGTTACAACATTTTGGGGAACATCTGCACGTTAGCCTGCATTTTTTTGCTTTTGCCATAGATGCGCCCGATGGGCTCGCGCCGTCTACTCTTCAACAGGGCCGAGCGGCAATTCGCCCACAAAGGAGCCGTCGGGACGGAAGGCCTGAATGACATTGTATCGTCCCGTCTCGCCTTCATAGTCGTAGCGATAATTGTTCATCAGGATGAACGGCCCCTCGTCGAAGAAGCAAACCAAGCCCGAATTGGTGGGCAATTGCTTGGCCGTGCGTGTCTTCAGGTCTACCAGATAGGACCACACATTGCGTGCGTCGGGGCAGCCTTCGAGCAAGATGAGATCCGTCTCGTCGGCAACGAACAGCGCTTTCTCGGCGGCAGCAATCTGCGTGAGCGGAGTGCTTACAGACTTATGACCACTCATTTCCGACCAACGCCCCTGCGCCATCGGGTTGGTGGTCAGCACGCGGACGGCACGACCGGTGTTGGTGTTGAGCAGCCACAGCGAAACGACTGCTGCCGGATCGTCTTCCGAGGCAGCACGCTCCACATTGAGATAGAGCTCAATGCCTGCATACTCCTTCTTATCGGCCAGCCGGGCCGTGGCAGGCAGTTTCTGCGCCCACGACGTGCTTGCGCCAATGAGCAAGACCAGCAGGAGGAATGATGTGCGAATAAGACTTTTCTTCATGATTCTGATAAACGGTTGGTTGAGTGTTTTGACTTCTTGAAAACCCTGAGCGACTGAAGCAGCACACTAAGCACAATCAGCGCTATGCCGAGATAGAACGAGAAATTGAGCTCGCGCCCTTCGCCGAAGAGCAGAAAGGCCAGGATGATGGTGTAGCACGGCTCCAGATTGTAGGTCAGGTTGACGGTGAAAGCCGAAAGGCGCTTCAAGGCTTGTATTTGCAAGAGATACATGCCCACCGTGCAAAACAAGGCATGGCAGAGCATGAACCACAGATTGCTCCCCTCGGGCAGCACGACCACCGGCTGGGAGCTGGGGAAGAAAAAGAGATAGAGGGGAATGATGAACGACACGGCCACCAGCCCGCCCGACATCTGATACATGAGCACCGTGCGGCTGCGCAGCCCGCGGCTCACCCGCTTGTTGCAAATGGCATAGAGGGCACAGACCGCCGATGACACCACGCCAATCATGATGCCGTAGCGATAGCGGGCATCGAAGGAAAAGATGCAGAAGACGCCGGCCACCGTGATGAGCGAGAACAGCAGTTCCATCCACGAGAAGCGCTTCTCGCCCAGAATGAGGGGTTCGAAGAGCGCCGTGAAGAAGCCGATGAGCGAGAAACAGATGACGCCGATGCTGACATTGGAGGCCTTGATGGAGCCATAGAAGAGAATCCAGTGAACGCCCAGCAACGCCCCACAACCGCTCAGCTGGAGCAGCTTGCGCCAGCCCACGCGGGGCAATCCCGTGAATACCAGCAGGATGAGGGTGGTGAAGAGCATGCGATACCACACGATGTCTACTTCGTTGAGCGTGATGAGCCTGCCGAAGAGCCCCGTGAATCCTGCCAAAAGCACACTCAAGTGCAATTGTATGAAGCCGCGTTTCGTTTCGTTCATGCCGTCAATGCCTGTTTCTGATGCTTTCGTATATATAATATAAGGTGGTCAGCCCAGCTTCTGCCTGCAGTCTTCCAGTATGCCCATCAGCTCGTCCATGGTTTCGGCGCGCAGCATGGCTATGCGCGTCTGCCGGAAATCGGGAATGCCCTTGAAGATGGGTGTTGCTGCCAGGTGGCGGCGTGTGTGGAGTATGCCTCGGTATTCGTCGATGCGCTCCACGTTGATGCGCAGTTGCTCCTCCAGCACGTCGAGTTTCTCGCCAAAAGTGAGCTGGTGGGCATCGGCGTTGCCGTCCAGATGGTCGCGTATCTCCTTGAATATCCAGGGGCGGCCGAAGGTGGCCCGCCCCACCATGATGGCATCCACGCCATAGCGGTCGAAGGCCTGTCGCGCGCCTTCTGCCGTAGTGATGTCGCCATTGCCGATGATGGGGATGTGAATGCGCGGGTTGCGCTTCACCTCGCCAATGAGCGTCCAGTCGGCCTCGCCGGTGTACATCTGGCTGCGCGTGCGGCCATGGATGGTGAGCGCCTGTATGCCACAGTCCTGCAGCTGCTCGGCCAGGGTGGTGATGATGAGCTGCTCCTGATTCCATCCCAGGCGCGTCTTCACCGTCACGGGCAGCCTGACGGCATCCACCACGCGGCGCGTGATGTCGAGCATCTTGGGAATGTTCTGCAACATGCCGGCGCCGGCGCCCTTGCCCGCTACTTTCTTCACCGGGCAGCCGAAGTTCAGGTCGATGAGGTCGGGGCGCGCTTCTTCCACTATGCGTGCCGCCTCCACCATGGCCTCTTCGTCGCGGCCATAGATTTGTATGCCCACGGGGCGCTCATCGTCGCTGATGGTCAGCTTGCGCTCGGTGCTCTTCACCGAGCGGATGAGCGCCTCGGCACTCACAAACTCGGTGTAGACCATTGAGGCTCCAAAGCGCTTGCAAAGCAGCCGGAAGCCAATGTCGGTGACGTCTTCCATAGGAGCCAGGAACACCGGCTCGTGGCCCAGTTCAATGTTGCCTATCTTCATATTTGGCTGAGGAGCTTTTCCAGTTCTTCCAGATTGCTGACCACGTGGAGATGGCGGCGCAGCGTGGTGCGTATCATGCCCTGGCGGTTCATCTCGTCGAGCACCGTGAGCAGCGGGTTCCAGAATCCCTTCATATTGTAGAGAATGACGGGCTTCTGATGGTAGCCGATGCTGGCCGATGCCACGACGCTGAAAATCTCGTCGAGTGTGCCCACGCCGCCTGGCAGGGCTATGGAGACGTCGCTCTTGTCGAGCATGAGCGTCTTGCGGTCGGCCAGGTTGTCGCAGAGCATCTCCACGTCAACGTAGTCGCTCTTGCGGCCATTCTTCTCGATGATGGTGGGAATGACGCCCACGGTGAGCGCCCCAGCCTCGCGGGCTGCCTTGGCCACACATTCCATGAGGCCCATATTGACGCCACCGAAGACAAGCGTGTGGCCTTGGCGGCCCATCCACTGGCCCAACTCTTCGGTCAGTCTGAAGAAGTCGGCATCAATCTGATTGTTGGCGGAGCAGAATATACAAATGTGCATGGGGAAAAAAATGAGGGGGAGGAAAAACAAAAGTTGAAAGGTTGAAAAGCCTGTCTTTTCAACCTTTCAACATGAGGGAAGACTATTTCTTCACGTATTCAGCGAAGTCGGTGAGCCGCATGTCGCCCTTGCGAGCCAGCGTGTCGTGCATGGCGAAGGCTGCGGTGAGGCAGTGGCGGGTGTGTCCGCCGGTGCCCAGCTTCAGATAGTCCCAGAGCAGCTGCTTGTAGTCGGGGTGGGCACAGTTCTCGATGATGGTCTGTGCACGCTGCATGGGACTCTTGCCGCGCAGGTCGGCCACTCCCTGTTCGGTCACGATGACGTTGACGTCGTGCTCCGAGGAGTCCTGATGGGTGACGAAGGGCACCACGCTCGAGATGAGTCCGCCCTTGGCCACGCTGGGGCAGGTGAAGATGGAGAGGTAGGCATTGCGGATGAAGTCGCCCGAGCCGCCGATGCCGTTCATCATCTTCGTGCCGCTGATGTGGGTAGAGTTGGCATTGCCGTAGATGTCCACCTCGATGGCCGTGTTGATGGCGATGACGCCGAGGCGGCGTATCACAGCCGGATGGTTGGAGATTTCGCTCTGGCGCAGCGTCAGGTGGTTCTTGAAGTAGTCCATATTGTCGTACACCTGCTTCAGGCAGTCGTTGGAAACGGTGAGCGAGCAGGCCGAGGCGTCCTTCACGCGGCCATGGAGCATCATATCCACAACGGCATCTTGCAGCACTTCGGTGTAGATGTTGAAGTCGGGCACGTGCTTGTCCTGACCGAGGGCACCGAGGATGGCGTTGGCCGTAGAGCCCACACCGCTCTGCAACGGCAGGAATTCCTTCGGAATGCGGCCTGCATGGAGCTCGTCTACCAGGAACTCGGCCGTGAGATAGCCAATGCGGTCGGTCACGGGGTCGCTGTTCTTGAAGGCGCGCGCCTCATCGGGAATGTTGCATTCCACCACGCCCACCACCTTCTCCTTGGGAATTGAGACGTAGGGCACGCCGATGCGGTCGCTCACGTTGAAGATGGGGATAGGCTTGCGGTAAGGCGGGTCGAGGGGCTCATAGACGTCGTGCAGGTATTTTGCGTCGGGGCTATGAAACGAATTCAGCTCCAGAATGACCTTCTTGGCCAGTCGGGCGGCTGTGGGGCTGATACCACCGGCAGCCGTCAGGTATACATGATAGTCGTTGCCGCAGTCTTCAATGTCGCACACTTCCAGGATGGCCCAGTCAACCTGTCCGTAGAAACCATAGCGCAGCTCCTGTGCCATGTGGCTCAGATGAAGGTCGTTGTAGGGTATTTCACCCATGTTCACATGCTTGCGGAAATCGGGGTTGGTGGTGTAGGGTGCACGATACTTGATGGCCTGGGCGTTAGCCAGGTCACCGTCGGTGCTCTGCCCAGTGGAAGCTCCGGTGAAGATGCCCACCTTGAACTCGCGGCCAGCCTCGTGCTCTGCCACGGCTTTCTTTGCCAGTTCTTTGGTCACAGCCTTTGCCACTCCGGCAGGTGTGAAACCACTCATGGCAATGTTCTCGTTGTTCTTAATCAGCGCTGCAGCCTCGGCAGCCGTCATACGTGTGTAAGCCATAATCTTTTGTTTATTTGGTTATAGGTGAATTGATTTGGGCGCAAAGATAGTAAAAAAATGCTGATTACGAGTCATGTTTTTGGGAACATTAACGCATGTTTTCTCCTTATTATCTATTTTCTGTTGCAGGTGCCGGGGGAAGAAGGCTTTTCGGGCCCTTTCCTGGCCAAGCAGGTCACTGGAGTGCCTGAATAGGTGTTTCGGCCTTGAGCACGTCGGCCGATGGGCACCAAGCCATTGCCAGAAGCCATCTGGGATGGGCATCACTTGATGAACTGGAGCGTGGATCCTTGGCTTCCCACGCTGAGCCGCACCTGACATCCTTCTATCAACGGGAAGTTGTTCAGGCGGGCATGGCCCACGGGGAAACCATAGCATACGGGTATGCGATAGTGGCGCAGGTATTCGTGCAGCATGTCGTACATGTCGGAGAATCCGTTCTCTGGGTGCTTATAGTCGGAGAAACGGCCCACAATGACACCCTTCACTTTCGGCATGAGCCCACGGATTTCTATCTGGTGGAAGAGGCGGTCTATCTTGGTCATTCCCTCGCCCTTGTCTTCGATGAAAAGGATCAAATCGGCATCTACGCTCAGAAAATCGTAGGCCGAACCAGCCAGGGCGCTGAACACCGACATATTGCCGCCCACGAGCATGCCCGTGGCGTGGCCCTGCTGATCGTGCTCATGACGGGCCACGTGATAGGTGGGCAGCTGCCCCTCGAGCATTCGGCGCAAGGTGACGCTGACGGTGTCGCGCCCGCCCATCGACGAGATGGCGTGGCACATGCTGCCATGGATGCTCATGGTGCCAGCCACGACGGCCGCGCTATGCAGTGCAGTGGCATCACTGAAACCGATAATCCACTTGGCATTTCTGCCCATTTCATCGGGAGCAATGCGCTGCAGCACTTGCATGGCACCATCGCCTCCACGCGTGCAGATGATGGCGCTTATGGTGGTGTCGCGCAGGGCCCACAGCAAGTCAGCGGCCCGCTCATCGGCTGTCCCGGCAAAACCATGGTAATGGCTGAGGGCATGTCGCCCCACAACGGGCTCGTAGCCCCACTCACGGAGCGTCTGGCACCCGCGCTTCACGGTGAGTGTGTCGGGGGTACTGGAGGGCGAAATAACGGCTATCTTGTCGCCTGGCCGCAGGAAACGCGGCATGCGCATGGTGTGCTGGGCTGCTGAGACCAGCGGGAAAAGCAGCAGTGCAGGTAGGAGAAGGCGTTTCATGGCATGAAGATTTCAATCGTTTCACACAGACAACCAATAAGCACGCTCCTGGTCGTCCATCTTCTCAATGGCATAGCGGAGCGTGGTGCGGTGCATTTCGTGGACATGCTGGCGCAGGAAATCGCGCAGGAGGTCCATGCTCACGCGCTTGCCCATCTCGCGGAGCATCCAGCCCACGGCCTTGTGCATGAGGTCGTGGGGATGGTGTAGGTGCATCTCGGCGTAGCGCAGGCACCACGAGGGGTCGCCCTGCTGAGAGGTTTTCCAGGTGCACACCATGCTCATGCGCTGCTCCCAGAGGCAGGGACTTTGGGCCAGGCGGTCGAGCAAGTCGCGCTTGAAATGGGTATAGAGGGCGGCCTTTTGGCCCGTTTCATCGCCAAGAAGCGTGGGCAAGAGGAGCCAATGGCCTAAAATCTTGTGCACAGAGAGGTCGACCAGATCCCAGTTGTTGGCCTGGCGCGCATACTCCAGATAGAGCGAGAGGATGGCGTCGCGGGCCTGAATGGCGGGCAGATGGTTTTCAAGCCGCTTGGTGGCCAGCCGCTCAAACCGGGCCACCAGAATGAGGAAACCGCACAGGCGCACCTCGTGCCATCGGCACAGCAGCAATTCGGGCACCTCGGCAAGGGGAAAATCGCGCGGCAGCTGAGCCACCACCTGGCGCGTCTGCGGCACTTTCAGGCCCAGAAACTCGTCGCCATGGCCATACTGGCCGGGGGCCGTCTTGAAGAAACGCATCAACACTTCGCGCTGCACCTCATTGCGCTGTGACTCCATGTAGCTGATAATCTGGTTTGCCGTAGTCATGTCATTCTGTCATTTTGAGGGTCGTTTGATGGGGAAATAGCGGCCATAGGTGAACATGCGCCATAGCCACTCCAAAGGTCCGAACAGGAAGAAGCGCAGCCAGACAAGGCTACAAACCGTCTGAACGACAAAACAGGCCAGGGCTGTCATCTCGGCGTGGACAAAGCCAAACGAGGTGCCAAGGCCAAGGCCAAGGCCATAGAAAAGCGCTACGCCCAGGAGCGACTGCGAGATGTAGTTGGAGAGCGCCATGCGGCCGGGCGCTGCCAGCCAGCGGAACAGCACAAGATGCTGATGGCGGCGGAAGAGCATGGCCAGCTGACGGTCGGTGAAACCCACAAACAAAGTGAGCAACAGTCCGCCTACGGCGTAGAGCAGCAATATGTCGCCACTCCAGATGAACATCAGATGCAGAAACCCAATGAGCATGAGCAAAAGCATGCACCGAACGAATAGCCGACGGCCATGACGGGCCAGGATGAGAGAGAAGCCCACACCGAAGAGCAGGGAGAAAATGGTATAGAACTTTCCGTCGACCAGCAGATATTGCACGAAACGCGCCACACGGTCTACGGCAGCTGTAGGCATGGCTGCCTGTTCGGCGGGCGAGAGAAAAGACCAAAGTGCAAACTCGGGGAAGTTGGCAAGGGCTATGCCAATGAGAGAAAAACCACGCAAGAGGTCGAGTATCTGATAGCGCTGCTTCTCAGTGGTAGGCCCTGTCATTTTGTTCATCATGGACTCCTTTTTGCTGCAAAGATAGCACATTTGCCATTAAAAACATCACCCCATTGCAGAAAAAGGCCTCTTTTTATTGCAATGGGGCAAAATGTAAGTGCCTTGATTGGGCATGACGGGAAGCCTATTAGGACGTGGGCAGAGGATAATACCGGATGATGACGGCTATATCTATTCTTTATTGGCAGAATAGTTGAATGGATGGAGAAAATTCTTTATATTTGCACAAACAAATGTGCTAAAGGAAAATGAAGAGAAAACAACCATCTTCGTTAGAAGAGCTCATGCTGAGCATGGGAGCAGAGTATTTGTTGAATACGGCTAATATTCTGCAGTTCAACGAGCAGGAAGAGATGAGCAAAATGAAGACCTATGAAATGCGTCGCTATCTTGTTCGGAAGATTTTGGATAACCCCGTTCAGGTGCTCAACCACTTGTCGGAAGAAGACTACTTCATCATGGAACAACTCATAGATACTGGCAGCGGAATGTGTTTATACGGCGAAATGACAGGGTCCATCCCTCCGGCAGTAACATTGGGACTCATTGGCTGCGAAGAAGACATGAAAGAAAAAAAGAACAAATTCTTCATGACTGAAGACCTGAGCAAAGCACTGGAGCCCCACATCGGCAAGGCGAAGAAAAACGTTGACAATCGTTTCCGTCTGCATTACGAAACCATCATCTTGGGTCTGCTGAATCTCTATGGATGCTGCAAAGAGAGTGAACTGAAAGCACAACTCAAAAGGTTGTTGCAGCAGACAGACGACGGCAGCGGAGTTCTGGATAGGATGATGTCGCAGTCGGCTGCCGTGCAACTGTGCTGCTACGAAGTGGAAGACGAAGAGAAATGGTGGTTTGCATCGCCTTTTGCCCACATCGACCAGATTCTCGAAGAGCGCCAGCTGCACCCCGAATTGGCGGCATTGAAACCGTTCGACTTAGAAACGGTCATGAATGCAGGATTATCGCCAATCCCCATCATTCCCAACAACGAAAAAGACAGATTAGCGGATTTCCTGATGGAGAACAGTTCTTTGGATAAACTTGATGTAGACTGTTTACAACACACCATCTGGCTACTTGCACAGCTCCTTCAGAACAAAGAAGAAGTGATGGAGCACATAGAAAGGCTCGTGGATAATTGGGACGATGCAAAACCCATCATTGACGACTATCTGAATAAGACGCCACAATGGAGGCTGAGGGGCTACAGCACGGATGAACTTTGCTCGAAAGACGGCCAGCTGAAGCCCAGAAGAAAGACAAAGACAAACAAGAAGAAGAAGGAAGAAGCCCAAGACGCTGCCAGCGACAAGATTCTCGACATTTTCGAGGAACTCCAGGAAAAGGCTGGCCAACTGGACAACGAGCAGAAGGAAAGGCTGAGAGACATCCTCTCGGGCAAGACCGACTGGAACGACATGATGAATGAGCAATTCTATCGCTACCATAGACCCGACTACAGCAAGAAAGGAGCTCGACTGGCCCTGTGGCTGGCTCCCTTCTGGAATGTGGAGCACGACGATAACAAATTGTCGCTCTGCGGATTTGTGGATGAAGACGGGGGCGAACTCTCCCAGCCCCAAAAGAAAGAAGACCTGAGAAACTATCTCTACCTGCTCTTTGAATATTTCGACAAAGAAGCTTACAAGAACGAATGGCAGCTTTATGGGCCTCTTTGGCTCATGGAGAAATATGACATGGACCACAGCCTCGACGTGGTGCTGGAAGTATTGAGGCAGGATGCCCATTTCCTGGCAACTTACGTGGAGGGCGTAGAGCAGTTTATGGTGGCCGTGGTCTACCAGCTGGGCCACAAGCAGCTCAACATGCTGGAGGGTATGCTCTATGAAGACGGACTCATACCCACCATCAAACCTATCGTTTTCTGTGCTTTGGCACTGACAGCCATCAGACAACCGCAACAGCGGATGAAGGCGATGGCCATCATCAACAAATACCTCAACCATTGTCTCACAATATGCCAGCAGGGAGCCAGTCCGGCCAACATAGAACAGTATGCCCACATTCTGGCAACGGCTCATCTGCATGAAGCCATGCCCATGCTGAAGAAGCTGTTTGAGGAGATTGACGTCCCATGCGTTGAATACGATGGAATCGATGATTTTGAGAGAATCATGAACGATGAAAGCGAGCCTTTCCTCATCAGCCATGACAAGCTGAACGACTACCTGCTCGACCTGAAAGACGAGGTGGATGCCAATGACTATCGCTTGATGCCCTATGGCGACTTCGGGATAGGCGATGAACAAGACGAAGACAAGCAGCTGCCAGAGGAAGAAATATACGACAACTCCACAATGTGCAGTCGCTACACGGTGAGAATGGAGCTGCTTGATGCGCCCGAGATGGTGGAGCGCACACTGCAAGTGCCCTCCAACATCTACCTTGATGCGTTTGCCAACCTCATCATGATAGCCTTCGGACGTAAGGACTGCACCGAGCACTACACGTTTGTGACAAAAGACGACTCCTACAACGACATTGATGCCGAACTCTACACATTGGCCGAAGTCGTAAAAAAGAAAGGCAACACGGCATCTTTCAACATTCTGAAAGCGGGCAAGCCTGCCTGGCGACACGCCATCCTGCTCGAACGATCGGGCACGTATAGCGATAAAACCACGAATTACATTCAGCTCATCGACGGACATGGCACCTACCCCAACCGCTCTACAAGAACGATGGCCGACCACGTCAAGCTGTTTGAAGCTGGAAAAGTGAGACTGCCGAACTTTAAGAATATCAGAAACAACTTGCTCGAGTATGAGCTCGATCACCAACAACCCGAATAAGAAACGATGGACAAAGAAACCAAAGAGCTGCTCTCGAAATTACAGTGCAACGAAATAGAAACAGTTATCTTCAAAGAAATACAACACGTGGCGGCATATGCCAACACACGCGACGACTATGCACGAGTGGCGCGGGGACTGCACCTGCTCAGCAAGACGTGCGAAAAGGGACAACTGGATGCCCGCCGGCTGGCAGCAAAGATTCTTCGCGACAATCCGCGGAAACCTGCCTACAGAGAGGAAATAGAACATTATGAATACTAAATAAACACATGCCTACACCCCCATATAAAGACTACGCCGACTCCATGGATGCCGAGGAGGCACAGACCTTCCGCAGGGCTGTGCTCAACATTGTTGCGCAGATTCCGGCAGGCAGCGTCACCACCTACGGCACCATCGCCCTTCTGGCAGGATGGCCCAGCCACGCACGGATGGTGGGCCGCACACTGCGCTACACCCCCGAGGCGGCCGCCCTACCCTGCCACCGCGTGGTGAACGCCGTGGGACGTACCGCACCAGGCTGGAGCCGCCAGCGCGAACTGCTCGAGGCCGAAGGCGTGAAGTTCAAACCCAATGGGCACGTTGACATGACCCGACATCTGTGGGAACCAGAACAATTGTTCTGAAAGCCCGAAGCATTATAATATGAATAT
>CAMOPD010000029.1 GCA_946622085.1 uncultured Prevotellaceae bacterium | reverse complement strand
TGACGTGATTTTATGGAATCGTGACGTGATTCCATGGAATCACGCCGTGATTTTAGTTTTTGCAGCCCGTTTTGATGACTTTTTTGCGGCTCCGAAGATGGTTGTCTGCCATGACCTGGAGTTTTAGGGGCTTCGGTTGAGTGATTTCGGGGGATTTTATTTACTTTTGCACCGACAAATCAGATTCGATGAACCATGAAGATAGTGATTGACGACAAGATACCCTACATCCGCGAGGCCGTGGAACGGCTGGCCGACGAGGTGGTCTACCTGCGTGGCAGCGCCATAGGGGCTGCCGACGTGCGCGATGCCGACGCGCTGATTGTGCGCACGCGCACGCGCTGCGACGAGCGCCTGCTGGCAGGCAGCCGCGTGCGCTTTGTGGCCACGGCCACCATCGGCTTCGACCATCTGGACACCGACTATCTGGAGCGGGCGGGCATCAGTTGGATGAACTGCCCGGGGTGCAACGCGGGCTCGGTGGCGCAGTATGTGGCCTCGGTGCTCATCCTGCTCAAGCGCATGCGCGGGCTGCGGCCTGCGGAGAGCACGCTCGGCGTGGTGGGCTTCGGCCATGTGGGCAGCCGCGTGGCCGCGCTGGCGCGCGAGATGGGTTTCCGCGTGGTGGTGAGCGACCCGCCGCTGGGCATGGAGGCCGACCTGGGGTCGTGCGACGTGATCAGCTATCACGTGCCCTTGACGCGACGGGGCCCCTACCCCACCAGTCACATGGCCGACGAGGCGTTCTTCAACGGCCTTACGCGCGTACCTTATATTATTAATACGAGCCGCGGCGAGGTGGTCGACAACGACGCCCTGCTGCGGGCTCTGGACGAGGGACGGGTGAAGGATGCCATCGTGGACACGTGGGAGAACGAGCCGCGCATCAACCGGCAGTTGCTGGAGCGCGTCATGATAGGCACGCCCCACATTGCCGGCTACAGCGCCGACGGCAAGGTGAATGCCGACAACATGGTCATCGCGGGCTTGTGCCGATTCTTGGGAATAGAGAACAATGTGCACATTGAGCCCCCCGCACTGCCGGCCGACTTCAGGCCCTCCGGCAGCGCCGACGACCAGCGCCTGCAGCTATATAACCCGCTGAATGATAGCCTGAAATTGAAAACGGCTCCCGAAAAATTCGAAGAACTCAGGGGCAACTATCCGCTGCGCCGCGAACACTTCTGAGGAAAAAAGCAACGAAAACCCGTGATTTTTTGCACAAAAGGGGGTGGTGTGTGCAATTAACACTCATTTTTTTATCAAAAAATTTGCATACATGGATTAAAATTCGTTCCTTTGCACCCGAATTTCAGAACCAATAGGTAAAATCATCCTAATGGGTAGAGTAAAAAGACAGTATTTATAAACATTTTAAACATTTACAATTATGTCAGAAATTGAAAGCAAAGTAAAGGCTATTATCGTTGACAAACTCGGTGTGGATGAGGCTGAAGTAAAGCCCGAAGCAAGTTTCACCAATGACCTGGGTGCCGATTCACTCGACACTGTGGAGCTGATTATGGAGTTTGAGAAGGAGTTCAACATCTCTATCCCCGACGACAAAGCTGAGACCATCGCTACTGTTGGCGACGCCATCAACTATATCGAGGAAAACGCAAAATAAAAACCATTTTTCTGAGTTACGAGTTGCGAGTTACGAGTTAAGAGCTCAGAGTTCTGAGGTATGATTACTTCTTTTTTAAACGAAATCACACCTCTGAACTCATAACTCTGAACTCGTAACTTTTCATTTTTTTATTTTCTATGGAACTGAAAAGAGTAGTAGTAACAGGACTGGGTGCCGTGACGCCGGTGGGCAATACTCCCGAGGAAATGTGGAAGAACCTTCTCGAGGGGGTGAGCGGAGCAGCTCCTATTACCAGTTTTGACGCCTCCAACTTCAAGACCCAGTTTGCCTGCGAGGTGAAGAACCTTGACGTCAACCAGTATATCGACCGCAAGGAAGCCCGCAAGATGGACCGTTACTCCCAGCTGGCCCTCATCGCAGCCGACCAGGCCGTGGCCGACAGTGGCATGGACTTGGAGCACGAGGACAAGGACAACATCGGCGTGATTTTCGGCGTGGGCATCGGCGGCATCAAGACCTTTGAGGACGAAGCCAAGTACTATGGCGTGCACGAGGCCGACGGCCCGAAGTTCAACCCCTTCTTCATCCCGAAGATGATCAGCGACATTGCCGCCGGTCAGATAAGCATCAAATATGGTTTCCGCGGTCCCAACTACGTGACGACGTCGGCCTGCGCCTCGTCGAGCCACGCACTGGGCAACGCCTTCAACATGATTCGCCTGGGCAAGGCCACGGCCATCGTGGCAGGCGGGGCCGAGTCGGCCATCTGCGCCGTGGGCGTGGGCGGCTTCAACGCCATGAAGGCACTCTCCACGCGCAACGACGAGCCCGAGAAGGCCAGCCGCCCGTTCAGCGCCAGCCGCGACGGATTCGTCATGGCCGAAGGCGCCGGATGCCTCATCCTTGAGGAGCTGGAGCATGCCAAGGCCCGTGGAGCCAAGATCTATGCCGAAATGGTGGGCGAGGGCGAAAGCGCCGATGCCTATCACATCACGGCCTCTCATCCCGAAGGACTGGGCGCCAAACTGGTCATGCAGCGCGCATTGGCCGATGCTGGCATGAAGCCCGAGGACATCGACTATATCAATGTACACGGCACGAGCACGCACGTGGGCGACATCTCGGAGGCCAAGGCCATCAAGGAAGTGTTTGGCGACGCAGCCTACAAGCTGAACATCTCGAGCACCAAGTCGATGACCGGCCATCTGCTGGGCGCCGCCGGAGCCGTAGAGGCCATGGTGTCGGTGCTGGCCGTGAAGAACGATGTGGTGCCGCCAACCATCAATCATGCCGACGACGACAAGGACGAGGAGATAGACTACAATCTGAACTTCACCTTCAACCGCGCACAGAAGCGCGAGGTGCGTGCTGCGCTGAGCAACACGTTCGGCTTTGGCGGCCACAACGCATGCGTAGTATTCAAGAAGTATGCTGAATAATATCATTAACAGGATAAAGCTCCCTTTCCGCGAGGATAAGGAGCTTTATTTGTCCCTTCGCGAAATCATCGGTTTCTACCCCCACGAAATCAGCTACTACAAACTGGCGCTGATGCACAAGAGCATAGCCCACCGCAACGAGAAGGGCCGCCCCGTGAACAACGAGCGGCTGGAGTTTCTGGGCGATGCCATCCTCGACGCCGTGGTGGGCGACATCGTCTACAAGCACTTTGAGGGCAAGCGCGAAGGATTTCTCACCAACACACGCAGCAAGCTCGTGCAGCGCGAAACGCTCAACAAACTGGCGCAGGAGATGGGCATCAACCAGCTCATCCTCTCGTCGGGCCACAGCTCTTCGCACAACAACTACATGGGCGGCAATGCCTTCGAGGCGCTCGTGGGAGCCATCTATCTGGACCAGGGCTACACGGCCTGCATGAATTTCATGCAGAAACGCATACTGGGACGATTCATCAACATCGACAAAGTGGCCTACAAAGAGGTGAACTTCAAGTCGAAGCTGCTGGAATGGGGCCAGAAAAACCGCGTGGACATCGAGTTCCGACAGCTCTATCAGAAGAAGGACAACGGCGGCAACCCCACCTTCGCCTATCAGATATACATAGAGGGCGTGGCTGCCGGAGAAGGCACGGGCTACAGCAAGAAGGAAAGCCAGCAGGCCGCCTCGAAGAAGACGCTCGACAGCCTGCGCAAGAAGCCTCAATTCATCGATGCCGTCTTCGCCGCCAAGGCCAACCGCACGAAGATGGAGGAGGAACCCGTGCAGACGGTGCCCTGCACTGACGAGAAGGAGGACTTCATCATCACCCAGCCCAAGCAGCCAGCCAGCGACAGTGAGCCGGAACAGACTGCCCGCCAACAGGCCCGCGAAGTGAAGATGAAGAAGAAAGCTGAGGCCAAGCCACAACAGGCGGAGGAAGAGAAGCCCGACGACTTTGACCTCTCAGACATCACCCATCGGGAGCAGTCGCGCGAGGAAATCATCGCCGCTGCCGAGGCTGCTGCCTTTGCCGAACTCTGACGGCAGAGGCTACAGCCCCCACACACACACCGCATCAGCGCCCTGCAATGACCACTGGCTTGCAGGGCGCTGATGCTGTCTGCCCAGACCAAGCCGCCCGCTCATCGCCCCCACCAGAGCGGCAAAACCACCCCAGAGAGGCAGCTTTGCCAGCACAGGAAGCCACATTTGCCCTTAAAAATAGTAAAAAAGGAGACTATAAGAAAGAAATATCGTAAATTTGCACTCTGATAAGCAATCATCATCATTTGCAGAAATGAGTTTAACAGCAATCGCATCAAGGTTCTTTCTGGCACGCCAGAAGGAGTTGAAACGACATACTACAGAGGGTGAAGCCCTGCAACAAGAGGTGCTGGCCTATCTCATGCAGAAGGCGCGCGACACGGAATACGGTCGCCGCTACCTCTTTGGCACCGTGAAGAACTACGACGACTTCGCCCAGAACGTGCCCCTCACCACCTACGAAGAACTGAAGGGCTACATCGACCGTATGCGCCACGGCGAACGGGACGTGCTGTGGCCGGGCCAGGTGAAATGGTTTGCCAAGTCGTCGGGCACCACCAACGACAAGAGCAAGTTCATCCCCGTGAGCCACTCGGGACTCCACAATGTGCACTATGCCGGTGGCAAGGACTCGGTGGCCCTCTACCTGATGAACAATCCCAAGAGCCGCATCTTCGACGGGAAGGCGCTCATCCTGGGCGGCAGCCACTCGCCCAACTTCAACCTGCCCGACAGCCTGGTGGGCGACCTCAGCGCCATACTCATAGAGAACATCAACCCGATGGTCAACCTGGTGCGCGTGCCCAAAAAGCAAACGGCCCTGCTGGCCGACTTTGAGCTGAAACGCGAGCGCATAGCCCACGAAACGCTCACCAAGAACGTGACCAACCTGAGCGGCGTGCCCTCGTGGATGCTCAGCGTGCTGACACGCGTGATGGAACTGAGCGGGCGGCAGCACCTCGACGAGGTGTGGCCCCATCTGGAAGTGTTCTTCCACGGCGGCGTGGCCTTCACGCCCTATCGGCAGCAATACAGCGAGCTCATTCCCAAGGCCGACATGCACTACATGGAGACCTACAACGCCAGCGAGGGCTTCTTCGGCATACAGAGCGACCTGAGCGACCCGGCACTGCTGCTGATGCTCGACTATGGCGTGTTCTATGAGTTCATACCCATGGAGGAGTTCGATAAGCTGGGAACCGGCCAGGCGGTGAACGTGGTGCCACTGTCGGGCGTCGAGGTGGGCCGCAACTATGCCATGGTCATCTCCACCTCATGCGGACTGTGGCGCTATGTGATTGGCGACACCGTGATGTTCACCCAGAAGAAACCCTACAAATTTGTCATCACCGGACGCACGAAGAGCTTCATCAACGCCTTTGGCGAGGAACTCATCGTAGACAATGCCGAGCGCGGACTGGCCTACGCCTGCCAGCAGACGGGAGCCGAGGTGCAGGAATACACCGCCGCACCGGTATTCATGGACGAGAAGGGCAAATGCCGCCACCAATGGCTCATCGAGTTTGCCCGCATGCCCGACGACATGCAGCGCTTTGCCTCGCTGCTCGACCACAAGCTGCAGGAAATCAACAGCGACTACGAGGCCAAGCGATATAAGGACATCACGCTGCAGCCGCTGCAAATCGTCGTGGCACGCCAGCAGCTCTTCAACGACTGGCTGCGCATGAAAGGCAAACTGGGCGGACAGCACAAGGTGCCCCGACTGAGCAACAGCCGGAAGATGATGGACGAATTGCTGCGCATGAACGAAGAGAAGCCCGCCGCAAACAATAATGAGTAAAGAATGAAACCGATGAAGCACTTGGAAGCAATCAGGAACAGCGGAATGAAGTGGCTGCCGGCAGCCGCATCACTCTTCGTGCTGCTTTCTGCCTTCTTCATCTCCTGCGCCAAAATGGGACAGCCCGACGGCGGCTGGTACGACGAAACGCCGCCCCGCGTCACCGGGGCATCGCCCGACGACAGGGCCACCAACGTGGACGCCAGGAAAATCATCATCACTTTCAGCGAATTCATCAAACTCGACAATCCCACCGAGAAGGTGGTGATATCACCGCCGCAAATAGAAACACCCGAAATCAAAGGTGCAGGCAAACGCATCATCGTGGAACTGAAAGACTCGCTCAAACCCCATACCACCTACACCATCGACTTCTCTGACGCCATCAGCGACAACAACGAGAACAATCCGCTCGGAAACTTCACCTACAGCTTCTCCACCGGCACGGAAATCGACACCATGGAAGTGTCGGGACAAGTGCTCGAGGCCTCCAACTTGGAACCCATCAAGGGCATCCTGGTGGGGCTCCATCCTGCCGATGCCGATTCGGCTTTCACGAAGGAGCCTTTCATGCGCGTGGCACGCACCGACTCCAGGGGGCGGTTCACCATCAAGGGCATCGCGCCGGGCAACTACCGCGCCTACGCGCTGAAGGATGCCGACGCCAACTACATCTTCAACCAGAAGAGCGAGCAGATAGCCTTCAACCAAGAGGTCATCGTGCCCTCATCAAAACCCGACGTGCGCCCCGACACCGTGTGGCGCGATTCGCTCCATATCGACTCCATACGGCAGATTCACTATACGCATTTCCTGCCCGACGACATCGTGCTGCTGGCGTTCAATGAAACACTCACCGACCGTTTCTTCCAGAAATTTGAGCGCAACACACCCGAACTCTTCCACCTCTACTTCAGCTACGGCAGCGACTCACTGCCCACGCTGCGCGGACTGAACTTCAATGCCGACAGCGCCTTCGTGGTGGAGTCCAACTTGAAGCGCGACACCATAGCCTACTGGCTGCGCGACTCGGCGCTCATCAATCAGGACACGCTGCGCATAGAAATGAAATACATGCGCACCGACTCCACCGGCATGCTGACCCAGCAGACCGACACGATGGAAGTGCTGGCCAAGACTTCCTATGAAGAGAGGCTGAAGAAAGCCAAGAAAGAAATGGAGGAATGGCAGAAAAAAGCCGAAAAAGCCGAAAAGAAAGGCCAGAAAGTGCAACCGCCCAAGAGCCAGGAAGGCGTGCTGAAAATCGACGTGAAGGGCACGGGCAGCATAGACCCCGACCAGAACATCATCATCTCAGTGCCCACACCCCTGCAAAGCCTCAACAAGGAAGCCATCCACCTGTACTCCAAGAAAGACACCCTGTGGTATAAGTCGCCCCTGCTGGTGCGCGAAAAGCCCAACACGCCACGCACCTACGAAGTGCTGGGCGAATGGCGGCCCAACGTGGAATACAGCCTTGAAATAGACTCGGCCGCCTTCATAGACATCTATGGCCGCGCCAGCGATGCCCAGAAAGAAGGCCTGAAAGTGAACTCGCTCGACCAATACAGCACGCTGCTCTTCACCGTCACGGGAGCCGACACGCAGCATCTGCGCGTGCAGCTCATCGACCAGAACGGGGGCATCATCAAGGAGACGCGCATCCGCGACGGCGTGGCCGAATTCTTCTACGTGAAGCCCGGCACCTACTTCATGAGCGCCTTCGCAGACGACAACGAGAACGGGCTATGGGACACCGGACTCTTTGAAGCCAAGCGGCAGCCCGAACGCGTGTACTATTATCCCCGAAAGATTGAATGCAAGGAGAAATGGGACATCACCGAGACATGGAACCTGATGGGACGA
The DNA here is from genome assembly GCA_946622085.1 of uncultured Prevotellaceae bacterium. Taxonomy (GTDB): domain Bacteria; phylum Bacteroidota; class Bacteroidia; order Bacteroidales; family Bacteroidaceae; genus Prevotella. Next base: position 9,216 of record CAMOPD010000029.1, on the reverse strand, counting down.
CCCCTCACCGAGCAGAAACCACAAGAACTGATCAAGCAGAAAGCCGAGCAGGCCAAAACCATCAAACGCCAAAACTTCCAACGCGCCAAGAAACTGGGAATACCGCTTCCCGAAGACCTGGAGCGTGCCGACAAACTAAGACAACAACTAAGATGAGAAAGAATATCTACATTGCCCTCATGATGCTCTTGCTCTGCATCACGACGGCCTCAGCACAATGCACCTACAAGAACACGGCCTTCAAGTCGGGCGAGTTCCTGTCATATAACCTCTACTACAACTGGAAATTCGTGTGGGTGAAGGCCGGCACGGCCTCCATGTCGACCGTGCTGAGCCGCTATAGCGGCAAGCCCGCCTATCGCGCCAGCCTCACCACGCGGGGCAACAACCGCGTAGACGAGATGTTCGTGCTGCGCGACACGCTGCTCTGCTACAGCAGCGAGGCACTCGAGCCCCTCTACTTCCGCAAGGGAGCCCGCGAAGGCAAGCGATACTACGTCGACGAGGTGTTCTACAGCTATCCCGGCGACGGCGTGAAGCTGCGCCAGCACTACATGAACTCCCACGGCAAGCACACCTGGAAGAACGCCACGTCGGCGGAGTGCGTCTACGACATGCTCAACATCTTCCTCCGCGCCCGGAGCTTCAACCCCGAAGGCTGGAAGAAAGGCCACGTGGTGAAGGTGCCCATTGCCGACGGCCGCGACACCAACACAGCCATACTGAAGTATCGGGGCAAATCGAACGTCAAGGCCGACAATGGCGTGAAATACCGCTGCATGGAGCTCTCCTACATGGAGAAGGAGAAAGGAGCCTACAAGGAGATTGTGCGCTTCTACGTCACCGACGACCAGAACCACATCCCCGTGCGCCTCGACATGTTTCTGCGCTTCGGCAGCGCCAAGGCCTTCCTCGTGGGCATGAAGGGCAATCGGAATCCCGTTAATTCGGTCGTTAAATAGCTGATTTACATAGATTTTGTTTGGAAGCGAAGCTTTTTTTGAATATATTTGCACTTGCTCAACATCCAGGAAAAACTAAGCCATGCAAAGGTCTGACAACTCAAACAAACTCATCAAGTACATCGTCGTGCTGGGTGACTTCGTCATCCTCAACATCCTGTTCTACATCTACACCGAGCTCGATGCGCGCTATGTAGGCGTAGGCCCGCTGCACAGGCTCGACGAGGCCTTCCTCATTGTCAACATGGCCATGGCCATCAGCCAGACACAATTTGCCACCCACCTGCACGAACGGCTCATCACCTCCGACAAAATCATGCAGCGCGTCTTCGGCCTCGTGGCCTGCCAGACGCTGCTCTCCTACGTGCTCTACAAGCCCTTTGTCTATGGCCCGCCCGTGGGCAAGTTCACCCTCGTCTTCGGCATTATTCTCTTCGTGGTGCTCCTCGGGGTGAGACTCCTCGAGCGCCTGGCCCTCAAGCGCTTCCGGCTCATGGGGCGCAACAAGCGCTTCGTGCTCTTCGTGGGCAGCGACCCCGCCCTGCTCTCCATCTACACAGGACTCTCCAAAGACCCTTCCATGGGCTACGTCATCAAAGGCTACGTGGCCGATGAAGACATACCCGACTGCCCGCCGGAACTGAAGCGCATAGGAACCATTCACGACCTGAAGAGCCGCATGGAAGACAAAAGCAACAAGCGCCTGGGAGTCATCGACGAGCTCTTCTGCTGCTTCTCGTCAGACGATGCCGACCTCATTCGCCAGATTGCCCGATTCTGCGACAATCACATCATACGCTTCTACTTCATACAGCGCTCCATCGACCGTCTGGGCATGCACCTCAAGGTGGAGAATCTGGCCGGCAACTTCGTCTTCACCAACCACGAAGAGCCGCTCTCCATGCTCTCCAACCGCATCTTGAAGCGCACCATGGACCTGGCCGTGGCCATCCCCGTGTGCCTCTGCATGCTGCCGCTCATCCCCATCCTGGCGCTCATCATCAAAATCCAGAGCCCCGGCCCCATCTTCTTCAAGCAACTGCGCACCGGCATCGGCGGTCAGGAGTTCTATTGCTACAAGTTCCGCTCCATGCACGTCAACAAAGATGCCGACCTCGTGCAGGCCACCAAGGACGATCCGCGCAAATTTGCCTTCGGCAACTTCATGCGCAAGACCAACATCGACGAGCTGCCACAGTTCTTCAACGTGCTCACCGGGCAGATGAGCGTCGTGGGACCACGGCCCCACATGCTCCACCACACCGAAGTATACAGCGAGCTCATCGACAAATATATGGTGCGCCACTACGTGAAACCCGGCATCACCGGCTGGGCACAGGTGACGGGATTCCGCGGCGAGACCAAGGAACTCTGGCAGATGCAAGGCCGGGTGGAGCGTGACATCTGGTATATCGAGAACTGGACGCCTTGGCTCGACATACGCATCATCTGGCTCACCTTCAAGCAGCTCTTCGTGCACGACGAGCATGCCTATTGAGACACCCCACGACGGGCCCGCTACCACGGGCCTTTGTTTTTTGAATTTTCCTTACATTCCCCTTTCCCCCTCCCTGCTTTCGTCTGGAGAGCGGCCTGCTCACGGTGAGTAAATGGCGTGCTTACGAGGCGTGAGTGGCGTGCTCACTCATCGTAAATGGCGTTCTTACTACAAACCGCCATTTTACGGGCGTTTTGAGAGGTCGGTGGGCAACGGAAATTGATTCTGAATTTTCTTTACAAAATCCCATCGCAGAAGGCCATCCGCCATACCACTCGCGAGGCGCGTAAACGTGACAGGAAAAGCCTGCCACGCAAAGCCAACGACAACTCAGCTGCTGCTTTAAAGGCGGCTGGTTTTCATGCATGTGCCAACGTTGGAATTCTTCACAAAACGTAGAAACAACGTACAAAAAAAGAGCGAAAAAAAATATCATCAACGATGAACGCTGATGATATTGTGAGTATGGAAATGGCCGTCTGCTGAGCGGCTGGGGCTGAAAACAGACTATTTCTTCTTCGGTCTTCTGCGGGCCCATCCCTCTTCGCTGAAGTCGGGCTCATCGCCGCGCAGCTTCATGCTGTCGGGGTTGAGAAACTGCATCCAGTCGTATTTCTTCGAACCGGGAGCCTTCGGCAGTTCGCGTCGCTCCTCCTTCCTCCTTCCCCTGCCGTCTTTTCTCTCTCCGCGTTCCATTCTTCTCTTTCCGCCCTCCTTCAGTCCGCCTTCGGCAGCATCGTTGCAGCGCACTTCGCGTCCTTTGTAGCGCACGCCGTTGAGCGCTTTCATCACGCGCACGGCATCGCGCTCGGGCACTTCTATATAGGAGAACTTCTGCAGCAGGTCTATGTGGCCCACCTGCTGTCGGCCATGGATGTGCTTGTTGAGAAACTGCATCACCTCGCCGGGGTAGAAGCCGTCGGTCTTGCCCAGATTGATGAACAGCCGGCGATAGCCTTTCTCCACGGGTCGCTGGCCCGAGGCTCCGTCGCGCCGATCGGCGCTTTTCCTTCCGCCCTCTTTCTGCTTGCTGCGCTCCACGGGTTTCTCTATTTCGGGCGCATCGGCATAGTAGGCGAGGAACTTGCCAAACTCCAGTGAGACGATTTTCTTGATGATGTCTTCCTTGTCGATGTATTCAAAGTGGCGGTTGATGTCGGCCATGAAGGGCTCTATCTGCTCCTCCTCCACGTCGGTCTTCACAATCTGGTCCATCACCTTGTAGAGCTGCTTCTTGCATATCTCGCGTGCCGACGGAATGTCTTCTTCGACAAACTTTTTCCCTATTTCCTTCTCTATGGCGCGTATCTTGTGCTTCTCCTTCGTGTGCACAATCGAGATGCTGGTGCCCTTCTTTCCGGCGCGGCCGGTGCGGCCGGAGCGGTGGGTGTAGTTCTCAATGTCGTCGGGCAGTCCGAAGTTGATGACGTGGGTCAGGTCGTCAACGTCGAGTCCGCGGGCCGCCACGTCGGTGGCCACGAGCAACTGGGTGAGATGCTGGCGGAACTTCTGCATGGTGATGTCGCGCTGCTGCTGGGAGAGGTCTCCGTGGAGCGCCTCGGCGTTGTAGCCGTCGCGTATGAGCTTGTCGGCAATGTCCTGCGTCTCGATTTTAGTGCGGCAGAAGATGATGGCAAAGATGCGCGGATAGAAGTCGACGATGCGCTTCAAGGCGAGATATTTGTCCTTGGCGTGCACCATGTAATAGACGTGGTTCACGTTCTCGGCGCCCTCGTTGCGGCTGCCCACGACGATTTCCTGATGGTCGTGCAGATAGTTGAGTGCAATCTTCTCAATCTCCTTGCTCATGGTGGCCGAGAAGAGGAGCGTGTTGCGCTCGGCAGGAATCGACTCGAAAATCTCGTTGATGCTCTCCGAGAAGCCCATGTTGAGCATCTCGTCGGCCTCGTCGAGCACCACGCTGTGCACGCCGTCGAGCACGGCCTTGCCGCGGTTCACCAGGTCGATGAGTCGTCCGGGCGTGGCCACGATGATTTGTGCGCCATGGTGCAAGGCCTTGATTTGCTGCACGATGTCGGCTCCGCCATAGACGGGCACCACATGTATTCCGGGCATATACTTCGAGAAGTCGCGCAGATCGTCGGCAATCTGCAGGCAGAGCTCGCGCGTGGGACTGAGCACGAGCGCCTGTGTGGAGCGGTCGTCGGCATCCACGCGCTGCAGGAGCGGAATGCCGAAGGCAGCCGTCTTGCCTGTTCCTGTCTGGGCAAGGGCAATCAAGTCATGTGAGGTTTGAGGTGAAGTAGTTTCTTCGGAGTTGTCCGAAGCAGTGTCTATTCCCAGCAAATGGGGAATCACGGCCTCCTGTACGGGCATGGGGTTGACGAACCCGAGTTCGTCGATGGCGCGGCGGATGTTCTCGCACACGCCCAGTTCTTCAAATGTCTTCATTACAAATTACTTATCGGCTGCAAAGGTACGAAAAAAAGCCCAAACTCTCTCATTTACAATTATAATTAGTATATTTGCACCTCAATAAAACCATGGAACAGAACAAAGATTTACAAATAGCCTGGGATTTCGTGGAGCACACCGGCGTGAGCATCTTTCTCACCGGAAAGGCCGGAACGGGCAAGACCACCTTTCTCAAGGCCGTGCGCCAACGGGCGGCCAAGCGCATGGTGGTGCTCGCCCCTACGGGCGTGGCGGCCATCAATGCCGGAGGCATGACTATCCACTCGTTCTTCCAGCTGCCACTGACGCCCTACGTGCCCGAGACGAGCTTCAAGCAGCGCTTCAACTTCTCGAAAGAGAAGCGGAAGATGATTCGCACGCTCGACTTGCTGGTCATCGACGAAATAAGCATGGTGCGCAGCGACCTGCTCGATGCCGTCGACAGCGTGATGCGCCGCTTCCGCGACCCGCGGAGGCCCTTCGGAGGCGTTCAGCTGCTCATGATAGGCGACTTGCAGCAGCTCACGCCTGTGGTGACGGCCGACGAAGAGCCCATACTCGGCAAGTACTACGAAACGCCCTATTTCTTCAGTTCCAAAGCCCTGCAGAAGACGCCCTACGTGACGCTGGAACTGAAACACATCTACCGGCAGCAGGACACGCAATTCATCAACATTCTCAACCACATACGCGACGGAAAGCCCACACCCACCGACCTGGCACTGCTCAACAGCCGATGCCAGCCGCTCTTCAGGCCCACGCCCGACGAGGAATTCATCCGGCTGACCACCCACAACCGCATGGCCGACAGCTACAACGACGACGAACTGCGCAAGCTGCCGGGGCCGTCGTTCCGCTTTGATGCCCACATCGAGGGCGACTTCCCGCAATATGCCTACCCCACCGACCTGACGCTCACGCTGAAGAAAGGCGCGCAGGTGATGTTTGTGAAGAATGACCCCTCGGCCGACCATCTGTTCTACAACGGGCGCATAGGGCGCATCACCACCATCAGCGAAAACGCCATCTGCGTGCACTGCCAGGGCGACGAAAACGACATTCGCGTGGAGCCCCTGGAATGGGAAAACACCAAATACGAACTGAACGAGAAGACCCGCGAGATAGAAAGCCGCGTGGAAGGCACCTTCAGGCAATATCCGCTGCGACTGGCCTGGGCCATCACCATTCACAAGAGTCAGGGACTCACGTTCGACAAGGCCATCATCGATGCCAGCCTCTCGTTCTCGGCCGGACAGGTGTACGTGGCACTGAGCCGATGCAAGACCCTCGAAGGACTGGTGCTCGCATCGGCCATCAGGCAACAAACCATCTTCAACGATGCGCGCGTGGTCAGCTACATTACCCACCAGGAAGAGGCCGCCCAGCGCAGCATCGACTCGCTGCCGCAGCTCAAGGAACAATTCCACCGCGAGCAACTGCGCGAACTCTTCGACTTCAGCGACCTGCAACGCAAGCACGATGCACTGGTGCGCCAGCTCGCCGAACACTTCTACAACACCTATCCCCGACTGGTCACGGCCCATAAGGAGGCTACAAAAGACTTCAGGACCAAGGTGGGCGACGTGGCGGCCAAGTGGAACACCGTCATCATGACGGCCAGCGGAGAGCAACTCTCGGCAAAGCCCTTCGTGGAACGCATCTCCCGCGGAGCCATCTACTTTCTCAACTCACTAAGCGACATCTTGGGAAAGCTGCTCGAAATGACCGACGTGGAAACCGACAACAAGGCCGTGGCCAAGCGCATGGACGAAGTGATGGCCGACTTGCTGCTGGCCTATCGCATCAAGGTCAACCTGCTGCAACAGGTGGCGCGCGAATCGTTCAGCATGCACAACTATCTGCAACTCAAGCAACACGCCGTGCTCGAAGCCATGGACCTGGACGAACCCAGGAAAAGCCCGCGCACAAAACGCCAGAAAAAGGAAAAAAGCATAGAAAAAATCAACGTCGAGACGTCGGACATCCTGCACCCGGAACTCTTCAGCCAACTGCGCCGGTGGAGAATGATGAAAGCCCAGCAGCAGGGCGGATTGCCGGCCTACACCGTGCTCTCGCAGAAAGCCCTCATAGGAATGGTGAACCATCTGCCCACCGACATGAGGACCCTGCTGGCCATTCCCTATTTCGGGAAAAAGGGAGCCGAGAAGTATGGCGACGAAATCCTGCGCATCATCCGTCACTACGTGAGCGAAAACCAGCCACAAAGCCAAGCCCGCCAGGACACAACCGACAGTCAATGACACACCCACCACCCAACTGAATCGATGAAAAAAAACACCATCTATCTGCTCCTTGCCCTCACCATGCTCACCGCAGCATGCAGCCGCCGACGGCAGTTGCCCGCCGGGACTGCTCCCAAACACGACGTGCTGCTGAAGACCACACCCGTGAAGAACCAGGGCTCCAGCACGCTCTGCTGGGCCTACGCCATGCTGGCCACCATCGAAACCGAACATCTCATGAAGGGCGACTCGGTGAACCTCTCGGCCGACTATGTGGCAAGACTCATGCTCGAGGAGCAAGCCCGCCGATACTATCTTTCGGGCGGCAAAACCGTCATCAGCCTGCGGGGCATGATGCCCATGCTCGTCAGCCGCATCAGGAATGTCGGCCTGCTCAGCTTCAACTCCTATCACGCCGACTCAACCGTCAACTATCGCCTGGTGCAGCGCAAACTGCAGCGGGCTGCCGACATGGCCATCAGCCGCCGCACGGGGCTCGATGCCTTCATGCAGCAGACGACCCGTCTGCTCGACGATAACCTGCGGCCCGCCCCCCGCTATCAGTTCATGTTCGGAGCAGAATACACCGCCCAGGAGTTTGGCCGCAGCGTGTGCCGCGCCGACGAATACGTGGCCCTGACCAGCGTCAGCCACCATCCGTTTGGCCGGCACTGCGTGCTCGAACTGGCCGACAACCAAGATGCCGACAGCTTCCTCAACGTGCCCATGCAGACGCTCACCCAGGCCGTGAAACACGCATTGCGCAACCATCATCCCGTGTGCTGGGAGGGCGACATCAGCGAACCGGGCTTCTCGTTCAGCAGGGGCATAGCCCAACTGAGCAAAAGCCACAGCCAGGAGGAGCGCCGCCACATGATAGAAACGTTTGCCACCACCGACGACCATTGCATGGAAATCATCGGCCTGGCCCGCAGCCCCAAAGGCAAGACCTACTTCGTGTGCAAGAACTCCTGGGGCACCGGCAATGCCTTTGGCGGACTGATGTATATGTCGGAAGACTATTTCTACTATAAGACCATAGCCGTCATGATGAACCGCGAGGCATGGCTATCGGCAGACTCTATCCACACCAGTCACTAAAAAACAATCCTCAGACCATGTTGGAACAAGACTACATCATGCGCCTCGTGCGCGAATTCTTCGAAGCCCTGGAGCTCTTCATGCTCAGGAGGGAAGCCGTGGAGGTGAAAGCCGAACGGCTGCAGACGCTCTACAACCAATATGTGGGTCCGGCCGATTTCTATCGCACGGCCGAAATGAGCGACGTCATGCAATCATTCGAGCGCTTCGACCAGCACGAGCGGCTGCACCGCATGGAGATGCTGGCCGAACTCTACTATGTAGATGCCGACCTGCACACAGGACCTCAGCGCCAGCATCTGCTCAGCCAGTCGCTACAGCTTTTCCGGTTTATCGACCGCCACAGCGGTGTTTACTCGTTCGACCGACTGAACAAAATCAACCGCCTGGAAAGAGCCTTGACCGAGAAAGAATAAGCCGCGTTTTACTACTAAACAAACGAGGTGTCTACGTTTTCTGAAGAAGAAAAAAGAAGCATCAATCCGCTAAAAGAGAAAAATTGTAAAGAAACACTCAAATAGCGCCAAATAAAGCCCACGGTATTCCGTAGTTTTGCTTTATTTAAAGACGATTTTGAAAAAAACATACTCCTTTTGAACTTCTTTTTCTTACCTTTGCGGGGCTGAGAGTAACCGATAAATTGTAAAAACAACATTAAATGGTAAATAATCGATTATCCCCCAACACAGAAAACCTTTCACAGAGGGAACAACCTTCGGAGAGGGAAATTGATATCCTTGAGGCCATGGCCGAGGGATATACCTCGAAGGAGATAGCAGACAGGCTGTTCATCTCGGAAAACACCGTTGAGGCTCATCGTAAAAGCCTCTTCTACAAACTGGGTGCCCGCAACGTTGCCAACTTAATCTATAAGGCAATCGAACAGGGTTATATTAAGATTAAGAAATAAGAAAAAAATGCCAAACCGATGAGTTTGCCATACCTAAAATTTCAGATTCATCGTTAGAGGGTGCCTTGCGGGGCGCCCTCACTTTGT
>CAMOPD010000028.1 GCA_946622085.1 uncultured Prevotellaceae bacterium | reverse complement strand
CGAGAACACCTCAACTCCTATCACCCTGCGACGAGTTGGATTTTTCAATTTTTCTCGTCCACGCTTTCAGCTCGTCCAGCGTCTGTTCGCCGTAAAGATGCTCGTCGGTGCTCAGCTCTCCGTCCACCACCGGAATGGCAGTGACGGTTCCCTTCCCGGGAGCATACGCCAGCACAAAGTGAATTTTGTCCAGATAGTGGGCCACGGCCTTGCGTATCGACGGGATGCTGCCATGAACATCGGCCACGAGGCAGCCCAGCAGCGCCATGCCATCCACCTGCTCGTTGTTCGACAACCGCTGGGCGTGATGCATCATCTTGTCACCTCGACGGCTGCTGTGGCCATGAATCAGCCCCAGCAAGCCATGACTATCGCCCGAAGTAGACATGCACACGTCCACTATGGCGCCAGCGCTCAGCCCCACGGCAGCACAGTTGTCGGCATTGCGGGCGCTGGCGGCCATTACGTCGTATTCGTCGGCCCCGGCACCATCCCTGCCGTCGTTCTCGCCACCCTGGCCGCCGCTTTGCCGGGCCCACTCGTTCCACTCTCTGAGCGAATATTTCCGCTTCAGGTCGCTCAGCGAGTTGATGGCGTGGTCGCGGCGGAAGGTGAAGATGCCCAGCTCCATGTCGGGCGTGAGGATGTCCACCACGATGGCCGTGAGGAAGTGGGGATGGGCGGGATGCTTCAGCTGCATCTGCACGCCCACGTCTGAGTTGCTGAAGAATACGCCCAGTCCCGGATGGGAGTGCACCCAGCACGTGAGGTCGTACTGGAACCCGGTTTCGCGGCGCAACTTGCGCAGCTGCTCCACCACCTTCAGCTTGATTTTCCCGCCGAAGTTGAGTTCATATTCGGCAAACACGGCGTCGTCGCCCGGCATCACCGTCTGCTCCAACGACACATAGTACTCCTGACTCTCCTGGTCGTAGACCCATCGGCCCAGCACCATGCAGCCGTCTTCCTTGGGGCTGTCGGGGCGCTGCAGGTCGGCTGCATACATGTTGTATATGTCTCTGATGCACGAGTCCTTGATGTAGATGCGCCTCACCGCCGACTCGTAGGTGAAGTCCTCGGCATCTACCTGCAGGTAGGCGGGGTTGCCTATGACGTCCTCCAGGCTTTGCTTCTTCAAGATGGTGGTGGTCTTGCGGCGCACCACGATGCCCGCCTCGCCGCCGCCGATGGTGCGGGCTGCGGGCTGCACGGCGGGGGCTGCCGTGGGAGCGGCAGGCTCGGCGCGGCCCGCGCCTCTGCTGCGGCGGCCCATCAGCCACGCAGTCACGCCGCCCACCAATGCCACGAGTGCCAGCCAGAACCAGGCACCGGCGCCAGGGCGACGCCCGATAAGCCCCTCACTCTCGACGACGCGCTGCAGCCTGTTCAGGCAGGCCTCTATGCTTGCCAGCTTCTCGCCCACAATGCTCCGGAGGCTGTCGCGGCACGCGGCCTCGTCGTTGATGCCCCGCTGACTATATTGCTGCATGAACCCGTCGCAAAGCCCCGGAGCCAAACCGCGATAGTAGCCCACCGAGTCGCGCTGACGGCTCAGCCACGCGGCCACCCCGTGCTCCTCCATATAGGCTTCCTTGTCCTTCCAGTTCTGCAGACATTTGGAGTGTTCGTCCACCTGCATGCGCATGGCCTCTACCGATGAGTCGGCCAAAAAGGACATCTGCTCCACGTATTGGCGGAACGCAGCCGCCACCTCCGCCGCATCTGCTGCGCCTGGCTGAGCCCATAGCTGAGATCCGGCCAATAGCGTCGAGACCAAGATAAATAGGATTGTTCTTTTCATCTGCTATTTTTAGTTTTTTTCCTGTTTTCAGATAGAAATATTCTTGTTGCCCCCTCCTGGCGAAGCCTTCCTGCCCAGCTTCTCCATGAGTTTCTTCTTGGCGGCTTCGGCTTCGCGCTGGGCTGCCGTCTTTACCTTTTTCTCCGCTTCCTGCTGCCCACGGGCCACCGTTCTGCCGAGAGGATTGGCGGAGCCCTTTGTCACCTTTGTCAACTCGTCAAGCGGATTTTTTGTTGCGGGAGAAGCCATTTTGTTTACACTGTCCATCATCTTTCTCTGCATCTTCTTTATACTCCAATTCTGGTAAACCTGGCTTGCAATCTTGTAAGCACCTATCAAGCCCACTACACCAAGAACGAGCCAGATGAGGTCTTTCTTGTCCTTGGCTGCCTGGAGCGCCTGCTGGGCGGCAATGGAGTCCTGACGGGCCTGCTCGGCCCTGGCCTCGCTGTCTTTGGCTGCCTGGGCCCCTGCCTGGCTGGCATCTGCCTGGGCTTGCAGTTCCTGCTTTTTGTTTTCGTATGCTTCGAGCACCTCGCCTATCTGACCCTTCACTGCCCCATCCGTCACCTTGAAGCGCAGCTCTCTCAGCATTTCGGCCTCATGAGTGAGTTCCTCGGAGAGGGGCAGCCGGGTGGCCTTGTCGAGCATGGATCGGATGCTGCTGATGCGAATGCTGGCCTCCTCGGCGGGCGAAATGGCCTCACCAGCCAACTCCTCGGTTGAAGTGATGGTTTCTTCGCGCACGCCGTCCTGCCCCGCGCTGCCCGCGCTGCCCGGTGCCCGGCCTGCCCGGGCAGAGGCCGACAGCTGCAGCGTGCCGCATCGCGCTATCACCCTGTAGCGATGCTTCTTTTCGTAGTGGGCCAGGTAGAGCGGGACGGCCAGCTGGGCCTTGTTGCCCTGGGTGATGCTGAAACTCAGCGACGGAGCATCCTGAAGCAGGAAGTAGCCATCTTCCGAACGACTGTAACTCAGATTGGAGGGCACCATGAAGGCTTCTGTTGCCATGCCCTCAAACTTCATGTCGTGGTAGTTTCCCGTGCGGTCGAACATCACCACGGCAATCTCGTCGAGCTTGTGGTATTTCTCCTGATGGCTCTTGCTGAGCTTCTTCTGCACGCCATTGAATTTCACCGTCATCTGCTGGCCGCTCTGACTGATGGTGTAATTCACGATGACGCGGTCGCCAGCCGTAGAGAAGATGGTGTCCTTGACATCTCTGGCCTGGCCGACGACGGTGAGCAGGGTCAGCAGGGTCAGCAGTGCATAGTGCTTTGAAGGTTTGCTCATAGCTCGAGGGGTCAGAACTTTGAAATGCGATTGTAGCGTTCGGTTATCTTCGACTTGTAGTCATTGCCTTTGCGCTGGCTGGCACATTTATAGAGGGCATTGGCTTTGCCCATCACGCTGGCCTTGGCGGCCTTGCGGTCGGAGCTGTTGTAGATGCGCTTGTAGAGGTCGTCCAGCTGATGATATATCTGCTGCATCGACAGAGAGCAATAGCTGCAGCTGTGTCCGCCGCCTTTTACTTTTGCGCCCCCCGTCTTGCCGTGCCGGCGGCAGTCGCGCTCATAGGAAGTGAGGTCAATGTGGTCGAGTTGCTTTTTCAGCGCCTCGTAACGGGCAAACCCTCTGTCGCCAGCCGTCCAGCCGTGCCGGGCCGCTATGCCGTCGATTCTTTCTTTCAGTTCTTCCATTTTCTTGTTATAGTTCTCGCGCTGCTTGCTGGGCGAGGGTTTGTGCTTGGCGTTGGTGCAGATTCCCTGCTTCGCCAGGTCGGTCATCAGATGGTCGTACTCTCCCTTCACGCTTTCATATTCGGCACTGGGCTTGAGTTCCACCTCGATGTTCAGTTCGATGACCTGCTTCTCCAGCAACAGCAGTTTGTTGCGCTTCTTGCCCTTGAACTTGGCAATGTAGATGGGCAGCCGGCACACCGTCTTTTCGGCTCCCGTCACCTCGATGGGGGGCAGCGCGTATTTGTCTGACGGATTGAACAGCATCACCTTGTTCATGCGCCCATGATTGGCATGGTCTTCGTCGGCTCTTCCCCGCCGCTCGGTGTAAGGGTCGATGGTGCGTTTGTTCTTGGTGCCACCAAAGGTTTTGTCGAAGCGTATGGAGGTAGGCATGCGCTTGATAGCCTTTTCCTCGTATGCACGGTCGAAGAGTATCAGTGCGTTCGACTCGTCGAGGTTTTCCACTTCAATTTTCACGTTGCCACGCTCATCCTCCTCATCGTCTATCGAGACGAAGATGTTGCAGTAGCCCAGGTTCACCGTCTCTCTGGCGTGGTCGCGGCTAAGGCTGATTCGTTTCTGTTCGTCGGCATATCCCTGCATCAGAGAGAGGCAGAGGAGCACCAAAGCTAATAATGGTTTTCTCATATCCCGAGTGTCGTTTTTACGTATTATTTGTTTTCAGATGATGATTATTTCCCCTGCTGACGTTTTTTTCAGATGCTCAATGTCCGTCTGGGTTTCTTGGGGCTTTGAGCCTCGGCCTGAGCGTGACTCGGGCTGTCGGCAGGCTTGGCAGCCGCGCCCGTTTCTGCCCCCTCGTCGGTTTGGGCAAATTTGGTCCACCCGTTGGGTTCGGCTTCATTGCGCACCCATTCGGCCACTCCCTGGTCTTCAGGGTAGGGATAGGTGTTCTGGGCATGATACATCTGATACTTCAGATAGCGCTCCACGCGCAGCACCAGATCCTTGATGCTGGCCATGACGCCCATCTCCTTGATGGTGAGGCACACATGCCCCTTGAAGCTGCCACTGTGGCGGATGTTGGGGTGCCAGATGTCAGTGCGGAAGGTGAACACGGGGTTGCCGTCGGCCGAAGGGTAGTTGTTGGGCAGCACGATGCTCATCTTGTGCAGCTCGCCGAAAATGGGCTTGCGGGGCGGCGGCGTATCCTCCACACCGATGATGGACTTCACGCGATACCATATTTCATACTCCGTGGGCAGTCCCACCACGTTCTTGCGCCTGATGATATACGAGAGCGAGGGCTTCAGCGGGTTGGCACTCTTCTTGCGCCGCTTGTCGCAGAGCGCATCCAGGTCGCGCCACTCCTGCAGCAGGCGAGCGTCGCGCCCCTTCAGCTCTTTCTGATCGAAACTATTGATTGCAGGATTCAATTTTACTTTACGTTTTTATTGTCAATTCTACCTTTTGTTTCTTTGCTTCGCTTGTCGCTCTATCCCGCTATGGGCACGGAGATGAGGTGCAGATGGTCCAGCGGCTGCACATCATAGTCAACGAGCGCCATCTCGCGGCCGTTCTCATCCTCAAACTCCAGGATGATGGGCTCCTCGTCGCCATCCATGAGCTTGCCCAGCAGATACTGAATGGGGTTGCCTCCATTGTCCATCTTGGGCAGTTCGAACACTTGCACGATGCTGTTTATCTGGTCGCGCACGGTCTTGTTGGGATCCGTCACCTTCACTTCTATCTCGTCATACGATGTACCGTCGATGGTCAGCATGACGATAAATTCTTCCTGATAAAATTCCTGGTCTGTCATATTGATTAGGGTTAGAGGGTGAAAAAAGTGGTGTTATAAAATGAGTTTCCCCGTTTGGGGGTCAATACGTCCTGACTGCGATTCTTTCATCACTTGGTCATCGGTTTTGGTTGTATTTGGCTTGTCGTCGGTGGCAAGGGCTACAATCCCAGCTTTAACCCCTGTCTCGGCGGCATTTTCAGGGACTCCCTTGCCAATTGCTTTCAGCACCTCTGCCGTGGTTTTGGGTTTGGCTGTTTCCTTGAGAATTTCCTTGCCTAGGGTTTTGGCTGCCACCTTGGCAGCTCCTTTTTTCACTAAGGTGCCTCCGGGAACAAGAGTGAGCCCTGCTTCGAGATATCGCTCATCGCGGATGAGCCTATACGCATTAATGACATTGGCTCCTATGGCCAATCCTCCCGCCAAACCTGCAACGGTGGTTGCTATTTCTATAAGTTCTGTGTCGTAGTTGGATTCTTCTGCTCCACACTCTATTGGGTCGGCCCAATGGAGTCCTTGCCCGGAATGAAGAAATTTGATGAGCCCTCCATATGGGCATAATAAGGTGCAGTGGGTGAGCAGAGCATTGGCCCCGTGGTCTTTCACCGTCGTTTTGGACAAGCCCCACTTTTTCCCGACGAGTGGTGGTACGCAGGGCTGGGGTGTCAGCGTTCCGGCTGCAAGCAGGGTGGCCTTTGCCACATCGGGGTTGGCGATAGAGGTGCATAGTCCGAAAGAGGTAATGTTGTCCCCCACTGCAGCATCATTTCTGTTGGCCATTTTGTTGGGTCCTATTTTCACTCTTCTCGTGGGGCTCGGAATTTTCAGCATGTCGGTAAATGTGCCAAAGGGGCACCGCATGATGGCATGCTCTGTGACGTAGGGCAAATTGAAGAGTGTGTCTCTTACTGAATCTATCATGGCGTATGGGGAGGTATGTATGGTTGTGTGTCCAAAACCTGAAAATGTGATTAATTGATGGTCACTTCGCCTCCGCTAATAGTGACTTTGCTGGTTTCATAATCTGCCTGCACTTTCACCTCGCCAAGAGAGTGGATCGATGCCTCGTGGGTTCCGCTCACCGATGCTCTCTCGTCAGACAGCAGGGATGCCCCCTTTACTCCAGAAATGATTACCTCGTTGTCGTTAGCATAGAAGCGTCCACCAAAATCGTTTCTTTCTCCAGGTCTGAATCCGCCTCTCATTTCAGCGGATTTGTCGGCATCAAGAGTGAATCTTCCGATGACTTTGTTCTTATCGTCTCCTAAAGTGTTCGTCTCATGATTTTCACCTACGGTCTCATACATATCTTTGTCGGCTTGAATATCGATATTGCGGCCAGCGTGCATGATGATGTCGTTGGCTGCATCGAGCTCAATGTTGCCTGAGGATTGCAGTCGGATGAGCTTGCGGTCGGTGGAGAAGGTGATGACGTAGTTGTTTTTCTTGTTGTCGTATATCTTGATGTAGCCGCCCTTGCCCTTGTCGTGCACTTCGATGGTGTGTCCGTTTCGGGTTCGCAGGGCTTTCACCTCGTTTTCTCCGGGATACCATTTCTCGTCGGGATGGTCTTTGCCGTTGAAGAAGGTGCCGCTGACGTAGGGCCGCTCGCCGTTGCCTCCCTCGAAGCTGACGAGCACCTCCTCGTTCACCTCGGGCACGATGTTGGCTCCTTTGTCCAGTCCGCCGTAGGGCTGCACGATGCGCAGCCAGGGCGACACCATGTCCCACTCCTGCTCTATCTGCCAGTCGAACTGCACGCGTATGCGTCCGAGTTTCTTGGGGTCTTCGGTGTCGTGCACCCTGGCGCGGCATGGGGGGCAGTGGGGGTAGGCCTGGGGGTCGAAGTAGGGAGGATAGTCGCAGGTGGCGGGAATGCCCCGGAAGTTGTTGCTGTAGCGCTCGTCGCTGCTGAAGTGGTGCACCACGCCGATGATGATGATTTCGTCTTGCGACACGTCGCTCTTGCTGTTGGTTATCTCGTCGGTGATGTAGTTGTCTTGTATGATGAGCTTATTGCCAATGTTGAGCTTGGAGCAGTAGGTCTGCCCTTCGTAGATGAGCATGCCGGCCTTGGCTCCGCGGCCCTGGGTCTTGGCAGCCAAGTCGAGAATCTTCTCGCGGCTGTCTTCCTCGGCATAGCCGCCGTAGTGCAGGTTCTGGAAGGTCTCTTTCTGGAAGATGTCGGCCGAGGCGTTGTAAACGCTCTCGTTGAGCTTATTGTAGAAGGTGGCCATCTCGTCTTTGCCCTCTTTCATCTTGTAGTCGTTCTCCTGATAGGAGTTGGAGATGAGCTTGAAGGGCACGTGGCGCGTCTGCATGCGTATGTTGTAGGAGGGGATGTCCTTGCTGGGGTAGAAGAGCGTGACCGACTCTCCCTCGGGCATCTTGCCGAAGATGAGTTTCTTGCCGTTGCTGAAGAGCCACTCGCCATAGCGGCAGGCCAGCCGGCAGAGAAACTGGTAGTGGGTTTCGTTGTATTGCAGGGTGTAGGGTATGACGTCGGCGTAGCGGGGCTTCACCTCGAAGTCGAGCTCGCCGCAGTCGGTGAGCACGTCTTCGGCTATTTCCTGCAGATTCTTCTCCTCGTATGATTTGCACGAGGGATTGTTGTTGAGCAATGCCTCCCACCCCACGGCCTCCACGTCGACCCTATACTGCGTTTCGCTGCGGTTGCCGGCAGCAGAGATGATGAGTCCCTTGAACTCTATTTCCTTCATCTTGCCGCCGTCTGAGAAGGTGGGAATCTCCTGCTCCATGGGGTCGGTTTGCAGCATGAGCATCACGGGCTTGCCAATGATGGAGCTGCAGACGGTGAACTGGGTTTCGCTGATGTCCTCCAGGGGGTCTTTATACATGGAGAAGGAGAGCGTGTTGGGGGCAAGCAGCTGCTGACTGAACGCGAAGTTGTCGAGGCGGAACTTCGACCCGTCAAGTTCTATTTTGAACATGTTGGAGGAGGTTCCAGCTATGCTCACGGTAATGCTTTTGATGGATATTGACACGGGGCGAGGCTAAAAGGTTGAGAAGTTGAAATATAGAGGAGAGTTTTTTAGAGGAGAGAGGGGCTGTGAGTACAGAGTTATGAGCTACGAGTGACAAGTTATGAATTGAAAATCGACGGCCGAAGGGAAAGTCAATACCTCATGCGCCAAGACTAATCACAGATCGTCACTCTGAGTTCAGAACTCTGAACTCTCTCAGGTCCATTCGTTGTCAAACTGTGCGATGTCGTTGGACCCGATGGTGATGATTTCGGCAATGATGGTGACGGTGGTGTACATGAGTTTGCTGTCGCTGTCGTTGAAGAAGTCGCGCAGGTTGGTACAATAGGCATTCTCAAAGGCCACGGTCTTGTAGCTGCGGCGGTTTTCCTTGGTCCACACGGTGAAGGTGAACGTGCCGCTGTTGACTTCCGTCTTGCTGAACATCCATTTATAGAAGAAGAGGTCGTCGTCGCTGGTGGCGGGCATGACGAAGGTGATGGCGCCGCCACGGGGGCGCGAGGTGGGCTTGTTGGTGTCGTCGCACGATTGTGAGAACTCATACTGGCACTGCACGATGCCATATTCCTTGTGGCCTATTTTGAGTTTTCCCTGTAGAGCCATGGTGGGTAGTTTTTTGATAAGGAGGAGTTCGGAGTGACGAGCTACGAGTGACGAGTTGTGATTACTGCTGGCATAAAAAGCTATTCACAGCTCGTAACTCGGCGCTTGTCACTCGTAGCTTTTAGATGAGAAGGATTAGTTGTCGATGGTCCAGCGGTTGTTGTGGCGAGCATTGCCCACCGAGATTTCCTTGGCCGAGATGGTGAACTCCTCATATTGCAGCAGCGAGTTGGTGGAGTCGTAGGTTTCGGCATATTCCACCATGTAGCCCTCCTTGAAGGTGAGCGCCTTCATTTCGCCGCCCTGTCGGTTGGGATAGGAGATGGTGCCGCTCTTGCTCATATAGGTGTCGCACATCCATTCGAGCAGGTCGGTGTTGCCGTCGTCGTTCGACTTTACTCTGATTCTGATTTTTCCGCCGCGTGTGGTTCCCGTGGGCTGTCCTTCCACGTCGGTCTGCTGGTTGAGTTCATAGCGCACGTAGAGCACTTCGCGCTCTTTGATGCCGTCAGCATTGAGTGTTGTTGTTCTTGTTGCCATAATTTGAAATCTGTTTTTAAAAAGTTAGTAATAATGGTTTTTCGGGGTTAGGTGATATTCTGATCCCATTCCACTCCGGCCTGTCCGTTGTGTCCGGTCAGCTCTATGAAGAAGTTCTTGGCGGCGAAGAAGGGCTTCAGTTCCACCTGCACGGAGATGTCCTTCGTCTTGGGGTCTTGGTTGATGCCCTTGAGATTGTAGTTCTCGATGAGCTTGCCTGGGCCTTTGTAGTCGCTCAGGAAGTCGTGCACGGCCTGCTGCAGGTCGGCTTTCACCTGCGAGTTCCAGTTGATGAAAGCCTCGTCGTTGAAGAAGTTCTGGAACACCTTGCCTATCCAGTCGAACACGCGCACGATGGGATACTCCTGCAGTCCGATGGTAGCACCGTTGTAGAGTGAGCGGTTGGAGAAGGCCATGGTGCGTCCGTCTTCCTCGACCATGGGGATGACTCCCTGGTCGATGAGGGCAGCAATTTCCGACTTGCGCAGGTCGAGTCGTGCTCCCTTCACATTGCTCAGTGTGCCGTATTTCTTGCCGGCCGCTCCCTGTGCGATGACAATCTCCTCGGTGTTGGTCATCTTTCCGGCCAGTGCGGCGGAGGCGGGCAGATAGACGTCGTCGTCCTCGCCGGCCAGTTCCGACTTCTTGCGTCCCAGGATGTAGTTGCACGTCATGACGACGTTGGCCAGCTTGGCGTCCTGGCTCTGCAGGTTGGCGTCGTCGAGTTCGTTCTTGAGCATGTCGAAGTCGAGGCTGTCGCGGAAGTCGGTGAGCATGATGACCTTGTTGCGATAGGCCGTGTCGGCCCACATGCGTATGGTGGCGGCATCGCCCAGATAGCCTGGCACCACGAGCAGGCTGTAGTTGTTTTTCAGGCTCAGGCGGTCGTAGTAGCGCTCCATCTCGTCGCGAATGGCCACGGTGTCGTCGGAGTCGTGGTATTCCAGTTCGTCCTTGTTGACGTTCATGAGCGAGATGCAGTCTATCTTGCCCTGCCCGGCGTTGGCGAAGAAAGAGTCGAGCGAACGGTAGGTGACCTCGAGTTTCTTCACTTCGTCGTGAATGGTGAAGAGGTTGGTCTTCATGTTCTGCTCAGCCTTGTCGCGCTCCTGCTTGCAGGCGTCGATGATGGCCATGGGGTCGGTGGCCTGTCCTTCGAGTATCGACACCCAAAGCGAGAGCTCGTTTCTGAGTTTTGTGCGTGAGTCCTTGTAGGCCGAGTCTGAGAGGAAGATGTTCTTCACAGCCTTTCGGCGCGGGTCCATGTTCTCGATGCCCTTGATGAGTCCCTTCAGGAGCTGGAACCCGCCGAACTTGTCGAGCCCGGCAATGCTCTCCTGCAGCGATTTGGCAGGTGCTTCAACCTTCTGTCTCTCTTTGAGTTGCAATTCCTCGCCGAGAGCTTCTTTTTTCTGTTCTTCTGCTGACATAATGATGTATTATCAGAATTAAATATTAAACATTAAAGCATTTAAAAAACGGTCTCATCGGTCGGGGCCTCAGTCGGCCTCTTCCAGTTCGGCCAGGAGCGACTTCAGCGCGTCCTTCAGGTCGCCTCGTGCGGCCTCGTTCTTCAGGGCGTTGCGCAGAGTCTTGTTCTTTTCCAGCTGGCGGATGACGGCATTATAGGCATCCACCTTGTTTTTCTCCTTGCTCAGCAGTTCGCTCTGCTCGATGAGTTGCTCGTCCTCGAAGTCCTTGAGCTGCTTGAAGTCGAAGTCCTCATAGACGGCTCCGCCCTCTTCGGTTTCCAGGGCGATGCCTTTCTTGGAGGGCTGATAGTGTTCAAACACTTCCTTCATGTTCTTGGGCTTGAACACCTCGCGGTCTTCGTCGTTGGTGGGAGCCTCGTCGGTGAACTGGTCGGCATAAAGGGTTTTGTTTTGCGGGAATTCTATGATGCCGTCTTTGGCGTCAACGTCCAGCACTTTGGTAATGACGGTTTTTCTTGCCATGGTGATTGATTGTTTTGATGATTTTTGGTGAATTCTTTTCTGCCTCAGGGTGTGAGCGTGACGGGCGGCTCACCCCCCTCCTCGTCGGGCGAGTCGATGTCCCAGCTCATCTCCTTTTTCTCCTCGTCATACTTCATGGTGACGGTGTCGCCGGGGGCTATCTGTCCCGAGATGATGAGTTTGGAGAGCGGACGGCGTATCTCCTTGCGGATGATGCCGAGGATGGGTCGGGCGCCATAGTGGGCATTGAAGCCCACGCGGGTGACGTATTTGCGGGCCGTCTCGTCGATCACGAGCTCTATGTTCTGCTCATGGAGCGTCTTGAGCAGGTTCTTGATGTGGATGTCGAAGATGCGGTCGATCATTTCCCCGGTGATGGGCGAGAAAGGCACAATCTCGGTCAGTCGGGCCAGGAACTCGGGGCGGAACTGCCCCTGCATCACTTCGAGCAGCTGGTCGTGGGTGGGCACGCGGCCTTCGCCAAACGACTGGAATATGTAGTCGGAGCCGATGTTGGAGGTGAAGATGATGAGCGAGTTGGAGAAGTCGCCCACGCGCCCCAGTCGGTCGTGCAGCTTGCCTTCGTCGAGAATCTGCAGGAAGAGGTCGAACACCGACCGGTGAGCCTTCTCTATCTCGTCGAAGAGCACCACGCTGTAGGGGTGCTGCCGTATCTGGTTGACCAGCAGTCCGCCCTCCTCGTAGCCCACGTAGCCCGGAGGCGCGCCGTAGAGCAGTGCCACGGAGTGCTCTTCCTTGTATTCCGACATGTCGAAGCGCAGCATGGCCGTCTCGTCGTTGAACAGGAAGTCGGCCAGCGACTTGGCCAGCTCGGTCTTTCCCGTTCCGGTGGGGCCCAGGAAGAAGAACGAGCCCATGGGCTGCCCCTTCTTGTTGAGCCCTGAGCGGCTTTCGTAGATGGCGTCGAGAATGCTCTTGATGGCATGGTTCTGCCCCACCACGCGCCGGTGCAGAATGGCGTCGGCATGGGAGAGCTTCTCGCGCTCTTCGCTCTGGATGTTGCCCATGGGTATGCCGGTCATCTTCGACACCACGTCGCGCACGCTGTCCTTCTGCAGCTTCTCCTGCCGGGGGGCCTGGCCGTCGAGGGCGGCCATCTCGTTGTCAATCTTCACCGACGAGAGGGCGCGGTCGAGCAAGTCGAGGGCCGAGGAGGGCAGCCGGCGGTCGGGCATGTAGCGCTTGGCCAGGCGCACGATTTCGGCCGGCACGTCGTCGTCGATGGGCAGATGGTGGAACTGCTCGTAGCTCTCGCGCTTGCTCTGCAGTATCTCTACGGCCTGCTCCTCGGTGGGCTCTTCCACCGTGATTTTCTCGAAGAACGCCGTCAGCTCCTTGTCCTTTTCAATGTCTTTGGTGAATCCGTCGATGGTGGCCGTGAGCAGCACTTGCAGCTGGTTTTTGGAGAGCAGTTTCTTGAGTCCCGGCAAGATGCCGTTGAGCGTCGACTGCTTGTCCTCCACGCGATGGAAGTTCTCTATCACGAGCAGGGGCTGCGTCTGGCTCTGCAGGCTCTCGGTCACCCGCTTGAAGCGGTCTTCTATCTCGCCCTTGTAGCTCACTCCCTGGCTCAGTGCTATCAGGTCGAGCTCGAAGGGCTGCAGGCCCTCGAGCGAAGCGGGCACGCGTTTCTCCTTGAGGCGTTGCAGGATGCCCATGATGAGACTGGTCTTGCCCACTCCCGTCTCGCCGATGACGAGCAGGTTGGCGCGGTCTTTCCTGGCCAGCACCTCCACCATGGAGCGTATTTCATGGTCGAAGCCCATGACGGCACCCTCGGCCACCTCGGAGAGCATGGCCACGCAATAGTCGTTGTCGGCCTGGGAAGCGCCGCCCGACGGGCTCGGCGTTGCCGCCTGTCCGGCGGTGGGCAGGGGTGCTCCCGAGCTGATGGTCTGCACAATCTTCTCGGCCCTCAGGGGCAGCGTCTTGAGCTGCTCATAACTGAAGCCGATGCCCGGCGTCACCAGCGAAGCCAGCAGACAGGGGGCACTGATTTCCTGCAGCCCGCACTTCTCGCTGATGTTCTGGGCTTCCTTCACCACGTTCTCCGCGTCGTGCGACAGCTCAATGCCTTTCATGCTGTAGGGCGACTTGTCGCATTGCTTCATGCGCATGTCGGCCCAGTCAACCATATAGTAATAGTCCTCGTCGAGCGTATCCTCGATGAAATTCACCAGTCCGGCACTCTTGTGCAGCAGAGCGCGCAGCAAATGGGCAGGCTCAATCTTCGGCGACTTGTTGTCATTGGCAAACGATTGCGCAATGTGCAGCAAGTCGAAGGGAAGATTCTCTAAAAGTCTTGAATATTTGTCCATGGTACTATATAAGAAGTTGAAAAGATAAACTTTAGGAGAGAGAAATGCGTCTGGCGCTGCGGGCTTCTCCCCTTGGGGGAGACGGGAGAGGGGCTCTATTCAATGAGCGTCAGATAACTTGCGGGCACGAACGTGATGGCCACAGCAGCAACGCCTTCTATCTGCACCACCACGTGCTTGTTTTTCCTGATGCGCTTGATCACTCCCTCGACGCCGGCAAAGTGGCCCTCATTGACGCGCACGCGCCTGCCCACCTTGCTGATGAAGTCGTTGTAGTCGAGAAACATCACGCTGTCGTCCTGAATGCTGGCCACCCGCAGGAAGTTCTCCATTTCGCGGTCGGGCACGCGCAGAATGACATTCCCCTCCTCGCTGGGTCTCATCATGTAGCGCAGGGGCTCAAACTCCTGGCGATGCATCTTCAGGAAGGTCAGCTCCTCCTGGGTAGACCGCACGAAAATCAGGTTGTGTATGGCTGGCACGAGCTGGCGGCGAGGACCCTCATCGGTGTCCACCAATTCATAGCGCATGGGCACAAAACACTCTATTCCCAAGGCTTCAAACTGTGCCTTCAGCTTCAATTCCCTCCTGTAGGTCACCCGCATGGGAAACCACTGAAGCCGCTGCTGCGGTTGATGTTCAAGCATATCCTCAAAGTTTCACCCGCCAGGGCGTCATGGACCACTGCCATGAGCCCCCGGACAGGTAATGATTAGTAGCATTCGTGCAGACCAGACCGTCTGCAAGTAAAGTTCAGTTTTGGATGGTCAGGGAGAGAAGCATCGAGCGACGAGCGGCGAGCGACGAGATAAGAATTGCAAGAGTCGCAAGAGTTGTGAATGGGCTCATACGCCTCTACAGTAATCACAACTCGTCACTCTGAAACTGGAACTCTCCTCTTCTCCTTTAATCTATATTATATATATATGTTCGCGCGTAAATAAAGTAGGGGGAACGATAGCTGAAAAGACTATGGAGTATGTATGTGTGGGTGCGTGGGATAGAAAAAATAGCGTATACCCTGCGATTTGTCCCTCATTGTTCCCTCGAAAAAAAGTATTGTAATAGAAAAGCTGCTCAGGCTGCCTCGAAAAGACTGCTGGAGGCAAGCACTGGAAAAAAGGTTTAAGCTGGAGCCAATAGAGAGGGTCACTGCACTACTCTGAGCGCAGACAACACCTTTGATTATAAAAATCAAAATAACTCTTCATCTCTATGTGCTGATTTCCAGCTACTACTAAAAAAGAATGTTATTCTTTTCACCTCTGCCCGAAAGCAGAGATTTATAATCTGTGGCAAATATAAGAAAAAATTGTAATAGTTCAAAACAAAATGCCAAATAATTTGAATTATTGCTGCCCGGTAAAGTCAAATTAACGCATGTTTCGGAACTTCAAGAACGTGGGCTTCACTTGATTGTTCTGTGGGACGCCGGCAAGGGCTTCTCGGCAGGTAAAACGGGCAAGGCAACAAAACATTGCCAGAAGCCTGGAAAGTCAAAGAAATCGGGCTGCAAAAACTAAAATCACGACATGATTCCATGGAATCACGTCACGATTCCATAAAATCACGTCATGATTCCATAGAATCACGACGTGATTTTAGTTTTTGCGGTGCACTCTCCACTCTTTTCCGGCGCCCGGAAAACCTTTGTTGGCGGGGGTTGCGAAGAAGTAGGCCGGGACGAAAAAACCAGCAGGGAGCATTTTTTCCTGGGCAAAGTGAGGGATGGACGATGAAAAATGCTTATATTTGTGGTGACTTTCAAGAAAAAAACCAAACAACACGAATGAATATGAAGAAGATTCTGATGTGGATGCTGGCTGCCATCCCTATGCTCTGCAGCTCTCAAAGCGGCTTTGCCCAAGTGGCCGACACGGAGAAGGCCAACCCCTACTTCCACACGTCTGACATGCCCGACATGCTGCACTTCCTGCCCGCACCGCCCGACACCACGGGCGAGCATTTCGCCCACGACGTGATGCGCTACTTCTGGGGCAAGCAGCAGCGCCTCAACCCCGAGCGCGCCGCCATTGCCATGCGCGATGCCGAATACAGTCTCGACTGCATCATACGCGAGTTCAGCGAGCCCTTCGGACTGAAGATCTCGCCCACGGAGACGCCCGAAATCTACCGCCTGCTGCGCGACGGCACGGCCACTGCCGAGAAAATAGGCACGCTGCCCAAGAAGCACTACATGCGCAAGCGACCCTTCATGCGCTTCCAGGAGCACATGCTCTCCAGCTGGGAAGAGGACGAGCTGCGCCACAACGGCTCCTACCCCTCGGGCCACACCATCCTGGGATGGAGCTCGGCTCTGCTGCTCTCAGAAATCAACCCCGCACGCATCGACACCATCATGGCCCGCGGCTATATGTATGGCGAGAGCCGCGTCATCGTGGGCGCCCACTGGCAGAGCGACGTAGATGCCGGAAGGCTGGTGGCCTCGGTGGCCATTGCCAAACTGCACACCAGCGACCGCTTCCTGAAGCAGATGCAAAAGGCCAGGGAAGAGTTTGCCAAGAAGACGAAGGGCAAGAACTGGGCTGAGGCTGACGGGAGCGTCGACCCTGCCGACGCGAGCCAGTTCACCACCCTGGCCGAAGCCGTGCCCGATGCCATCATGGAGATTCGCTATTATGGCACCTACAACTTTGTGGGCGACCGCATCGACGGCTATCTGGAACCCACCGCACTGCTCACCAAGCGCGCCGCCGACAGCCTGCGCGCCGTGAGCGACGATGTGAAGGCGCAGGGCTACCGGCTGAAAATCTACGATGCCTACCGGCCGCAGATGGGCGTAGACCACTTCGTGCGCTGGGCACAGAACATCGGCGACACACGCATGAAGTCTTATTTCTATCCCGACCTGGACAAGAGCGTGCTCTTCGAACAGGAGTACATCAACGAGCGCAGCGGCCATACAAGGGGCTCCACGGTTGACCTGACGCTCTTCGACATGGCCACCGAGAAGGAACTCGACATGGGAGGCACGTTCGACTGGTTCGGGCCGGAGAGCCATCCTGACTTCTGCGGCAACCCCGAAACGGGACAATACACCGGCGACAACAGCAAGAGCCCCACGGGACGAAGCATCACCGCCGAGCAGTTCCGCCACCGCATGATTCTGCGCCAGGCCATGATGCGCCACGGATTCAAGCCGCTCAGCTCGGAGTGGTGGCACTTCACGCTGAAGGATGAGCCCTTCCCCGACACCTACTTCACCTTCCCCGTGAAGCAGCTGAAATGAGCCCCTCTCCCGTCTCCCCAAAGGGGAGAAGACCGAAGCGCCAAAGAGCCCCT
>CAMOPD010000027.1 GCA_946622085.1 uncultured Prevotellaceae bacterium | reverse complement strand
CCCCCCATTTGTTCCTCTTTGTTCTGCTCTTTCCTCCTCTGTCTTCACCGCTGACAAGCTGCCCGCCTATATTATCTAGTAAGTGAAGCCACTGGAGGGGCTTTGCTATGTGAACTATTCTTACAAAACGGGGAAACGGCCGTTCGGTTCTCGTCAGGAAAGTGCGCCTCTCACGACGGCTAAAAGGCGTGCTTTTGAGGCGTCATAGGCATGCTTACTCATCGTGGGTGGCGTTCTCACTTCCTGAAACTGGTCAATAGTTAAATATATGCGATAATCTTCCAAAAACGTTCGCCTTTTCGGCCTTTTTTCTTATCTTTGCACTTGAAACTCTAAACACTACGAAGCAATATGAATATCAAAGTTCGCCTGGCACTGATGAACTTCCTTGAGTTCGCCGTTTGGGGTGCCTATCTTACGTGTATGGGGAATTATCTTGGCAGTGCCGGTCTGGGCGGCCAGATATCCTGGTTTTATGCCATTCAGGGCATCGTTTCAATCTTTATGCCGACCATCATGGGCATTGTGGCCGACAAGTATATTCAGCCCCAGCGCCTGCTTGGCTTGTGCCATCTGGTGGCGGGCGCAGCCATGCTTTGCCTCTGGTATATGGGCTTGCAGGCCGGTTTTGGCAATGAGTTGCCGGGCAAGAGCCTCTTTATTGCCGTTTATACCATCAGTGTGGCCTTCTATATGCCCACGCTTGCGCTGTCGAACACTACGGCGTTCACCATTCTGAAGAACGAAGGGCTCGACACGGTGAAGGATTTCCCGCCCATCCGCGTGCTGGGAACGGTGGGCTTTATTGCCACCATGTGGTTTGTCAATTGCGCCGCGCTTGACGATGGCGGTTTCACGTTCACGCTTGGCGAGAACGCCTATAAGTTCCAGTATACCTATATGCAGTTCTTCGTGTCGGGTGTGCTGAGCCTTCTGCTCTGCCTCTATTGCTTCACGCTTCCCGAGTGCAAGCTGGAGAAGAAGCCTGCCCAGACGCTGGCAGAGTCTTTCGGGCTGAATGCCTTCAAGTTGTTCAAGACAAAGAAGATGGCGCTTTTCTTCATCTTCTCAGCCATGCTGGGCATGTCGCTGCAGGTGACCAATGGCTATGCCGGCCCGTTCATCACGAGCTTCAAGGGGAGTGCCGATCCGCTGATTGCCTCTTCGTTTGCCGCCAATAATGCCACGTTGCTCACCTCTATTTCCCAGATAAGCGAAGCCCTCTGCATCCTCATGATACCTTTCTTCCTGCGCCGCTATGGCATCAAGGGAGTGATGCTCATGTCGATGTTTGCCTGGGTGTTCCGCTTCGGATTCTTCGGCGTGGGCAATCCTGCCATGCCGGGCGTTATCCTCTTCATCCTCTCCTGCATCGTCTATGGTGTGGCCTTCGACTTCTTCAATGTGTCGGGTGCCATGTTTGTTGACCAAGAGTGCAGCCCCTCGGTCAAAGCTTCAGCCCAGGGTCTTTTCATGCTGATGACCAACGGCTTAGGTGCCACCATCGGCACGCTTGCTGCAGGTGAGATAGTTAATCATTACTGTTCATGGCAAGACGGATTCTTGCAGGGCGACTGGCAGACGTGCTGGTTCATCTTCGCCGGTTTTGCACTGGTTGTGGGCGTCGCCTTTGCAATCATTTTCAATCCAGACAAGAAGAAGGCATGAACAAAGTCAGGCTGAAGCTGAAGGGCGTATCAGAGATTGTTGGGTCCAGCGAGGTGGCGCTGCTGGTGCTTACCGACGAGCAGGAGTCCCGGCAATTGTCAGTGGTATGCGACAAGGCGATGGCCTATGAGTTGAGCATGCGTCTTGGCGATGCACCCGTCAATCCGATTCTGCTGCCCGAAGTGCTTTGCCGGGTGGTGGGCGATATGGACGAACTGCACTACGAAGTACTTATCAACGGACTCGTGGAGGGGCAATACCGGGCGGTGCTGCTCAACAAGTTCACCTTCGACATGATACCCATCCGCGTGAGCGACGGCGTTTTGCTGTCGCTCATTGCGCGTTTGCCGCTTTTCATCGAGCAAAACCTGATGAACCGCCAGTCGGTGGCCTTCAAGCAGGGCACCAACGGAGTGGCCATTCCCGTCAACACGCTGAGCAACGACATGCTGAAGGAGGCACTCGAAACGGCCATCGGCGAAGAAAACTATGAGCTGGCCTCTCATTTGCGCGACGAAATGAGGCGTCGCAAATGGAGCAAGGACAACCCCGACAATGCCGACCGACAGCTATGAAGGAAGCGCGCTATTTCTATGTTCCCGGCGTTGCCCCGTCTGGTGAGTTGCCTCCCGACGAAGCACTTCATGCCATTCGCGTGCTGCGCTTGCAGGCAGGCGACGAGATCTTCCTCATCGACGGGCAGGGCTCGTTCTTTGAGGCGGAGGTGAGCCTCGCCACCAACAAGCGTTGTCTTTACACCGTGCGGAGGGCTTTGCCTCAGCAGAAGGCGTGGCACGGGCAAATCCATCTGGCCATTGCACCGACCAAGATGATGGAACGCATGGAGTGGATGGCAGAGAAGGCCACCGAAGTGGGGTTCGACCAACTGACGTTCCTTAGTTGCCAGTTCTCTGAGCGCAAGGTGATTCGCACCGACCGTATAGACAAAATAGTGGTTTCAGCCACCAAGCAGAGCCGCAAGGCATGGAAGCCCGTGGTGAACGGGATGTGCCCGTTTGACGAGTTCATAGCCGCCCCACATGAGGGGCGCAAGTACATTGCCCACTGCTATGACGAGGTGGCCCGCCAGGATTTCTTCCGTCTGCTTCAGGCCGACGAAGCCCATTCGGCGGTCACCGTGCTCATAGGGCCAGAGGGCGACTTCTCCATTGACGAGGTTCAACGAGCCCTGGCCTGCGGCTTTGAGAGCGTCTCGCTGGGCAGTAGCCGTCTGCGCACCGAGACTGCCGGTCTCATGGCGGTGACAATGGCACATCTGTCATTGCGACTATAAACAAAAGAAAAGATTCATGAAAACAATACTTCAGTTCGTGGCAGCTGCCATGCTGGTACTTTTTTCGTCGTGCGCCGACGCCGACTATGTGAATGCCATCCCCGATGGCTGCACGGCGCTCCTGTCGGTCGACATGGCACAAACGGCCAAGGAATCCAACCTTGGAGCCAAAGCCAATGTCATGATGTCGCTCCTCAAGGTGAGCGACCCTGGCGATTGCGGCATAGACTTCTCGCAGAAGTTCTATCTCTTTGAGTCGCCTGACGGCAATTTGGGCATGGTGGCCAAGGTGAGCAGTGAGAAGAAGCTAGGCCAATGGCTGGGCAAACTGTCGGGCAGTCAGCAAGCTGAGGCCGTCAGAGAGCATCGCGGTTTCCGCTTTTCGGTGATAAACGGCGCCTGGATGGTGGGCTTTTCCGGCAAGGCCGTCATGGTGATGGGGCCTATTGTGGCTGCCCAGCAAACGGCCACCATGGCGCAGATGGCCAAGTATCTCTCGCAGGATGAGGATGGAGGCATCAAGGGAACGCCCATCTTCGAGAAACTCGACTCTCTGGATGGCGGCATGAACATGGTAGCGCGTGTCAGGGCTTTGCCCGATAAGGTGGCGCCGCTCTTCATGATAGGCGCACCGAAAGATGCCGATGACAGCCAGGTAGTCATTTCTGCCCGTATGAAGGTGGCCGACGGACGTCTGCACGTGGAAGGCGAGCCTTTCTCCTTCAACAAAACCGTGAATGCAGCAATCAAGCAGAACTGGCAGACTTTTCGCCCCATAGGACAGAACTTCCTCCACGGAGGCCCAGGGCAGATGAAACTCTGGCTGAATGTAGACGGCAACAAGTTCCTGCCACTTCTGCAGCAAAACAAAAGCCTGCAGTCTGTGCTCGCCGGAATCAATATGGCCATAGATATGGACAATATCATCCGGAGCATCGACGGAGACATGCTACTCTCTATCGACAACGTTGCCCATGAGATGCCCGACCTGGGCATGGTGGCCAGCCTGCGCAACACCAACTTTCTGAAGGACGTGTCTTATTGGAAGCAGTCGTGTCCTCAGGGCAGCCGCATTGACGACTGGAGCGGGCCGGCCCCGGGCTCGTCCTACGTCTTCGTTTCGGGGCGGACACATTATTATTTCGGCGCATTCCGCCATCAGCATCCCCTCTTTTTCAGCGGAAACTCAGAAGCCCAGGCCCGACAGCTGGCCTCACTTCCGGCATCGTCTGCCCAAAAGACGGCAGGGGTGGAAGGCAAGCGGTTTGCCTTTTCCATGGATTTCCAGTCCATCGACAACGAGGCTCTTAGCATCATATCCCAATTGCTGGAGCCGCTTTTTGGCAAGCTTACTTCCATCGTCTATACGGTTGATAAAGAATAAGAATGATATGCAGACCATCAGTTTTAAGAATGTTGTTCCCCAGGTCTTTGCCTCGCTAAGCGAGTGCCAGTCGGATGTGTGGCGGCAAGAGCAGGTTTTCGAGCGCGGGCATCTCTATCTCGTCGAAGCCGACAGCGGCAAGGGCAAGAGCACTTTCTGCAGCTACATCATTGGCTATCGGCACGACTTCACGGGCAGTTTGCTCTTCGACGACCGTGACACGCGGCGCTTCCGCGTGGCCGACTGGGTGAACATCCGGCGTGAGCACATCAGCTATTTGTTTCAGGAATTGCGACTTTTCCCCGAGCTGACAGCCTGGGAAAACGTGGAAATCAAAAACCGAATGACCGGCTATAAGTCGGAAAAGCAAATCAAGGAGTGGTTTGACGTGCTGGGCATAGCCGATAAGCGCGATGTCAAGGTAGAGCGCATGTCGTTTGGCCAGCAGCAGCGCGTGGCGTTAATGCGATGTCTGGTGCAGCCCTTCGACTTCCTGCTGGCCGATGAGCCCATCAGCCATCTCGATGACGGCAATGCCCGGCTCATGGGCAAGCTCATGCTCGATGAGGCCAAGAGCCAGGGAGCCGGCATCATCGTCACGAGCATTGGCAAGCACATCCCTTTGCCTTATGAGAAGACCCTCAAGGTTTGATGACGTGGATTCTATCATTGTAATAAGTAAATAGTAAAGATTAATCGCTGTGTCACTTGTTTGGAAATTATTGCGTCAGCACATCAGTGTGCCACAGTTGGCCGGTTTCTTCCTGGCCAATCTGGTGGGCATGCTCATTGTGTTGCTTGGCTTTCAGTTCTATCGCGACGTACTGCCCGTTTTCACTGCCGAAGATTCGTTCATGAAGAGCGACTTCATCATCATCAGCAAGAAGATTGGAGCTGCCAATGCGCTTTCCTCGCGCGGCAACAGTTTCAGCCGCGACGAAGTGAACGAGATCGAGGAGCAGCCCTTTGTCACGAAGACCGGCCAGTTCACCCGTGCCGAATATAAACTCGACGCTTCGATGGGCGTGGGCGGACAGAGCCTGCTTAATTCGGAGTTCTTTTTGGAGAGCGTGCCCGACGACTTCATTGATGTGCCGCTGACCGACTGGAGTTATAAGGAGGGAGGGCGCGAGGTGCCCGTCATCATTCCCCGTTCTTATATTAATATGTATAACTTCGGCTTTGCCCAAAGCCACGGTTTGCCCAAAATCAGCGATGGCGTGCTCGGCATGGTAGACCTGCGGATTGTCATTCGCGGGGCTGGTGGGCAGCGCGATGAGTTCCGGGGGCGTGTGGTAGGGCTTTCGGGCCGGCTGAACTCCATCCTCGTGCCGCAGTCGTTCATGGTGTGGAGCAATGCCCAATATGCGCCGAATGCCGAGTCGGAACCTACGCGCCTGCTCGTTCAGGTGGACAATCCCACCGACGAACGCATTCATAAGTTCCTGGAGCGGCGTTCCTACGACACCGAGGACGACCGGCTGGATGCAGAGCGCACCGTGGGATTCCTGCGGCTGGTGGTGGTGCTCGTCATGGCCATTGGCCTGGTCATTGCGGTGCTGAGCTTCTATATCCTCATGCTCAGCATCTATCTGCTGGTAGAGAAGAATGCCTCGAAGCTGGAAAACCTGCTGCTCATGGGCTATAGCCCTCGCCAGGTGGCCCGTCCCTATCAGCTGCTGGCCATAGGGCTCAATGCCGTGGTGCTGGCAGCTGCCCTGGGTGGCTTGTGGTTTGTGCGCGCTTACTACATGGGTCGTCTGGCCGACTTCTTCCCCCAAGTCAGTGGCGGCTCTTTCATGCCTGCCGTTTGTCTGGGTGTGGCTCTTTTCGTCTTCGTTTCGCTGCTCAACCTGCTGACCATCGGGCGCAAAATGGTGCTCATCTGGAGAAGAAAAGAGTAGGGGGCTATGCGTTGAATCCCTGTCTCCCCTTGCGCAGGGAGTTATTATGAACAATCCCGCGAGCTTTTTGTATTCATAAACAGCTGATAATCAGTGAAGCGAGAACGTGTGCCACTTACGGCGAGTAAGCCCGACGCTTACTCACCGTAAGTGGCGTGTTTTTCTAAAGACTTCTGTATCGATGCCGGTGAGAACGTTTCGCCATGGAGGGAGAGTATCGCGAAGATCTTCACTTCGATTCGGCAGATGGTCTCTGCCCGAACATGATGGAGCAAGAAATAGGCAAAAAAAGCTGCCCGTGCATGCTCTGTTATGGATTTTTTTAATTATATTTGCAGAAAAATAGAAAAACATTATCAATTCTTAAATCAAACTTCAACGTTATGCTGAAAAGATTGCATCTTCTGCTTGCCATTGTGACGCTGTGTGCCGCATCGGCCATGGCGCAGGTTACTACATCTGGTATCAATGGTAAAATCTTGTCGGAGGGAGAAGAGGTCATCGGAGCCACCATCACGGCCACCCACCAACCCTCGGGAACCGTCTATCGTGCTGTGACCAATTCCAGAGGCCGCTACACCATTCAGGGTATGCGTCCGGGCGGACCATATAAGGTGGAAGTCACCTATGTGGGGCATGTCACGAAGACTTTTGAGAACGTCAGCCTGCTGCTCGGAGAATCGCAGACGCTTTCATGCTCGCTTGATGAGGATACGCGAGTGTTGGAAGAATTGGTCGTGACGGGAAAAAGTGGTCTCAATGCCACCAAGACAGGTGCCGCCACGAGTATCAGTGCAGAGCAGATCAACGACATGCCGAGCATCTTACATGGCATTGCCGATGTGGCTCGTCTGAATCCGCAACTGACGGTGACCAACAGTGGCGTGATGTCGTTTGCAGGAACCAACAACCGCTACAACTCCTTTATGATAGATGGCGCCATGAACAACGACGTTTTCGGACTCTCCTCGGGCGGCTCCAATGGCGGGCAGGCCGGCACTCAACCCGTTTCCATGGAGACCATTGAGCAGATTCAGGTCAGCGTGGCTCCTTTCGATGTGCGTCAGAGCGGTTTCACCGGTGGAGCCATCAACGCCATTACCAAGAGCGGTACCAACCAGTTCCACGGTTCGCTCTACGGCTATGGCTACGACCATCATCTCATAGGAAAGAAATACAAAATGGCCGATGGCAACTACAGCAGTGCCTATGATGAGCAGACGGAGTATCAGCTGGGCGTCACGCTCGGCGGACCTATCATCAAGAACAAGTTGTTCTTCTTTGCCAACTTCGAGAAGACCAACAAGGAATACCCCAATCTCTTTGGCTATGGCACCGATGGCTCTCAGATCACAACCCGCGACATGGATGCGCTCTACGTGCAGCAGTATGGGTCGGCAGGCTATCAGAGCATAGGCGACACCAATGCTGATGCCGTGCTCGACAAGGTGAAGGCACTCGCAGCCAAGCAGGGCTACACCTACAACGGCATGTTTGCCAATCCTGACACCTATACCAAGAGCACCAAGGCCGGAGCCAAAATCGACTGGAACATCAACGAATTCAACAAGTTCAGCCTGCGATGGAGCCTTGTCAATGCCAAGCAGCTGAACAATACCAGCGGTTCCACCTCGCTCAATGATGATAGCTACACCTATCCTTTCAAAAGCGTAACCAACTCGTTTTCTGCCGAATTGCAGAGTCGGCTTTCTCTCAATCTGAGCAATGAGTTCCGTGGAAGTTATGTGCGCGTTCGCGACCAGCGCGACATCATGCGACCCTTCCCGATGATCAACATCCGCAACGTCGGAAGCGCAGGATATGAGCAGAATGGTCAGAAAGTGACACTGCGCCGAGGAGGCACGCTCAACATCGGAAACGAGCGCTCATCAATGGCCAATTCGCTCGATCAGGACATCTACACACTGGAGAACAACCTCACGTGGTATCGCGGTGCCCACACCATGACCTTCGGTACCCATAACGAAATCTACAAGTTTGCCAATCTCTACATCCAGGATGCCCATGGAACCTACTACTTTAATAGTCTCGACAACTTCAATCGCTACTACGATGACTATATGGCAGGCGCTATTGATCCCACCTATGCCTACATCAGCCAGTATCGACTGGGCTTTGCCAATGTCGAGGTGACGGGTGACCCGCGCTGGAAGTCGGCCTTTACTGCTGGGCAACTTGGATTCTATGCTCAGGACAGGTGGGACGTTGCCAACAACGTTCAGATTACCTACGGCTTGCGCATGGATGTGCCGCTCTTCTTCGATGAGCCTGCAGAAAACGCCCCCTTCAATGCCTATGCCAAGTTGCGCAGCATGGTTTCAGACGATCATGGCAAGCGCATCGTGATGAATCGGGACTGGGACGTGAAGACCAATCACAAGCTTTCAAGTGCGCCTCTGTGGAGCCCTCGCTTCGGCTTCCGCTGGGACATCAATAGCGACCGTCGCTTCATCCTTCGTGGCGGAGTGGGTATCTTCACCGGGCGCATACCGTTTGTATGGATTAGCAACAACTTCAGCATGACCGGCATTCAGATGTCTACCTACGACGTCTATAATCCGAAAGGCATCGACCTGATTCTCAATCCCGACGGACAGAACGCCAATGCACAGAAGCTCAAGGCTACAACGGGAAGCCAGATTGTCAATGTCTACGATCATCACTTCAAGTTCGCCCAGAACTTGCGTGCCAACCTGGGATTCGATTTCCAGCTGGGAGGCATCAACTGGACGGCAGAGGCCATCTATTCCAAGACGCTCAACGACGTTTACTATAAAGACCTTACCATCGACGAAACCGGACAGACTTACGGACAGGTGTACAATCAGCCATGGGACAACAGACCATTGATGCGTTCCACCACGACCGATACGGATTTCCTCCATGTCTATGGTCTTTACAACACGTCGAAGGGCTACACCGTGAACCTTTCGCTCAAGGCAGAGAAGAAATTCGACTTCGGACTCGACCTCATGGCCAGCTACACATGGATGCGCTCGCGCACCGTCAACAACGGCTCTTCGTCGGTTGCCGAGAGTAACTTCCGTTACAACTACACCTATCGCAACCCGAACAATCCGGAGCTGGGCAATTCGGCCTTCAACGTGCCTCACCGCGTTCAGGCCAGTGCATTCTATCATTTGAATTACGGTCACAACAAGTCGTGGCTTACCACCATCGGAGTCATTTATCAAGGCAGGAGCGGTTCGCCATATTCCATCTATTATTATGGCGATGTGAATGGCGACGGACAGAATGGCAACGATCTCTTCTTCATACCTACCGACGACCAGATAGACCAGATGCCGTTTGAAGAGACCACCTACAATAACCAGCCACTCACCGCTGCTATGCAACGCCAGTTGCTGAAAGACTGGATAGCCGACGAGGCCTATCTCTCAAAGCATCGTGGTGAGTACTTCAAGCGCTATGCTGCCAATCTGCCATTTGAGCATCACTTCGACGTCCATCTGGCCCAGAAGTATTCATTCCGCGTGGGTGGCCAGGTTAATTCACTGGAACTCTCGTTCGACATCTTGAATGTCACCAACATGCTGAACAAGAACTGGGGTCATACCTATGGCGACGGATTCGGTGTCTACTATAGCCCGGTGAACTATCAGGGCAATGGCACTTATCAGTTCACTGGCCAGTATGCCGTTCGCAACTACAGTGATTACTACAGCCGCTGGCGTGGTCAATTGGGTCTTAAGTACACATTCTAATGGAAAACCAAAGCTAATATCCAACATCATGAAAATAGACTTTTCGAAATTGGCCGAAAACGTGATTCCCGAATTCAAGGGAGGCGAAGGGGCTTACATCATGCGTCATTATACCGACGACAAAGTGAAGATTATGCTGGGCCGACTGAAGCCGGGTTCATCTATTGGACTTCATCGGCATGAGCTGAATAGCGAAGTGATGTACATCCTTTCAGGGCAGGCCACTTATGTCTATGAAGGGCAGGAAGAAATTGTCATGCCGGGTGAAGTGCACTATTGTCCGCAGGGCAAGCAGCACACTCTGAAGAACTGCGGCACGGAAGACTTGACCTTCTTTGCCGTTGTTCCTGAGCACCATTAAGACTTTTCTACTTATAAAGCAACGGCGGCCAAAGCAATCCGAATAGATGCTTGGCCGCCGTTGCTTTATGTCGTCAGTCTTTCTTCAATTTTATTTCGCAGTTGTCGAGACTTTCTATGATGGCTAAGGATTCTATTCTCGGCACTCCCAGTTCCAACAGCGCTTCACGTCCATGCTGGAAGGCTTTTTCGATGATGAATCCCATGCCCAAGAGCTGAGCGCCGGCTTGTTGGCAGAGGTCAACAATGCCTTTTGCCGTGTTGCCAAAAGCCAGGAAGTCGTCAATGAAGAGCACGCGGTCGTCGGCAGTCAGATATTCCTTGCTGATGATGACGTTGTAATCACGTTGCTTGGTGAACGAGCGCACGGTGGTTTGCAGCATGTCGGTCATGGTAGACGGCTTCTTCTTCTTGGCAAAGACCACGGGCAGTTCCATCAGATAGCCCAGCATGACGGCAGGTGCTATGCCCGAAGCCTCGATGGTAATGATTTTGTTGATGTCTTCGTTGGCAAAGCGTTTGATGAACTCAATGCCTATTTGCTTCATCAGATAGGGGTCCATCTGGTGATTGATGAACTTGTCTACTTTCAGGATGCCCCCTTCAAAGCATCTCCCTTCGTTCAGGATTCTTTCTTCGAGTACTTTCATCTTTATGTTCATTAAAAAAAGAGAAGACCCTACGGGAATCTTCTCTTCTATTGGTTTTGTCGAGGTGACAGGACTCGAACCTGCGACAGCCTGGTCCCAAACCAGGAACGCTACCAACTGCGCTACACCTCGATGGCAAGCTTTGGGATGAGCCCCTT
The DNA here is from genome assembly GCA_946622085.1 of uncultured Prevotellaceae bacterium. Taxonomy (GTDB): domain Bacteria; phylum Bacteroidota; class Bacteroidia; order Bacteroidales; family Bacteroidaceae; genus Prevotella. The sequence goes on along the minus strand of CAMOPD010000027.1, from coordinate 5,906 downwards.
CGCTTTTTGCGGATGCAAAGGTAAGAATTTTAAGTGATAGTGGGCAATGGATGAATGATAATTTTCTGATGTGTAGTCGGAAATTAACATTTATTCATGTTTTGCCTTGCTCCTGTTTGTGCGTAGGGAAGGGCAGAGGCGGGAAAATGACAGAAACTGATGGCATCGATGCCATGTTGCTATTCCTTTTGGGAGAGGAAGTTGAAATCCAGGGCGTCTTCCGCTACTTCTCCTCAACTCTTTCCCCTCTCAATTCCTCATTTAATGATTCCTTGCTCCACGAAAATCTTTTTCAGTTTCTGCACGCCTCGCTCCACTTGCTCCTCGGTGTGGGTGGCCATGAGTGCAAAGCGCACGAGCGTGTCTTGTGGTGCGCATGCCGGTGGAATGACGGGATTAATGAAAACGCCTGCATTGAACGCGAGTGCTGTGACGAGGAAAGTCTTTTCAATGTCGCGCACATAGAGCGGGATGATGGGGCTTTCGGTTTCGCCAATCTCGAATCCTTCTTCGCGGAATCGCTTGAGTGCATAGCGAGTGACCTTCCACAGGGCTTCAATGCGCTCGGGTTCCTGCTGTATGATGTGCAGAGCCTCCATGGCAGCGGCTGTGGCTGCCGGTGTGTTTGAAGCGCTGAAGATATAGGTGCGGCAGGTGTGTCGCAGATAGTTTATCGTGTCGCTGTCGCTGGCAATGAAGCCTCCGATGCTGGCCAGACTCTTCGAGAATGTTCCCATGATGAGGTCCACTTCGTCGGTCAGTCCAAAGTGGTCGCACACGCCGCGTCCGTGGTCTCCGAACACGCCGATGCCGTGGGCTTCGTCTACCATCACCGAGCAGTTGTATTTGTGCTTCAGTTCTATGATTTCGGGCAGCTTGGCCAAGTCGCCTTCCATGGAGAATACACCGTCAACCACAATCAGCTTGATGGCTTCTTGTGGCAGTTTCTGGAGTACGCGCTCCAGGTCCTCCATGTCGTTGTGCTTATAGTGCAGCTGCTTGGCAAACGACAGTCGCCGTCCGTCAACGATGCTCGCGTGGTCGCGGTCGTCGCAGATGATATAGTCATCTTTGCCAACCACCATGGCCAGCACGCCCTGATTGACAGAGAATCCTGTTGAGAAACAGAGACAGTCGTCTTTATGAATAAACTCGGAGATTTCTTTTTCCAGCTGAACGTGAAGGTCGAGCGTGCCGTTGAGGAAACGGCTTCCGGCACATCCCGAACCATATCGGTCAAGAGCCTGCTTTGCTTTGTCAATGATTCGCTGGTCGCCGGTGAGGCCTGTGTAGGCATTCGAGCCAAACATCAGGACCTTGTGTCCTCCCATTTCTACTTCTGTTCCTTGTTTGCTTGTGATAGCACGGAAATAAGGATAGACGCCAGCTGCCATGAATTTCTGCGGCTCGCGATAGTTCTTGTACCTTTCTTGTAGTTGTCCCATTATAAATAGGTGAGAATTATCTATATTTGATTACAGGCTGCAAAGTTACAAATTATTTGCGTAATTCAGCATTATTTTCTCGGAAAAGTTGCTTTTTTGTAAAATATTGTATCACTCTTGTTCAGTCTTATGTGGATATTTATTACTTTTGCACACATGAAACGCAGAATTACTTTCATCATGAATCCCATCTCGGGCACCGCCAGCAAGGCCGGTATTCCGAAGCTGATTGACGAAACGATAGACAAGGATTTGTTTGACTACGATCTCCGGCTGACCGAGCGTCCCGGACATGCTTCCGAGATTGCCGCCGAGATGCGCGACGCCGGTGTGGATGCCGTCGTGGCCGTGGGAGGCGACGGCACGGTGAACGAGGTGGCCCGTTCGCTGGTTCACTCCCAGACCGCCCTGGGCATTGTCCCCTGTGGTTCGGGCAATGGCCTGGCGCGTCATCTGATGTTGCCCATGAGCGTCAAGAAAGACATAGAAATCATCAATCGTTTCGAGGTGCACGACCTTGACTATGGGCTTATCAATGGCATTCCTTTCTTCTGTACGTGCGGCATGGGCTTCGATGCGTTCATCAGCATGAAGTTTGCCATGTCGGGCAAGCGCGGCCCCATCACCTATGCCGAGAATGTGCTCAAGGAGGGCCTCTCCTATAAGCCCGAGACTTATGAGATAGAAGACGAGACGGGCACCAAGCGCTATAAGGCTTTCCTCATATCGTGTGCCAACGCCTCGCAATACGGCAACAATGCCTATATAGCCCCGCAGGCTTCGATGAGCGACGGGCTGCTCGACGTGATTATCATGGAGCCTTTCGACGTGCTCGATGCGCCGCAAATCAGCATCGACCTTTTCAACAAGACCATAGACAAAAATTCTAAAATCAAGACCTTCAAGGCCAAGCGCATTCATGTGCACCGAGAGCAGCCCGGCTGCATTCATTTCGACGGCGACCCCACCATGACCGATGCCGAAGTGGATATCTCGCTTAGGGAGAAGGGCATCAAAATCATTGTCAACCCCGATGCCGACAAGAGCAAGCGGCAGCCCAACATGGTGCAGACGGCCTTTAACGAACTCTTCAACGACCTCCATGACATCCGAGAAGACCTCACCAAGCAGCGCCGGAACATTCAGGCCATCAACAAGAAGCTTCTGAGGAAGTTGAGCCACATTTAAACCTTTGCTCCTGCTGCGTTTCTGGGTTTCGAATGGACTGGGAAATATTTTTACATTTTAACATTTTACTTCCTCCCTCACAGCTCGCCTCTTGTTGGGTGTGAGCCGGAAGGGGTGGCAAGGCGCAGGGTGCTCGGCCGGGATGATAGCCTTCGGCCGATGCGGCTCAACTCAGATAGGGATATTCAAGTATCGCCTGTTGAGAAGATACAGGAAGATGGACTGAAATAGATAGAGGAAGATGGATGGCATCAGCCATTTCGCAGACAGACTGCCGAAAGAGCCGATGCCATCCATCTTCCTCTTTCTTCTCAACTCTGCGAAATGCCGAGTGGCTTTGTTTTGTGAATTTTCTTTACAAATCAGAATTTGGCCGTTCGCTCTCGTTGAGTGAGCACGCCACTCACGATGAGTAAGTGGCGTGCTTACGAGGCGTGAGTGGCGTTCTTACTACCCGTAAGTGGCGTGCTTACTCACCGATACTGATTTTCAGCACTTTACGGATGGGCCATGCGAGGATAAAATAAGTTGTGAATTATTTTTACAAATTGTACACGTTCCATCGGGGCGTTTTGTCTGCCTCATGTAGGGACGCGTTGTGGCGCGTCAGCCAGTCTGTCATTTTCGTCATGAGATGTCAACCCTGCTTTGGGCTTTGGATGCAGGCTGACGCGCCATGGCGCGTCCCTATATTGAGTCAGGCAAACCCATTGTCAAGTATTAACAAGGAGAACATTCATGTTGAGAAGCGTCTTTATATCATGAATCGTGTTTAGCTGTCGCCAATAGCATGTTTTGCCAGAAAGAGTGGACTGCTGAGTGCGGAAAATGATGTGAATTTGTTTTACATTTTAACATTTCTTGTGCGCCGTTTCCCCAACCCTTTTTCATGTCTGATGGGTAAGCTATGGGGCAGCCTCCAATAATCATCTAAGGCTGTGTCTGCAATATGTGCCAAAAAAAGTGGAAACGTTGCTTTCACTACAGGTAGAAATCCCGTGTCAGGGCGGCATACCATTCCGAGCGAACGTTGGGCTCCACCTCCAGGATGCCCTCTTCCTGGAGCAGTTGCCGAGGTTCGCTTTTGGCGAATTCCAGCAGGTAGCGGCGGGGTTGCTTGCGAGGTGTGGTCTTGATGGAACATTTTCTTGAGAGAAACAACCTATTCTCTTGAGCAGCAGCAAGAAAACGCGAAAGATAGTCGAAGGGTATGACAACAGAAAACCTGCCTTCCCGACTCAGTAGCCGGCAGGCGTGACGGCACAGTTCGCCATAGGATAACGTGTCGGTGTGGCGGGCCGCCGCCCGGTGCTCGTCGGGAGCCTTGAGCGAGCGGTCGAAGTAGGGTGGGTTGCTCACAATGGCATCAAACGCTTCGCCCTCCCACAGCTGAAGCGGGCAACACTCCACCTGCACCCTGTCGGCGAAGGGCGATGAGGCCACATTCTCGCGAGCCTGCTGGCAGGCCTCGCGGTCGATGTCGATGGCCACAACGCGCCCCTGGGCATAGCGCTGCGCCATCATGAGGGCAATGAGCCCCGTGCCCGTGCCCACATCGAGCATGCGCGGTCCGCCCTGTGCCCAAGCTCCGAGCAGCGTGCCGTCGGTGCCCACTTTCATGGCGCAGCGGTCTTGGAAGAGCGTGAATTGGCGAAATCTGAAGTAATTGTTCGGCATGTGTCGTGCAAAGTTACGGCTTTTTGTATGAAAACGCGAAACTTTGGTCAAGTTACTTTGTCCGTGGGGCAAAAATAGAAGGTTTTATTTTGTGTTTCGCTCACTTATTCGTATCTTTGCACTCCGAAAATAAGATTGTTATATAAAAAGAGGACATGAGTAAGAATCAGAATACCGCCTTCTCCATGATAGCCGATTATGAAGGCGACATCACGAAACTTTTTGAAACCACAGCCGACGGCGAGATTCCCATTCTCGCCACGCGCAATCTGGTGCTTTTCCCGGGCGTGCTCACGCCGATACTGATAGGGCGCCAGTCGAGCCTCACGCTCGTAGACCGCCTGAAAAACAATCCCGACCAGCTGATAGGCGTCTTCTGCCAGAAAGACCAGGATGTGGAATATCCTGGCAAGACCGACCTCTACGACTATGGCGTCTATGGTCGCATAGTCCGCGTGCTCGAACTGCCGGGCCCGGGCAACAACGTGTCGATCATCGTGCAGGGCCTGGGCCGTTGCCGGCTGAAGGAAGTGACCAGGATGCGCCCCTACATGAAGGGCTTCACCGAGATGGCTCCCGAGTTCATTCCCAGCGACCACGACAGTGAGTTCAACGCCGCCGTGGACGACCTGCGTAGCACCTCGATAGAGTATATCAAGATGAACGAGGATATTCCCGACGAGAGCCAGTTTGCCATGCAGAACATCACCAACAATGTGATAGCCACCAACTCCATTTGCGCCAACCTGCCTTTCGACTCGGCCGACAAGATTGCCCTGCTCAGCGAAGACTCCATGAAGAACCGCGTCTTCATGATGCTGAAGATTCTGAGCCGCGAGATGCAGTTCCTGCAGCTGAAGCACAGCATCCGCTCGAAGACGCGTGAAGACCTGGACGAGCAGCAGCGCGAATACTTCCTGCAACAGCAAATCAAGAACATCAAGGAAGAGCTCGGCACCGGTGAAGGCTCGCCCGAGCGCAAGGAACTGCTGGAGCAGGCCGAGAAGAAGAAGTGGAGCGAGGAGGTGGCCAAGACGTTCTACAAGGAAGTAGACAAACTCGAGATGCTCAATCCGCAGGGACCCGAATACAGCGTGCAGCTGAACTATCTGCAGACGCTCGTGGGCCTGCCCTGGAACGAGTTCACCCACGACGACCTGAACCTGAAGCGCGCCCAGCGCATACTCAACCGCGACCACTACGGCATGGAGAAGGTGAAGGAGCGCATACTGGAATACATTGCCGTGCTCAGCCTGCGCGGCGACCTCAAGTCGCCCATCATCTGCCTCTACGGCCCTCCGGGAGTGGGCAAAACGAGTCTGGGCAAGAGCATTGCCGAGGCCTTGAAGCGCAAGTACGTGAGGATTTCGCTCGGCGGACTGCACGACGAGGCCGAAATACGTGGACACCGGCGCACCTATATCGGCGCCATGCCCGGACGTATCATCAAGAGCGTGCAGAAGGCGGGCTCGAGCAACCCCGTGTTCATTCTCGACGAGATAGACAAGGTGACGCAGAACACCCACAACGGCGACCCCGCCTCGGCGCTGCTCGAAGTGCTCGACCCAGAGCAGAACAACGCCTTCCACGACAACT
>CAMOPD010000026.1 GCA_946622085.1 uncultured Prevotellaceae bacterium | reverse complement strand
CAGGACTCTCATAAACATCATACAAGTTGGCATGATCATCATTCACGTGAATTCGACTTAAGCATTCTATGTGATGCCGCCGAGGGGCTTTCCAAAGAGTTTCCCAGTAAAAGAAAACGGGCAAGGCAAACAACTATCAGAAGAGGCGCAAAAAAAACACAGAAAACGGGCTGCAAAAACTAAAATCACGTCGTGATTCCATGGAATCGTGACGTGATTTTATGGAATCGTGGCGTGATTTTATGGAATCACGTCGTGATTTTAGTTTTTGCAGCCCGCTCGCTTGACTTTTCGTGGCCGGGAAAAGCCTTTATTCAGGGAGCCGATACTGTGAAGTGTTCCATTTCCACAACGACTTTCAACGCTTTTCTCACGTCGAACTCACGTTAATTACAGACCCCACCCCTGACCCCTCCCCTTGAGGGGTCAGGGGTGGGGTCTGTATCTTTTAATGGTGCAAATTGTCTCGAGGTGCCCCTCCCTTCGCTATGAGCTGTTGGCCCTTCGGGCCGTTTCCCCCGGACACCAATAAACTCCAATGAATGCCTGTCTCCATGGAGGGACTTGCCGACAGCGCGTCTGGCACGGGAGAAGAGAAAACACTCAGAGACCTGGAAGACGCAAAGCAAAAGACTCAGCCCGTGATAGGGCTATCTCTCTGCGCTTCCAGGTCTCTGAGCACTATAAGGTAGCTGGAGATGGATGTAGCGTGGTCAGCCGAAGAGGGCGCGCAGGGCTTCTTCCACCTTGCGCACGGGATGGAGCTCAATCTGGAATCGGCTGGTGTTGAGCCCCGAGAGGTTGTAGCGTGGGATGATGATGTGGTGGAAGCCGAGCTTCTGGGCTTCGCTGATGCGCTGTTCTATGCGGCTCACGGGTCGCACCTCGCCGCTGAGTCCCACTTCTCCCGCCATGCACCATCCGCTCTCTATGGGCGTATCGACATTGGAGGAGAGCACGGCGGCGATGACGCTGAGGTCGGTGGCCAGGTCGGTGACGCGCAGTCCGCCGGCAATATTGATGAAGACGTCTTTCTGGATGAGCTTGAATCCCACGCGCTTCTCGAGCACGGCGAGCAGCATGTTGAGGCGGCGCTGGTCGAAGCCGGTGGCCGAGCGCTGGGGCGTGCCATAGGCAGCGGTGGAGACGAGCGCCTGGGTCTCGACGAGGAAGGGGCGCATGCCCTCGATGGCCGAGCTGATGGCGATGCCCGAGAGTCCGTCGTGATCGCGGGTGAGCAGCAGTTCGCTGGGATTGCTCACCTGCCGCAGGCCCGTCTGCTGCATCTCGTAGATGCCCAGTTCGGAGGTGGAGCCGAAGCGGTTTTTGATGCTCCGCAGGATGCGGTACACGTAGTGCTGATCGCCCTCAAACTGAATGACGGTGTCAACGATGTGCTCAAGGATTTTCGGTCCGGCCAGCGTTCCCTCCTTATTAATATGGCCGATGAGGATGACGGGCACGCCGCTGCTCTTGGCAAAGCGGAGCAGGGCCGAGGCGCACTCTCGCACCTGGGTGACGCTGCCCGGCGAGCTCTCCACGTCTTCGGTGGAGATGGTCTGAATGGAGTCGATGACCACGAGTTCGGGCTTCACCTCTTTTATATGGTCGAAGATGGCCTCGAGGGAAGTCTCGGTGAGGATGAGCAGCGACGGCGGAAAGTCTGCGGGAGCCGAGGCGCCTGAGGAAGCCGAAGCGAGGCGCTGGGCCCGCATCTTGAGCTGGTGGGCGCTCTCCTCGCCGCTGACGTAGAGTATGCGGCGCTCGGGCATGTTGAGGAGGGTCTGCAGGGTGAGCGTGCTCTTGCCGATGCCCGGTTCGCCACCGAGGAGGATGATGCTGCCGGGCACCAGTCCGCCGCCGAGCACGCGGTTGAGTTCGCCGTCGTGGGTGTCAATGCGCGGCTCGTCGTGGGCGGCAATCTCGCTGAGGGGCAGGGGCCGGTTCTTGTGAAGGGGGCTGCGCCGAACGCTGGTGGCCGCCGACCGGGCGGCCATGGAGCCCGTGTCGGAAGCGATGCGAATCTCCTTGAAGGTGTTCCACTGCCCGCAACTGGGGCACTTGCCAATCCACTTGGCACTCTCTTGTCCGCAATGGGAGCAGACATATGCTATCTTGTCTTTAGCCATAAGGAATAAACAGTAAATGTGGCACAAAAATAGTAAAATATTTCTTTACTTTCAAAGGAATTTATTACTTTTGCAGCGTCGTAATGAAGAAACGGCTAATATCGCAATTATTTTATAAGCAAAAGGGCGACTCTCGTTTTCGGTAACGCTGGGTGGCCCTTTTTTTAAAAGTTTTTCGGCTGAATGTCATGAAAGTTCAAGGAGTTTCAAGGAGTTTCAAGGAGTTCAAGGAGTTTCAGAAATATCTTTGTCTGCTGATGGTTGCTGTGGCTCTGCTATCGGCCTGCGGCCCGTCGAAAGAAGAGGCGCGGCGGCTCTCGCGTGCCGAGCGCCAGCGGCTGGCCCGCGAAGACTCGGCGGCGCTGAAGGTGGGCGTGCTGCCCACGATGGACTGTCTGCCCATCTTCCTGGCCAAGGAACGACGACTCTTCGACACGCTGGGCGTTGACATCCGCCCGAAGGCCTTCACGGCACAGCTCGACGCCGAGGAGGCGCTGCGCAAGGGGCGCATAGAGGGCTGCATGGGCGACGTGGTGCGCGCCGAACGGCTGATGAAGCGGGGCATGCAGCTGCGCTATGTGGCTGCCACCAACACCTACTGGCAATTCATCAGCAACCGCAAGGCCCGTGTGAGGGAGCTCAGGCAGATGACCGACAAGATGGTGGCCATGAGCAACCACAGCGCCACCGACATGCTGGCACAGATGTGCATTGACAGCGCCAAGCTGAAGCGCGACGACGTGTTCCGTGTGCCCGTGAACGACGTGAACATCAGGCTGCTCATGCTGAAGAACAACGAGATGGATGCCATGATGCTCACGGAACCGCAGGCTGCCGAGGCACGGCTGTTCAAGAATCCCGTGCTGATGGACACGCGCAAGAAAGACCTGCTGATGGGGGCCATCTACTTCAACGAAAAGGCGCTGAAGGGGAAGGACCGACAGAAGCAGATGGAGGCCTTCGTGAAAGCCTACAACATGGCTTGCGACTCGCTCAACCGCAACGGGCTGAAACCCTACGCTGACATCATATGGAAATACATGAAAGCCGACAAGGAGGTGGTGGAGGAACTGCCTAAGATGAACTTCCCACATGCCGCGAAACCACGACAAAAGGACATCGACGCTGCCCGACGATGGCTGGGAAAATGATGACGCTGAAGACTCCGACTACTCGCTGATTACTCCAACAATCCCGAGAAAACTATGAACGAGATACCACACTTGCTGAAAAACCGGCAACTGAAAGCTGCCATAGAACAACTCAAGGCTTGCGCGCCCATATATAAAGAGGTGAACGCTGCCGAACGCATTGAGCGCATTGCCGACGACTACAGCCGCATGCTCGACTACATGGAGCGCGGATATAAGGACGACAGCCGCGCCACGCTCTACGAAAAACTGCGGCGGGAAGCCTACCGGCTGGATGCCGACATGACGCTGCTGGACACTTACCGAAGCACGTCGTTCTTCAGCAACGCACTCTATCAGGCCAACAAGGCCCGATGGGACGAGGAAATCATCAGCTTCACACTGGAAAACTTTGTCTCGGATGTGGCCATGCTCAGCCTGGAACCCGAAGAAACCCGACTGGAAAAGAGCCGCCAACTGCATCGGAGGCACGGGCAGTTCATGGAGGTGTTGTTCAGGAAACTGTGGCTCGCCTTCATGTGGACAGAACATGAGGCACAATTCTGGGAGAGGCTGCTCCTCTCCCCTACCATCGACAGCAACGACGCCCAGCTGCTCGTGAGCGCACTGACACTGAGCCTGCTACAGCAATACGACGTGAGGAAGTTCAGAACGCTGGTGAACATCTACCGCAACACCAACGACCAGCGGCTGCGACAACGGGCACTCGTGGGATGGGCCTTCAACATGGATGCCGACACGACGCTCTTTCCCGAACATAACGAACTGATAGGCCAACTGTGCAACGACGAAGCCGTGGGGCGCGAACTGCTGGAACTGCAGATGCAGGTGTTCTTCTGCCTGAATGCCGAGCAAGACAGAGACAGGATTCAGAAAGACATCATGCCTACACTGCTGAAGAACAACAACCTGAAAATCACACGATTCGGCATTGAGGAGAAGGAAGACGACCCCATGCAGGACATCCTCGACCCAGGAGCCGCCGACCGAGCCATGGAAGAAATGGAGAACACCGTGGGACGCATGATGGACATGCAGAAGAAAGGCGTTGACATCTACTTCGGCGGATTCTCCATGATGAAATCGTTCCCCTTCTTCGGCGACATGGCCCATTGGTTCACGCCTTTCTATAAAGAACATACGGCTCTGAACAACATCAACGACAAACTCAGAGGAACGGTGGTCATGGACAGCATCGTGGAGAACGGGCCGTTCTGCGACAGCGACAAGTATTCGTTTGCCTTGGCTGTCACTCAGGTGATTGACCGGCTGCCCGACAACATGAAGGAACTGCTCGCATCATCAGACATGCTCGGACCCGTGGCACCCAAAGAGGAGACACAGACGGCCGCCTACATACGCCGCATGTATCTGCAAGACCTCTACCGATTCTACCGGCTCTTCCCCCAACGCGACCTGCTGCCGTCGCCCTTCGATGCCAAAGGCCATGCGGCCATCAAGGCTTTCTTCTACACACTGAAGGCACTGAAAAACACAAGAGTGGAAGACAACGTGACGGAACTGGCCACTTTCCTGGCCAACCACAACCGCATGAAAGAACTCCACCAACTGTGCAGCAACTTTCTCTACGACAACAGCAATTCCAAGCTGACAAGCGACGTGAGGCTTCTCATTCTTGCGGCCAAAGCATGCGAAATGGCTGACAATGGGAAGGCCGGAAAACTGTATGAGAAGGCACTGGAACTGGACAACGACAACGAGACGGCACTGAGAGGCCTGGGACAGAGGGCATTTGAACAAGAAGACTACGAAAAGGCCGAACAATACTACTCACGGCTGGTGGAGCTCAACCCCAAGAAAAGCCACCAGCTGAGCTACTGCATCACATTGCTCAAAAACAAAAAGACCGAGGAAGCAATGAAGGCCATCTACAAACTGGACTACGAACACCCCGACGACCTGAATGTGCGCCGGGCCAAAGCCTGGGGACTGATGCAGCAAGGAAGACTGCAACAAGCGCAGGAGGAATATGCAGCCATAACGGCCGACTCACGGGCCGTGGATGCCGACCTGCTGAACAGTGGCTATTGTGAATGGTTCCTGGGCAACATTCGCGCTGCTCTTGACTGCTTCAGGAACTACATCGCCATGAAGAACGAAAAAGACTACGAACTGAAGGACGATTTCGAGCACGACAGAGACACGCTCAGTGAACATGGCATCAGCGAAATGGACATGGTGCTGATGCTCGACCTTATATGATGAGACAATGTCTGCGGATTTCCGATTGGCTGTTTTCTGCCAATCGGAAATCCGCGAAACGGAGACTAAAAAGTGACTTTCTTGCTTCTTCCGTCTGAGAACTTCAGAATGTTGACTCCCTTCACGGGTGCGGAAAGTTTGCGGCCGTCAAGGGAATAAACAGAAACGACGGGCTTTTCGGCGGCATCAACCACATTCACACCCGAAGCATCGAACGGCTGTATGGGCACACGCTGACCGTTCATGACATCACCGGCCAACCCGTTGAGCAGAAGCACGGCAACAGAAAGTTTCTCCTTGTCCTGAACAAGCGCCGTGGCGGGAATGTCAAAGACATGGCTGTACTGCTGGCTCTGACCAGCCCTCACAGGACCGGCAATGCTGCCCGGGACACCCTTGGCGATGCCTTCTACTGCCACCGCCACTGACTGATATTCCAGACCGCTCACCTCTTCGCTCTTGGCTATCCAGGGGGAAAGATGATCATCAAACTGGTACTGCGAACTGCCGCTGTAATAATTCAGCTGCTTCCAACTGTTGTCCTTCAGTCCATCGGCCAAAAGCACATAGCCGATGCCCATGAGCGGGTCGTCATCGTCAAACTGGAACGTGGTGCTGGTCTTCACCTGAATCTTCGTCTTCTCGGCATCGGCCCATTGCGCGGTAGCCTCAACAGAGGCGGCCGTGACCTCATTGAAGAAACGCTCCACCTCATCCTTGATGCCGAAGGGCGACAGAGAAGAGCCGTAATAAGGGTCAACTTTGCGGCGACGCCCAATCAGAGCACTGGGCAACTGATTGGTCATGGCAATGACCGGATAGTACTCTTTCAGCTCCATGGGGTCGTTGTAGTGAACGGATATCCCTACAATCCTGTCGGCATACTCCTCTTTCAGCATCTCCATGCCCACCATGCCACGCGGACACCATCCGCAACGATTGCCCGTAAACTCTTCAATCACCGGCGTCAATGCAACCTTCTTTGCCACGGTGAAAAGAGCACCCTGCGACTCTCCTTCACCAGCTTCGTTGGCCTTTCCGTTCACTTTTGTCACGCGGAGGGTCTTCAACTTATTGCCGGTGGTAGCATCAGCTTTTAGGGGAATGTTTACAGAGGTAAGACCGCCCAGCGTGGAGAACTTCTCGGGCAAAGCGACATGTTGCTCACTCCCCTTAACATCCTCCGTATCAACGACATAGTCGATGCTGCTTATACCATTCGTTCCCCTATTGAGCAGCGAAACGTAGCCGTCGGCCTCACCGCCCAAAAGGGTATAGCGCTGCCCCATGCCGCTAGCCTCGACAGCATTCTGCATGAACTTGTCGCCGCTTAAGAGCACCCGCATCACCAGGCTTTCGGCGTAGCTGCTCCAGTTGGCCCACTGCCCCGATCCCGACTGGCTGATGAGAAACGTGCCCGAAGCATCCGACTGCCCCGAGTAAACCAGTGGGTAATTGTCGTAATTGCCTGTCAGCTGCGTAATGGTGAACTCGTAGCCTACATAAAGTCCCTCGTCGGGAATGACATGCTCACGGCTGAAGGCTACGTCGGTGAAATCTTTCATCCGCACCATGCTGCTGGGCACGTCGACACACTCCATATCGGCTTCAGAAGCACGCTTGGGCAATGCTTTGGAAACCCACACCTTCAGGTCCTTGAAGTTTTGGGAAATCATATAAATGCTGGCAGCAGCAACAGTGCCGCCAGGCTTCGTGACGAAGTCGGCAGGAATGTTGATAGCCACGCAATAGGTGGTCAGACCGCCCAAGCCATCGATATTCCACGAACTTTCGTCACCACCATAATAGCCCCACCACAACTGGCCGTTGCCGGCAGGAATGCCTTGCTGGGCAAAAGCCAGGCAGGCAAAGAATACAAAACAAACAGAAGCGATTAATTTTTTCATTTTCAATATGGACGAAGCGTTTAAATCAATGTTGACGAACGAACGCGGCTCAACGTCTCGGGTGTCATCTGCAAATAGCTGGCAATATACACCAGAGGAGCACGGCGAATGACTTGCGGAGCCAGTTTGCACATTTTGCGATAGCGGTCTTGTGCCGTCTCAAAGCGCACCAAATCGGCATGCACCTGACTCAAGATGAGCGACTCTTCGAGAATCTTGCGATAGAGAATCTGAATGTTCACATTGTGCAAGGCCACTTCCTCGAGCCTCTGTTTGGGCAGACAATAAACTATGGTTTGCTCCAGCGCCTCTATCTGCAAGTGTGTTGGTTCCTCGCGGAAAAGGCTTTCTATGCACATGACGATGTTCCCCTCGACGGCAATGTGCTCGGTGAGCTGCTTGTCGTTTTTAAAATAGAACTGTCTCACCATGCCTTTCTCCACATAATAGATGTTGCGGCAGATGCTGCCTTCGGCAAGAATCATTTCCCCTTTAGCATATTTCAGTGGCACAAGAATGCTCTCGAGAATGTCGAGCTCGTCATGGGTCATGGTGCTGTATTTGCGGGCCAGTTCACGGGCCACATCGCGTGTAGGTGCAGATGCAAGTGGTTTCATGGGAAAAGTGTTGTTTTAAGAATTTTCAGTTAATATAGTTGCTTTTTGATGTTCAATCCAGCTTGAGCACGGCCAGGAAGGCCTTCTGGGGCACTTCCACATTGCCTATCTGCTTCATGCGTTTCTTTCCACGCTTCTGTTTTTCAAGCAACTTGCGCTTGCGGCTCACGTCGCCGCCATAGCATTTGGCCGTTACGTCCTTGCGCACCTGCTTCACTGTCTCCCGGGCAATGATCTTGGCTCCGATGGCTGCCTGTATGGCGATGTCGAATTGCTGGCGCGGAATGAGTTCCTTCAGCTTCTCACACATGCGACGGCCAAAGGTCACGGCGTTATCCTGATGCGTAAGCGTGGAGAGAGCGTCGACGGGCTCTCCGTTCAGCAAGATGTCGAGTTTGATGAGCCGCGAGGGGCGGAAAGAGTCGATGTGATAGTCAAACGAGGCATAGCCTTTCGATATGCTCTTAAGCTTGTCGTAGAAGTCGATGACGATCTCGCCCAAGGGCAGCATGAAATGCAGTTCGACGCGATTGCCGCTCACGTATTCCTGATTGATGAGTTCGCCGCGCTTGTCAAGACAGAGCGTCATGATGGGACCGATGTAGTTGGCATCGGTAATAATGCTGGCACGGATGTAGGGTTCCTCTATGTGGTCGATAAGCGTCTGGTCGGGCAGTCCCGACGGATTGTGCACCTCACGTTGCACGCCCTGTTTATCGTAGACCATATACGACACATTGGGCACCGTGGTGATGACATCCATGTTGAACTCGCGGTCCAAGCGCTCCTGCACTATTTCCATGTGGAGCAGCCCCAGGAAGCCGCAGCGGAAGCCGAAGCCCAAGGCCACACTCGACTCGGGCGAGAAGGTCAATGCCGCGTCGTTGAGCTGCAATTTCTCGAGCGAAGCACGCAGATTCTCATAGTCGGTAGGGTCGATGGGATAGACGCCTGCAAACACCATGGGTTTCACCTCCTGGAATCCGTCGATGGCCTCGGCACAGGGCCGTGCCACATGCGTGATGGTGTCGCCCACTTTCACTTCCTTCGAGTCCTTGATGCCACTGATGATGTAGCCCACGTCGCCCGTCGTCAGTTCCTGACGGGGAATCATGTCCATGCGCAGCACGCCCACCTCGTCGGCATCATACTCCATGCCTGTATTAAAGAACTTCACCTTATCGCCTTTCCTGATGACCCCATTCTCTATCTTGAAGTAGGCAATGATGCCACGGAAGGAATTAAACACAGAATCGAATATCAGTGCCTGAAGCGGAGCCTTCGGATCGCCCTCCGGATGGGGGATGCGCTTCACCACGGCGCGCAGGATATCCTCTACCCCCTCCCCTGTCTTGCCGCTGGCGCGGATGATGTCTGCGCGGTCGCAACCCAGCAGGTCTACGATCTCGTCTTCCACCTCATCGGGCATGGCCGAGGGCATGTCAATCTTGTTGATGACAGGGATGATTTCCAGATTGTTGTCGATAGCCATATAGAGATTGGAGATGGTCTGCGCCTGCACGCCCTGTGTGGCATCCACCACGAGCACGGCGCCCTCGCAGGCAGCTATGGAGCGGCTCACCTCATAGGAGAAGTCCACGTGTCCCGGAGTGTCAATCAGGTTAAGGATGTAGCGTTCGCCCTCCAGCTCATACTCCATCTGTATGGCATGGCTCTTGATGGTGATGCCACGCTCCCGCTCCAAATCCATATCGTCGAGCATCTGCCCCTCTGTCACCTGAATGGTCTTGGTGAATTCCAACAGACGGTCGGCCAGCGTCGACTTGCCGTGGTCTATATGTGCAATAATACAAAAGTTTCTTATGTTGTGCATGTTTCTGTCTGTTTCTGTCGCAAATAATCATTTTACCTATTGGCCTACAAAGATAAGAATAAAAACGGAAAAAACCTACTTTTTCAGAAGAATATACATCTTTTTATTCATGTTTCGCATGTTTAATAAGCCAGGATTTCGGCTATGGGTTGCTAAGGTTCGGAGCGCTTTTGCGGGGCCAACTATTCTGGCTGCTCTTATCCAGGAGAGCCCCGCTGGCAAAGTGTTTAAGCACGATAATGAATATTTTCAACAAAAACGTTTTGTTTTTACTGTGATTATTCGTATTTTTGCCCACATTAATAAGAACAGAAAGCGGAACTCACGGTGCGCTTTCTTTAATCAATTCAACAACATGAAAAAGATTCTCTATCTGTTTTTCCCCTTAGCACTCTTCGCTGCTTGCCAGGAGAGCATGGAGGACCGCGCTGAGCGCGAAGCCCGCGAATACACCCAGCGAATGTGTCCCACCCCCGAATACAACAACACCCGCACTGACAGCGTGACATTCAACAAGTCCACAAAGACTTATACCTACCACTGCCTGTTCTTCCGTCAGCTCGACGACACGGCAGCCATCAACAGGACGCGCGACCAGATTCACAGTCTGATGCTCAAGGAACTCACCGAAGCCACCAACATCAAGGCTTACAAGGATGCCGGCTTCAATTTTGAGTATATCTGCCGATCGGCCAGCAATCCCCATCTCATCCTCTATCGCGACCTTTTCCGATCGGAAGACATCAATGTGGGCGCAAAGAAATAGGAGCGTAACTGATATCCCCTTTTTTTTTACAGTTTAACACATCAACACTAACCGACATGAGAAAACTAATCACCCTTTCAGTGGCCTGCACACTTCTGGCTGCATGTTCCATCAGCACAGAAGAATATGCCAAGCAGCAGGCCAAGGCTTTCACCGAAAAGAACTGCCCTTCGCCCGTGCGTGGCGACATCCGCACGGACAGCCTGGTTTTCGACGAAGACACGCGCACCATGCACTACTATTATTCGCTCTTCGGCATGCTCGACAATCCCGACAGCCTGAACGGACGGGGCGACGGCATGCGCCAGCGTATGCTCGAAACGCTGAAGAAGACCACCAGCATGGATCAGTTCAAAAAGGCTGACATGAACTTCCAGTACACCTACCACTCGAGCAGCAAGCCCGACACCGTGCTCTTCGATGTCACCTTCCGCCCGTCGGACTACAACAAATAAAGAAAGGAGTGGAAAAGGAAAAAGGCTTGAGGTTTACCCAAAGGGGCGTAAACCTCAAGCCTTTTCAAGTTGCTCAATGGCTCTGACGAGCTGATCGGGGCAACTGGTTGATTTGTATCCGCAGCGAATGCCGTCGAGTTTCTGCTTCACATCGTCAACATGCATGCCACGAACGAGCGAGCTGATGCCCTGCAAGTTGCCGTGGCAGCCGCCGACGAAAGACACTTGCTGAATGATGCCGTTTTCGTCTACATCAAGGTCGATGAACTGGCTGCATGTGCCTTGTGTTTTGTAGGTGATGTGTGCCATAAAGGAATCGTTGTCTTGTTTAAGCAATCAAAAGTTAGGGATGGAAGCATTTCTGTCATTTCCGACAGAAGGCGCTCCTGTCCCTAACTTTTTTATATTCCCTATTATTCTTCGGGTTTCATGTTGGTATAGACCGTCTGAACGTCGTCGAAATCCTCCAGACGCTCCACCATCTTGTCAATGGTCTCGCGCTGCTCGGCAGTAACGTCTTTCAGGTCGTTGGGTATGCGAGTAAACTCGGCTCCCGTCACCTCGAAGCCATTCTCCTCCAGATGTTTCTGAATGGCGCCAAAGGACTGCGGATCGCCATAGATGGTGATGCTGCCCTCTTCGTCGTCCTCGTCGTACTCATCTTCTACGCCATAGTCAATCAGGTCGAGAATCAGCTCGTCCATATCCAGCCCGTCGGTTTTCTTGAAGGTGAAGACGGCTTTGTGGTCGAAGAGGAAGGCAAGGCTTCCCTGGGTACCCAGATTGCCGTTGAACTTGTTGAACACCGAGCGCACGTCGCCCACGGTGCGGGTGGTGTTGTCGGTGAGCGTTTCCACGAAGATGGCAATGCCATGAGGCCCGTAGCCTTCATAGTTCACTTCCTTGTAGTCGCTCTGGTCTTTGCCCATGGCGTTTTTAATGGCACGCTCGATGTTGTCCTTCGGCATGTTTTCGCGCTTGGCGTTGGCAATGATGGCGCGCAGTGACGGGTTCATGTCGGGGTCAGGACCGCCTGCCTTCACGGCAATGGCAATCTGCTTTCCAATCTTGGTAAATGTCTTGGCCATGTGGCCCCATCGCTTCAGCTTGGCAGCCTTGCGATATTCAAATGCTCTTCCCATATTAATTTCTCTATTTAAACTATTTACTGTAATCTATCTTTATCTCAGTTCGCAGTTCAACTGCTTTTTCAGGTTCTGTATGAGTTTCTGCATGATAGCCTCTATCTGCTTGTCGTTGAGCGTCTTGCTCTCATCCTGCAGAATGAAGTTCACGGCATAGCTCTTCTTGCCCGCGGGCAGGTTCTTGCCTTCGTAGACGTCGAAGAGCTCCACGCTCTTGAGCAGTTTCTTCTCCGTCTGGCGGGCTATTTCCTCTATCTGGCGGAACTCTATGCCATCATCCAGCAGCAGGGCCAAGTCGCGGCTGACGGCCGGGTACTTGCTTATTTCCTTAAACTGCACCTTGTTCTTGCGAATGGCCTTCATCAGCAGATGCCAGTTAATGTCGGCGAAATAGACAGGATTGTCTATCCCCGCAGCCTTCAGCAGCTGATGGCTCACCACGCCCAGTTCCACGAGCAGTTTGCCGCCACGGTTCTCTATGGCAAGAGCCTTGTCGAAGATGTCGTTGTCGCTCTGCTTGATGACCATGGCACCACTTTGCAAGCCCACGCGGCGGAGGATATTCTCCACATAGGCTTTCAGCTCATAGAAGGAGCTGTCTTCGTTGGCATGAGCCCACGAGCCCTCCACGCGCTTGCCTGTCACCCAGAGTGCCAGATGGCTCTCCTCCATATAGCCATTGGCTTTCAGCCAGTCGCCATCCTGGGCGGCTTCTGCCTGGGGCTTGTGGTAATATACATTTCCAAATTCAAAGAATCTCAGATTGGGATTCTTGCGGTTGGCATTATGGGCAATGCTCTCCAAGCCGCCGAAGAGCAGCGTCTGGCGCATCACGTTCAGGTCGGAGCTGAGCGGATTCATGATTCTCACCAGCTGCTCGGCATGATAGCGGTTCAGCCCTTCGTAGTAGGCAGCCTTGGTGAGCGAGTTGTTCATAATCTCGTTGAAGCCGCAGCCCACCAGCTGTTCGCCCACCAGATTCTCCAGCTTGTGTTTCTGGTCTTCCTCACCCTTGATGACGAGCGAGCCCTTCAGCTGAGTGGGAATCTCCACATTATTATATCCATAGATGCGCAGGATGTCCTCTACCACGTCGCACGGGCGCTGCACGTCCACCCGATAGGCAGGCACCACGAGCTGCAGCCCGGTCTCCGTTTCCTGCTCAATGGTCATCTCCAGCGAAGTGACGATGTTCTTTATCGTCTCCTTGCCTATCTCCTTGCCTATGAGCTGGTGCACATAGTCGTAGTCGAGCTGCACCTTGAACGGAAGCATGGGCGAGGGATATACGTCATTGATGTCCATCGACACCTTTCCGCCCGCAAGCTGCCTGCACAAGATAGCGGCCTGCTTCAGTGCATAGATGGTGCCTTCGGGATCGATGCCACGCTCAAAGCGGAACGAGGCGTCGGTGCTCAGGCCGTGGCGGCGCGCACTCTTGCGAATCCATGTGGGATGGAAATAGGCGCTCTCGAGTACCACGTTGCGGGTGGTCTCATACGTGCCGCTGCCCTTGCCGCCAAACACGCCGGCAATGCACATGGGCTCCTCAGCGTTGCAGATGGCCAGGTCGTGCTCGCCCAGCGTGTGTTCCTCGCCGTCGAGCGTGACGAACTTCTTGCCCTCGTTCTTGTCCTTCACTATGATGTGGCGGCCCGTCACCATGTCGGCATCAAAGCAGTGCAGCGGCTGGCCGTAGGCCATCATCACATAGTTGGTGATATCCACAATATTGTTGATGGGGCGCAAGCCAATGGTCGAGAGCTTATTTTTCAGCCATTCAGGGCTTTCCTTCACTTCACATCCAGTAACGCTTACACATGCGTAGCGCTTGCAGGCCTCAGCATTTTCTATGGTCACCTCGATGGGCAGGTCGTGATTGTCAACCACGAACTCGTCGCATGTGGGGCGATGCAGGCTCGTCTTGTAGCCATTCTGGCAGAGCCAAGCATACAGGTCGCGGGCCACTCCCCAGTGGCTGAGCGCATCGGCACGATTGGCCGTGATGTCGATTTCAATGAGCCAGTCGCTCTCCAAGTGATAATATTCAGCTGCCGGCTGACCCACAGGAGCGTCGTCGGGCAGAACGATGATGCCGTCGTGGCTCGTGCCCACGCCGATTTCGTCTTCAGCACAAATCATGCCGCACGACTCCACGCCTCTGAGCTTCGACTTCTTGATTTGAAACTCCTTGTCGCCGTCATAAAGCACGCAGCCCAGGTCGGCCACAATCACCTTTTGCCCCGCAGCCACATTGGGCGCGCCGCAGACAATCTGCGAGGGCACGTCGCGGCCCAGGTCTACCGTCGTCACATGCAAATGGTCGGAGTTGGGATGAGCCTCGCAAGTGAGCACCTTACCCACATAGAGGCCTTTCAGTCCGCCTCTGATACTCTGCACTTCCTCAAGGGCGTCCACCTCAAGACCGCCCGAAGTGAGTGCATCGCACACCTGCTGTGGGGTCAGCTCGAAGTCTACGTATTCCTTAAGCCATTTATAAGAAATATTCATCTAATAAAAATGTTTTTAGTAATTACTTTTCTGTCTTCGTCCGGCCTTCACGACCGTACATTTTGAAATTTCGACGCAAAAGTACTAAAAAAACGCTACTCCACCAAAAGGAATACTTGAAATGTTGGAAAATTAAGGGCTTTATTAACTGTTTGGGCCCGCGTTGGCGCCGCTCCTGCCGCCATGCATATCAAGTCAGACACAGTAGAAAATGGCGTTTCTATGTTTCCTATATGACCTGTTCACAAAGGGTTTCTGCCGTGAAAACGCTATGCGGAACGGACATGCAGAACCCGAACACGCCATGCGGAATTAGCGAATAGGCATTTAAAACTTGTTGGTCTCAGAGAAAAACATTATATTTGCAGTGTGAACCACCCGGTTCCTCTCTTTCATGTATTTATGAAACATGTTAGCCGGATTATATTGACAACACTATTATTGACCAACCAAAAAGCCCATCAGCCATGAACAAGTATCTATTATCTGCCGCATTACTGGCGGCTACGGGTTTGGCCCACGCACAAACCTACACGCTCGACGGCGTGGAGCATCAGACGGTGATTGCGCCCATAGAGGTGAAGGACTTTCATGGGCAGACGCTCGCCGCAGCACCTGCCGGCAAGAGCAGGACCATCTCGCTCGTGAAGACCTCGTTCACTCGTGATCTCGACGACTACAACGCCCTGGCACTGCCAGAGCTAAAACTGGGAAACATCATCGGACATCCTACGCTCGGATGGGACGACACCGACTACAGCATTCCCGACATCGTGCCTGAGATTTACGACGGCGAGTGGGTGCTCAACGATGTGTTCTACGACGGCGACTATCCCGTGGCAACCTATGGAAGGGCACCAAAGACCGAACTACTGCCGTGGGGACAATCGGAGAAGGACATCTCGCGCCGAGGCAGAGACCCACACCTCATCATGCTCGTTGACCCTGAACGAGAGGTGAAGAAGGTCTACAACACGTCGTCGATGACTTTCCCGCCCAACAACCGTGGAGCCGACATCGACAGGCAGTCGGTAGACTGGGCGGTGGTGAAGGATGGCATACTCTACTTCAGCATTGCCGGCCTGCCGGGCTTCGACAACGGGCTGAACGAATACATCGTAGCCATCGACACCGCCACCGACAAGACGCTGTGGGTGAGCAAGCCCAAGACCTGCAACTCGCAGAACTTTCTAGTGATAGACAATTCCATTGTGTGCGGATACGGCGGTACGGGCATCACCGACTATGTGAACGTGCTGAATCGGTTTACGGGCGTGCAGAAACAACATCTCTGGGTGGCCACAGGCCCCGAGTGGTTTGCCCTCGGCAGCGACGGCAAGCTATACGTTTCGCTCTACGACAAGCACATATCCTTCAAGGTGAACCGATAAAGCCCCAAAAACCAAGCCACCACCGACCGGAGTGCCTCGTGTTGGGAACTCCGGTCTGCAGTGGCTTTTCTTATCATTAGCACCCGCCAGGCTCCTTGTAGCCCACAGGCGTGTGCGCAAAACAAAAAAAGGGAATGAGCCTTGCTGACTCCCCCCCTACCCTATCATCTGCATGATATAGTTCACGGCACCATTGATGCCAAAACGCGCCACGTTGAGCGTCAAGTCGTAGTTGCGCGCATCATACCACTCCGTGCCGGTATAGGTCTTGGTGTAGAGCTCGCGCGTGTAGTCATTGTCCACAATCATCATCTTCGCGTCGTCGGGTTCTACGCCATATTTCTCAACGATGCGGCGTATGCGCACCTCGTCGGGACTATGCACAAAAATCTTCAGCGCGTTGGGGTGGTCGCGGAAGATGTCGAAGGCGCAACGGCCTATGACAACGCACGACTCCTTGGAGGCAATCTCGCGAATGACGTGGCGCTGGGCTTCAAAAAGCTGGTGCGAAGTGATGTCGTTTCCACTGGCACGATATTCGTTCATGCTCATATAGCCCTGATAGAACTGGGTGAAATCATCCTGCCACGACTCGTTGCGGGCCTCCAGTTTCTCCATGGCCTCTTCCGAAACGCCGAAATAGCGTGCCATGGCCTTCAGCACCTGCTTGTCGAGCAACTTCACGCCCAGACGCTCTGCCAGACAGGCGCCTATCTCATGGCCACCAGTGCCGAACTGGCGATTGATGGTGATGACAAATCGTTCCTCCTTATTCATAAGCTATGGGGTTTTATAAGGTTGATAGATGTTTTTCTTATTCGCAAATATAATCATAAAAATCCAAACCTACAATAGGCCAAGACATTATTTGGAAATTTTCTTCCAAATATTTGGTTTTCCGCCAAAAAAGTGTTAATTTTGCAGCCGATTATCCAAAACCAAGAGGCTTGGTTCCGTAGCTCAGCTGGATAGAGCAACTGCCTTCTAAGCAGTAGGTCTTGG
>CAMOPD010000025.1 GCA_946622085.1 uncultured Prevotellaceae bacterium | reverse complement strand
GCGGTTGCCGTCAGATCAACGACAGCGGAGTGTGCCTTTCTTCAGAGGTGCCCTATAGGCCATGCGCATGGTGCCAACGTCCAGGCGACCTCCCTTTTGCTGAAGGAACTGCTGGGCCAAGGCCATGGCCTGCTGGCGCGAAACGGGAGCAGCCGACAAGACCGTGGCCAGCAACAAAGCTAAAATGATTAATAAAGATTTCCTGTTCATATTCATAAAGTTAGGGGGTCTTTAGACTATTCCTCCTTGTAGATGACCTTGTTGGCCCCCGAAGTGATTTTCAAGGCTTCGGGATGCTGGCGGATGTAGCTGTCGATGTGGCGGATGCGCTTTTCCTCCAGAATCTCGTCAACGGCAATCAGTATGCCAGTCTCCTCTACGTCGCCGAAGCCATAGTTGATGGCGGTTCCGAAGAGTTTCATTGTGGGTGAGAGGCTCATATAGGCATTGACGAGCGGCGGAATGTTGTAGCCCAGCTTGCGCACTTCGCTGTTCAGTATGCGATAGTCTTTCTTGAAGTCGTCCTCGCAGAAAATCTTCTCCAATTCTTCCTCAGGAGTCTCAATTTTCAGCGGTTTCATCGGTATAATGAGGTTTTCCTTGTCGTCAAAATGCTTCTTCAGGAAATAGAGAATCATGTCGCGTCCCTTGCGGATAAACGAGGGATACATGGTCATTTTACCGAAGAAATACTTCACGTTGGGCTTGATGACGGTGAGTGCTCCCAGTCCGTCCCATAGGTTGTCGAGTGCAAAGAGGCTCTTAGCTCCCATGCGCGAGCTCTGATAAGGGAGCGAGACGAACGAGCGCCCCAGTTCGATGGTCTGCGGCATATACTCGCGCAGGAACTTCTCGGAGAAATGGAACATGTGGCTTGTGGCGAGAATGGGCTGTCCGTTGGTGTCGAGTTCCCAGTCGGTTCCCAGCAGATAGCGGTAGCCACCGATGATTTCCTCAGCCTCGGGATTCCACACGATGAGTTGTTTGTAGCAATTCTCACAAGTGTCAAACTCATCGATGTCGACCTCTTTTCCGGTACCTCCGCCAGCCTCTCGGAAGGCTATCTCGCGCAAACGGCCAATCTCGCGCATCACGTTGGGGGCATTATGCGCCGTGACAACATATATTTCGTTGTTGCTCTTGTTGGTCATTCGCATTTGCTTCTCGGGTGTCAGTTCGCTTTTAATCAGCTCTTTGCTCACCGGCTGGATAATCTCTTGTTCCATTTGTTTTGTTCTGTCAGATTGTTTAGATATGTGGTTGCTTTCTTACAATTCATAGACTCTATCTTGCACAAATTTCGCCCATTCCATCGGTGTTTTCGACTTGTCGAAGGTCTGCCAGGGGATGGGTTTTCCTATGGTGACGCGGAAGGTCTTGTGCACGTTTTTATACATTTCATCGACGAGGAAGAGCATGGCAATGTTGACTTTCTTGATGTGGCGGTCGCAGAAGTTGGCCAGTCGGTAGAAGCGCTCAGAGTTTTGCCCCTCAAAGTGAATGGGCACCACGTCGCGCTGCGTCTTCACGCTCTTGCTGATGAAGGTCTTGGTCCAGGGAAGGTCGTGAATCTGGCCGTCGATCTTGCGCGAGCAGAGTCCGGCGGGGAACATCAGCATGTGGTGCTGACTGCTGAAACCGGCTTCTACCATGGCGGGGAAGTCGCGGCTCTGCTTGCCGGTCTTGTTGATGGGAATACACAACGGAGCCAGTCCTGGCAGGTTCATCAGGATGTCGTTCACCAGATAGCGGAAGTTGCCATCGTAGCGACGGCCGATGATAGAGCCCAGAGCCACACCGTCGATGCCGCCTAACGGATGATTGCTGACAAAAGTGTAGAGACGGCCGTCGTCCTTGGCGGGAAAGTTCTCCTCACCACGGATGTCGAGCTTCATGTCGAGATAGCGCACGCAATCGGTCAGCCATTCCACCCCCGTGAGGTGTCGACTCTCCCAAAGATAGGCGTTCACCTCGTCCTGATGAACAATGCGCTTAAGCCAGCCTGTAGGCACGAAACGGGCCTTTGAGCCCATCTTGCTTCTCAGTATGTCGTCTACATCAACCGTGTTTTGTGTAATATCTGCCATGCTTTTCTTTTGATACTAACAATTTGCAAAAATAACGAAAGTAAATTAAAAACAATCATTTTTGGCGAAAAAATGTTCCCTCTGCCGCACATTTGAAAGATTTTTGATGGTTTTGGTTACGTTTCTTTCTTTTCCGCAAGCCGGAAACGGCCCGATACAGCCCTGCCAGAAGGAGGCCGCCCAAGAGACCGGCAAGCCGACGACGCAGCGGTATGATTTTGAGCACAAAGGGACGGTTATAAATTTGTGAAAAATCCTGACAAAAGAAACCCCACCCCCATACCCAGTTTTAGTGAGCACGCCACTCACGAGGAGTAAATGGCGTGCTTACGGGTAGTGAGTGGCGTGCTTACTCGTCGTAAGTGGCGTGCTTACGCAAACCGCTGATTTCGAAAACTTTACGAAAGCGGGAAACTCACTTTGAAAAATCTTTACAAAACACCCATTTCCCCCACCCGCTTTTGGATGAAGAAAGCCACCTTGAACAATCAGCTCATCCTTCAACAACAGAAACCTATGCCGCAATGGCACGCCACCACCTTGCTCAAGACCGCCAGTCGAAAGTTGGGCTGAAGACAGAAAAAAGGGGCTGAAATCAAGAAAAAAAACATTTTTAGAAAAAAAGTGGGGAAAAGTGGTGAATTGTGGGGAAAGTTTTGTAATTTTGAAGCCGAATTCCATTTAAATATAAGAACGCATGCGTTTTCTTGGAAATATAGAAGCCAAAACCGACGCCAAAGGCAGGGCTTTCCTGCCGGCCTCGTTCCGCAAGGTGCTACAAGCATCGGGCGACGAGAGCATGGTGCTGCGCAAGGATGAATATCAGCCTTGCCTGGTGCTCTATCCGCTATCGGTGTGGAACCAGAAAACCGACGAACTGCGCACGCGGCTCAACTTATGGGATCCCAGGCACCGTCAGATTTTCCGCCAGTTCACTGCCTTCGCCATGGAACTGACGCTCGACGGCAACGGCCGCTTCCTGCTACCCAGAAACTACATGAAGCAGGCCAACATAGAACAGGACATTCGATTCATCGGCTTCGACGACAAGATAGAGATTTGGTCGGCCAGCGAAGACCCCTTCATGAAGCCCGAAGAATTTGGTGCCGAACTGGCCAAGCTGATGGGCGAGCCCCTGTTCTGACGCAGGCAGCTGCAACACCGTTTCTCACTCCGACATAAACTCGCAAACAATGATTGTGACAGCCGAAACATATCATGTACCCGTACTCCTGAAGGAGAGCGTCGATGGGCTTAACATCAGGCCCGACGGCACCTATGTGGACGTGACCTTCGGCGGAGGCGGTCATAGCCGCGAGATGTTCAGCCGCCTGGGAAAAGGCGGGCGCCTCTTCAGCTTCGACCAGGATGCCGATGCGGAGAGAAACATCTGGGGAGCCAACGAAGAGGGGGCAACGTTCACCTTCGTACGCTCCAACTTCCGCTACCTGAAGAACTGGATGCGCTATTTCGGCGTGGAGCAGATAGACGGCCTGCTGGCCGACCTGGGCGTGTCGAGCCACCACTTCGACGACGAATCGCGTGGATTCTCTTTCCGCTTCAACGCGCCGCTCGACATGCGGATGAACAAGCGGGCAGGGGCCACTGCCGCCGACGTGGTGAACAACTACACGGAGGAGCAACTGGCCGACATCTTCTATCTCTATGGTGAGCTGAAAAACGCACGACGCATAGCGGCAGCACTCGTCAAAGCGCGAGCAGGCCACCGGATAGAGACCTCCAACGACCTGCTCGAAGCCACCGCGCCCCTCATCCCCCGAGAGCGAGAGAAAAAAGACCTGGCCAAGCTGTTTCAGGCCCTGCGAATAGAAGTGAACCACGAAATGAGGGCCCTGAAGGAGATGCTCTCGGCAGCCACCGAGCTCATTCGCCCAGAAGGACGACTGTCGGTTATCACCTATCACTCGCTGGAAGACCGCATGGTGAAGAACATCATGAAGGCGGGCAATGCAGAAGGCCGCATGAAACAAGACTTCTTCGGGCGCTCGGAAGCACCCTTCAAGCCGCTGAGCAACAAGCCCACCGTGCCATCTGACGAAGAGCAGGCACGCAACCCAAGAAGCAGAAGCGCAAAACTAAGAATCGCAGAAAGACAATGAACGAAGAGCAAATCGACATAGAGAAAGGCAAAGTCCAAGAACCGGACACCACGGAGAAGGCCGAGCCCACCAAGCCCCAAAAAGCGGCCACCGAAAAGCCCGCGCCCAAAAGCGAGGAGACAACGCTCAAGGAGGCCCTGCAGGAACAGGCCCGCGAAGACGAGGAGGCGCTCACCTCGAGCGTCACCCTGCGCAAGATCCTGGGCGGCGACTTCCTCACCGCCTCGATGATTCGCCGCCAGATAGGGCTGATACTCATCATCGTGGCCTTCACCATCGTCTACATCTCCAACCGATACAGTTGCCAACGTGACCAGCTGGAGATAGACAAGCTGAACAAGGAACTACAGGATGCCAAATACCGTGCACTCTCGAGCAGCAGCATGCTCACCGAGAAATGCCGCGAAAGCCATGTGCTCGACATGCTGAAGAACAACAAGGACAGTGTGCTCCACATTGCCGACCAACCACCATATATTATTTATGTACCCGAGAAATGAGCAGTCTGTTTGATAGAAAGAAAATTGTACCGCGCTACAAGATGCTGGCCTACGCCATGCTTCTTGTGGGCGTCATGATTATATGCCGGGCGCTCTACATCTCGACCGTCAAGCGCGACTACTGGATGCAGGTGGCCTCACGACTGAAGAAAGACAGCGTGGACGTGAAGCCCACACGAGGCAACATCCTCAGCTGCGACGGCAGGCTCATGGCCAGTTCGCTGCCAGAGTTCAAGCTCTACATGGACTTCAAGGCGCTACACGAAGCCAACAACGATTCTCTCTGGGAAGAGAAGGTGGACAGCATCTGCATGGGCCTCAACCACATCTTCCCGCAGAAGTCGGCCGCTGAGTTCAAGCAGGAACTGGAAGCAGGACGGGCCAAGCAGAGTGCCCACATGCCCATCTGGCCCAAACGCGTTGACTACAGCACCTTCTCCGAAGTGAAACGGCTGCCCGTTTTCAACCTGATAAGCTATAAGGGCGGTTTCCACTACGAGGAATTCAACGCCCGCAAGCGACCGTTCGGTTCGCTCGCCGGACGTACCGTTGGCGACATGTACGGTGCCAAGGACACGGCACGATTCGGGCTCGAGCTCTCCTACGACTCCATATTGAGAGGTACAAGCGGACTCATCCACCGCCGCAAGGTGATGAACAAATATCTCGACATCATGGACACACCGCCCATTGACGGAGCCGACATCGTGACCACCATCGACGTGAGCATGCAGGACTTGGCCGAGAGGGCAGTCATCGACGAGCTGAAGCTCATCAACGGCAACGTCGGCGTGGCCATTGTCATGGAAGTACAGACAGGCGACATCAAGGCCATCGTAAACATGGAGAAATGCATCGACGGCGAATACCGAGAAGTGAAAAACCATGCCGTGAGCGACCTGCTGGAGCCCGGCTCGGTGTTCAAGACGGCCTCCATGATGGTGGCACTGGACGACGGCATGTGCGACACAACAAAGATGATCGACACTGCAGGAGGCGTATACCCCATGCACGGAAGGGAGATGAGAGACCACAACTGGCGTAGCGGCGGCTACGGCGTGATATCGCTGCCAAGAGGCCTGGAGGTGAGCTCCAACATTGCCGTCAGCCGCATCATCGACGAATATTACGGCAACAACCCCGAGCGATTTGTCAAGCGGATTCGCGATTTGGGACTGGCAGAAGACCTGCAAATACCACTGAAAGGTGCCAGTCCGGCCAAGATAAGAATGCCGAAGAAAGACAAAACCGGGCGTCACTGGGCCAACTGGAGCAAAACGGCATTGCCCTGGATGAGCATAGGCTACGAGACGCAGATTCCGCCCATCTCGACGCTGACGTTCTACAACGCCATTGCCAACAATGGCCGCATGGTGGCACCAAGATTCGTCAAGCAGGTGGTGGTTGACGGTGAGGTGAAACGCGAATTTCCCGTACGCGTCATCAAAGAACAGATAGCCAAGCCGCAAACCATCAAGACCATCCAGACCATTCTGCGCCACGTGGTGAGCCAGGGACTGGGCAAGAAAGCCGGTTCGCAGTCGTTCCCCGTATCGGGGAAGACGGGAACGGCACAGGTGTCACAAGGTGCCGGAGGCTATAAGTCGGGAACGGTGCACTATCTGCTGAGCTTTGCCGGCTACTTCCCCTCCGACAATCCGCGCTATAGCTGCATCGTCTGCATTCAGAAGTCGGGACTGCCTGCATCGGGCGGCGGCATGAGCGGCGTGGTGTTCCATCATATTGCTGAAGGCATCATGGCTCAGAACCTCAAACTGAGCGTGATGGACGCCAAAGACTCTACATCGGTGATGCTGCCCGACGTGAAGAATGG
Organism: uncultured Prevotellaceae bacterium; assembly: GCA_946622085.1. Lineage (GTDB taxonomy): Bacteria > Bacteroidota > Bacteroidia > Bacteroidales > Bacteroidaceae > Prevotella. The sequence goes on along the minus strand of CAMOPD010000025.1, from coordinate 11,458 downwards.
CAATCTGCTGGCCGCCGACTATGTGCTGACCCATCTGGGCATACGCACAGACAATGGCTGGAACGGCCTCTACGCCGAAGGCAATCCCGTATGGGGAAAAACTGAACTGACGCAGCAAGGCGTGCAGATGGAGCGGGTGAAGCACTATGGCCAGTCACACGTACCCAACGTGCTCGGCATGGGAGCCCGCGATGCCGTCTACATGCTCGAGAGCCGCGGCTTGAAGATTGTCATCAACGGACGCGGGAAAGTGGTGGAGCAGAGCCTGGAACCCGGGCACTTCATCAAGCGGGGTGAAACATGCATCCTGAAATTGAAATAGAAACAAACAAAAGAAAAACAACATATATGAAACTGAAAGAATTGCTTAACGACTTAAACATCGTTTCCATCATTGGCGACACGGAAACCGACGTTACTGGCGTGAACATCGACTCCAGGCGCATTCAGCCAGGTCATCTCTTCGTGGCCATGAAAGGCACTCAGGTAGATGGTCATCAGTTTATAGGCAAAGCCATCGAACTGGGAGCCAGCGTCGTGTTGTGCCAAGACCTGCCAGAGACGATGACCGAAGGCGTGACGTTTGTTCAGGTGGAATCGACCGAAGATGCCGTTGGCCCCGTGGCCACCATGTTCTATGGCAACCCCACGGCAAAACTGAAGCTCGTTGGCGTGACCGGAACCAACGGCAAGACGACCATCGCCACCTTATTATATAATATGTTCCGCAAGATGGGCCATCGCTGCGGCCTGCTCTCCACCGTATGCAACTATATTGAAGGCGAGGCTATACCCACGACCCACACCACGCCCGACCCCATTGAACTGAACATGCTGCTGGCCAAGATGGTGGATGCTGGCTGCGAATATGCATTCATGGAATGCTCCAGTCATGCCATCGCCCAGAAACGCATTGGAGGGCTGACCTTCGCCGGCGGGCTGTTCACCAATCTGACGCGCGATCATCTGGACTACCACAAGACGTTCGAAAACTATCGCGATGCCAAGAAAGCATTCTTCGACGCATTGCCCAAAACGGCCTTCGCCATCACCAATGCCGACGACAAGAACGGCCTCTTCATGGTGCAGAACACCAAGGCGCAGGTGAAGACCTACTCCACCCGCACCATGGCCGACTTCAAAGCCCGCATTCTGGAGTGCCACTTCGAAGGAATGTATCTGGAAGTAGACGGCCACGAGGTGGGCGTGCAGTTCATTGGGAAGTTCAACGTGAGCAATTTGCTCGCCGTCTATGGTGCTGCCATCATGCTCGGCAAAAAGGCCGAAGACGTGCTGGTGGTGATGAGCACGCTGAAGAGTGTCAGTGGCCGTCTGGAGCCTATCCATTCGCCGGAAGGTTTCACCGCCATCGTAGACTATGCCCACACACCCGACGCACTGGAGAACGTGCTCAATGCCATTCATGAAGTGCTCAACGGCAAGGGACATGTCATCACCGTATGTGGTGCCGGCGGCAATCGCGACAAAGGCAAGCGGCCACTCATGGCTCAGGAGGCCGTGAAGCAGAGTGACAAGGTGATTATCACGAGCGACAACCCGCGCTTTGAAGAGCCACAGGACATCATCAATGACATGCTGGCCGGACTGAACGCCCAGCAGATGAAGAAGGTGCTCGCCATTGCCGACCGCCGCGAAGCCATCCGCACGGCTTGCATGCTGGCACAGAAAGGCGACGTGATACTAATTGCCGGGAAGGGCCATGAGGACTACCAGGAGATTCGCGGTGTGAAGCACCACTTCGACGATCGCGAAGTGGTGCGCGAAATCTTCGGGGAGTGATGACGATTTGCCGTAATAACGTAATAACGTGATAACGAAATAACGAAAAATTAAGAAACCATGTTATACTACCTTTTTCGCTTTTTAGAGCAATTCGATATCCCTGGCGCCCACATGTGGTCGTATATATCGTTCCGCGCGCTGCTGACGCTGATTATCTCGCTGATCATCTCAGCCTGGTTCGGTGAGCGGTTCATTAAGTTCATGAAGCGCCGCAACATTTCAGAGACGGCCCGCGATGCCAGCATCGACCCCTTCGGAGAAAAAAAGAAGGGGGTGCCGACGATGGGCGGCATCATCATCATCGTTTCCATCCTGGTGCCGGTGCTGCTGCTGGGACGCATGCGAAACATTTATCTCATCCTGATGATTGCCACCACCATTTGGCTGGGATTCCTGGGTTTCATGGACGACTACATCAAGATCTTCAAGCACGACAAGGAAGGGCTGAAGGGCAAATACAAGATTGTGGGCCAGGTAAGCATTGGCTTCATTGTGGGCATTGTGCTCTATCTGAGCCCCGATGCGGTGATGCGCGAGAACATCACGGTTCCACAGCAGAATCTCACGGAGAAGGTGGTGAAGCACGAGCCTACCGCCCACAAGTCATTAAAGACCACCATACCCTTCATCAAGAACCACAATCTGGATTACTCCGAACTCATGTCGTTCTGCGGCAAGTATAAGACGGCAGCAGGATGGATAGTGTTTGTCCTGATGACCATCCTCGTGGTGACGGCGGTCTCCAACGGGGCCAACCTGAACGACGGCATGGACGGCATGTGCGCTGGCAATGCTGCCATCATTGGCGTAGCGCTGGGCATCTTCGCCTATGTGTCATCCCACATTGGCTATGCCAGCTACTTCGACATCATGTACATTCCCCACACCGAGGAACTGGTGATCTTCCTCTGTGCCTTCGTGGGTGCCATGATTGGTTTCCTGTGGTACAATGCTTTCCCCGCACAGGTATTCATGGGCGACACCGGCTCGCTGACGATTGGCGGCATCATAGGTGTATGCGCCGTCATCATCCACAAAGAACTGCTGCTGCCCATCCTTTGTGGCATATTCTTCGTCGAGAGCCTGAGCGTCATCATCCAGACGCAGATGTTCAAGTATTACAAGAGGAAAGGGCAACGCGTCAGGGTGTTCCGCGCCACGCCCATCCACGACAATTTCCGCAAACTGGATTCTCAGCTCGACCCGACGAGTCGATATCTATTCAAGAACTGGCCGGAACGCCAGTTCCATGAATCCAAGATTACCATCCGCTTCTGGATTACAACTATCATCCTGGCGGCACTGACCATCATTACGCTGAAAATGCGCTGAGCAATCAAAGAGCAGCATGCCGGCAAAGGCGTGACGCTCTGAGAAGAAACAATAACAGAGGGCAAAAGCCCACAAACAAGAAAGGATAATCATGACAAAAGCAATGAAAAGAATTGTCATATTAGGAGCCGGAGAGAGCGGTGCCGGAGCTGCCGTACTGGCCAAGAAGGAAGGCTTCGACGTGTTTGTTTCAGACATGTCGGCCATCAAGGAACGTTATAAGAAGCTGCTTGACGACCACGCCATAGAATGGGAGGAAGGCCATCACACAGAGAGCAAAATACTCTGTGCTGACGAAGTCATCAAGAGCCCCGGCATACCCGACACAGCACCCATCGTCAGGAAGCTGCGCGAGCAGGGCACACCCATCATCAGCGAAATAGAATTTGCCGGACGATACACCCACTCAAAGATGATTTGCATCACGGGCTCCAACGGCAAGACCACCACCACAAGCCTCATCTACCACATCTTCAAGGAAGCAGGCTATGATGCCGGACTGGCCGGAAACATCGGCAACTCACTGGCCTTACAAGTGGCCGAGGATCCTCACGAATACTACATCATTGAACTGAGTTCGTTCCAGCTCGACAACATGTACGAGTTTCGCGCCAACATCGCCATTCTGCTCAACATCACGCCCGACCATCTGGACCGCTACGACAATTGCATGCAGAACTACGTGGACGCGAAGATGAGAATCATACAGAACCAAACACCCGACGATGCATTCATCTACTGGAACGACGACCCCATCATCAAGAGGGAACTTGAGAAATATGACATCAAGTCGGTTCAATGCCCATTCTCCGAACTAAAGGAAAAAGGCTCCATTGGATACATCGAGTCAGGGCAATATAAACTGGAATATCCCACTCCTTTCAATATGGAGCAGGAACAGCTGAGCCTCACCGGCCGTCACAACATCTACAACTCACTGGCAGCCGGACTGGCCTCCAACCTGAGCGGCATCAAGAAGGACATCATACGCAAGTCATTGAGCGACTTCCCTGGGGTGGAGCATCGGTTGGAAAAGGTGTGCGACGTTCGCGGTGTGCACTACGTGAACGACTCGAAGGCCACCAACGTAGATGCCTGCTGGTATGCTTTGGAGTCGATGAAGACAAAGGTGATACTCATCATAGGGGGCAAAGACAAAGGCAACGACTATTCGGCCATCATGCCCCTCGTAAAGGAGAAATGCTCCGGATTGGTATACCTTGGTGCCGACAATCAGAAACTGCACGACAACTTCGACCAGCTCGGCATACCTGTTCGCGACACCCACTCCATGCGTGAGTGTGTGGATGCGTGCTACGACATGGCTCAGCCTGGCGAAACGGTACTGCTCAGCCCCTGCTGCGCTTCTTTCGACTTATTCAAGAACATGGAAGACCGCGGCGAACAGTTCAAGAGTATGGTAAGAGCCCTCTGAAGGGAGCAGACCACGAATAAAAAAAAGTAAAACCTTCAAAAGCTAATAGCACAAGTGTTTGACAATATACTGAGTAAGAAATTCAAGGGCGACGGCATCATCTGGATGGTGTTCTTCCTGCTCTGCATCATCAGCATCATTGAGGTCTACAGTGCCTCCAGTGTGCTGACCTACAAGAGCGGCAACTACTGGAGCCCTGTACTGAAGCATTTTGGCCTGTTGCTGGTAGGAGTGGGCTGCATGATTGTGGTAATGAACATCAAATGCAAATACTTCAAGATTGTCACTCCCTTCCTGCTGCTGGCAGCTTTCATCACCCTGCTATGGGTGCTCGTTGCCGGCCACTCCACTAATGGTGCACAACGCTGGATAAGCCTGGTAGGCATACAGTTCCAGCCGTCAGAGATTGCCAAGGGGGCTATCGTCTTGGCTGTAGCACAGATATTAAGTGCCATGCAAACCGAACGTGGTGCCGACAAAAGAGCGTTCAACTACATACTCGTAGTCAGTGCCTTCATCGTGCCTCTCATCATGGTGGAGAACCTCTCCACGGCTGCCCTGCTATGCGCTGTCATCCTCATGATGATGTTCATTGGACGCGTGCCCCTGGTACAGATAGGCAAGCTCATGGGGGTTTGCATGTTGCTGCTGGTAATTGCCTTCTCACTGATTATGCTCGTAGGCAAAGACGAAGAGAAAGAAAACCCGAAACTGGCCATAACAGAACAGACCGTCTCTGCAGAAGAGGCCGAAAAGCCCGGTATGCTTGACAAAGTGTTCCATCGTGCCGGGACGTGGAAATCGCGCATCATCAAGCATCTCGACAGCAAAGAAGTGCCTCCTGAGGAGTTCGACTTGGACAAAGATGCGCAGGTAGCCCATGCCAACATTGCCATCGTTTCGTCGAACATTGTAGGCAAAGGCCCAGGAAACAGCGTAGAACGCGACTTCCTCTCCCAGGCTTTCTCCGACTTCATCTATGCCATCATCATCGAGGAGATGGGAATCACCGGAGCCATTGTTGTATGCCTGCTCTACATCATTCTGCTCTTCCGAACGGCCACCATTGCCAACCGGTGTGAGAACACTTTTCCCGCCCTGCTCATCATGGGACTGGCTTTGCTGCTCGTCACTCAGGCCCTATTCAACATGCTCGTGGCTGTAGGATTGGTTCCTGTGACGGGCCAGCCGCTGCCGCTCATCAGCAAGGGTGGAACATCTACCATCATCAACTGTATATATATAGGTGTCATTCTGAGCGTGAGCTACACGGCTAAGAAAAAAGACGAAGCCGGAAAACCCGCCCTGCAATTGGCTAAGAAACAAACATCTTAAAGAACAAAGTGAGACAAGACAATATGAACGAAGAACTGAGAATAATCATTAGTGGAGGCGGAACGGGCGGCCACATCTTCCCGGCCATCTCCATTGCCAACGCCATCAAAGCCAAGCGACCAGAGGCAAAGATCCTCTTTGTTGGAGCTTTGGGACGAATGGAAATGCAACGTGTGCCGGCTGCTGGCTATGAAATAATAGGGTTGCCCATTTGTGGATTCGACCGCAAGAATCTGCTAAAGAACATTTCCGTGCTCTTTAAAATCTGGAAAAGCCAGCGCATGGCACGTAAGATTATCAAAGACTTCCGCCCCATGGCAGCCGTGGGCGTCGGCGGATACGCCAGTGGCCCTACGCTCAACAAAGCAGCCGCCATGGGCATTCCCTGCCTCATTCAGGAGCAGAACTCCTACGCCGGAGTAACAAACAAACTGCTGGCCAAGAAGGCGCGTAAGATTTGCGTTGCCTATGAAGGCATGGAGCGTTTCTTCCCCGCCGACAAGATCATTCTCACGGGCAATCCCGTGCGCCAGAACTTGCTCGAAACCACCATGAGCCGAGAAAAAGCCATCAGCAGTTTCGGACTCGACCCTCAGAAAAAGACCATCCTGCTGGTGGGTGGCAGTCTGGGCGCCCGCACCATCAATGAGAGCATTCTTCAACATCTCGACATAGTAGAGACGTCAGGCGTACAGTTCATCTGGCAAACAGGGAAATACTATCATGCAGCCATCGAAGAACAACTCAAAGGCAAACAGCTGCCCATGCTGAAGGTGACAGACTTCATCAGCGACATGGGAGCCGCCTACAAAGCCGCCGACCTCGTCATCAGCCGAGCCGGAGCCAGCAGCATCTCCGAATTCTGCCTGATAGGCAAGCCCGTCATCCTGGTGCCATCACCCAATGTGGCAGAAGACCATCAGACGAAGAACGCAATGGCTCTGGTAAACAAAGATGCCGCCATCTACGTGAAAGACGCCGAAGCTCCCCACATGCTGCTCGAACTGGCCGTAAAGACTGTGAAGGACGAAAGCAAGCTGAAGGATTTAAGCACGAACATTCTTAAACTGGCATTGCCCAATTCGGCTAACATCATTGCCGACGAGGTAATCAGCCTTACATCGAAATAAGCAAGAAGGAAAATGGAACTGAAAGACATCAAATCTGTATATTTCATCGGTGCCGGAGGCATCGGCATGAGTGCCATTGCGCGCTACTTTATCAGCAAGGGCATGGTGGTTGCCGGATACGACAAGACGCCCTCGGAACTGACCCGACGCCTGGAAAAGGAAGGGATGTTGATTCACTACGAAGAAAGCGTGGACGACATTCCCCACGCCTGCAAGAACCCGCAATCAACACTGGTTGTATATACTCCCGCCGTGCCATCCGAGCATAAGGAACTGCTATATTTCCGCGCCAACGGTTTTGAGATAGAAAAGCGCGCCCAAGTGCTCGGCCGTCTCACCCACTCCATGAAAGGCCTTTGCTTCGCCGGAACTCACGGCAAAACCACTACTTCCACCATGTGTGCCCACATCATGCACCAGAGCCACATGGACTGCAATGCTTTTCTCGGCGGCATCTCCAAGAACTATGGCACGAACTACATCCTCAGCAAGGACAGCCCCTACGTGGTGATTGAAGCCGACGAATTCGACCGTTCCTTCCACTGGCTGCGACCGTGGATGAGTGTCATCACATCTACCGACCCCGACCATCTCGACATATATGGAACGAAAGAAGCCTATCTGGAAAGCTTCCGCCACTACACAACGCTCATTCAACCCGGAGGTGCGCTCATCATCCATAAGAATCTGGAGATGAAGGCCAACGTGCAGCCAGAAGTAAAGGTCTACGAATATGCCCTCGAAGAAGGCGACTTCCATGCAGAGAACATCAAAATCGAAAACGGAGAAATACGCTTCGACTTCATTTCGCCCATAGAGAATGTGCCCCATGTGAGTCTGGGCCAGCCCATCCCCATCAACATTGAGAATGGCATTGCCGCCATGGCCATGGCACAGCTCAACGGGTGCAATGCCGAAGAACTGCGCTATGGCATGCAAACCTACGGAGGGGTTGACCGCCGCTTTGACTTCAAAATAAAGAACGACCGCCACGTCTTCCTGAGCGACTACGCTCACCACCCCAAGGAAATCTTTCAGAGCGCCCGCAGCATACGCCAGCTCTACAAAGACAGGAAGATAACGGCCATCTTCCAACCCCACCTCTACACCCGCACCCGCGACTTCTACCAGGATTTCGCCCAGGCCCTGAGCCAGCTCGACGAAGTGATTCTCTGCGACATCTATCCTGCTCGCGAAGAACCCATTCCCGGAGTCACTTCTCAGCTCATCTACGATGCCCTGCGCCCCGGCGTAGAGAAGAGCATGATACACAAAGAAGACGTTCTCGAACTGGTGAAGCGCCGCGACTTCGACGTGCTCGTAGTCCTCGGTGCCGGAGACCTGGACAACTACGTTCCCCAAATCACGAAAATTCTTCAAAACAAGCCATAAGACAGCGACACAACCCATCATGAGCATTCGCTTCAACTGGAAAAAGACTCTCATCATCACGCTGGATATAGTGCTTGCAGCCTATCTGGTGTTGGCCATCACCTCGTTCAACCGACCCGACGAGACATCAAAGGTGTGCACGAAAGTGGCCATCAATATTGCCGACGAAAATACCAACGGATTCCTCAGTGCCGACGAGATAAGATCCATTCTCAAGCGCAACCAGCTCTACCCCCTGGAGAAGCGCATGGCATTCGTGGAGCCGCGCAACATTGAGGACATTCTCAAGAGCAGCCCCTTCGTCAACACTGCCCAATGCTACAAAACGCAGGACGGCCACGTGTGCATCAACATCACGCAGCGGCTGCCCGTTGTGCGCATAAAAAGCCAGAATGGCGACGACTACTATCTTGACGACAAGGGCGGCATCATGCCCAACTCAAAATACACTTCCGATCTCATTATTGCTACCGGCAACATCACCAAGCAGTTCGCCAAAAACTACCTCGGCCATCTCACCAACAGCCTCATGGCCAACGACCTGTGGCGGAATCTCATCGAGCAAATCAATGTGCTGCCCGACCGTGGCATTGAGCTCGTGCCGAGAATCGGAGACAACATTGTCTTCATTGGCTATCTGCCGCAGGCCAAGCCACAGGAAAGCCGACGGCAGCTCATCGACGAGTTCGTGAAGAAGAAAATGCTCCGGCTGGAAAAGTTCTACAGATATGGCCTCAGCGAAGCCGGATGGAACAAATATTCTTATATCAACCTGCAGTTCGACAATCAAATCATCTGCAAGAAGAAGGAACAGAAATAACAGGAAAAATCAAATAATACAGATATCAATATGGCAGCAAAGGAATTCATCGTAGCAATCGAACTGGGCTCATCAAAGATGACCGGTATCGCAGGAAAGAAGAACCTCGACGGCAGCATTCAGGTGCTCGCGGTCGTCAAGGAAGACTCGTCCTCCTTCATCCGTAAGGGCGTGGTCTACAACATCGACAAGACTGCACAATGCCTCACCAACATTGTGACCAAACTCACCAACATCCTCAAGACAGAAATATCCTACGTCTACGTCGGCGTAGGCGGTCAGTCCATCAGAAGCGTGAAAAACGAAATCATCAAGGAGCTGCCTGCCGAGACGGTGGTCAAGCAGGAAATGGTGAACGAGCTCATGGACACCAACCGCAACATGAGCTATCAAGACCAGGTCATCCTCGACGCAGCCACTCAGGAATACAAAGTAGATGCCCAATATCAGCTCGACCCCGTTGGCATACAGTGTACGCGCCTGCAAGGCAACTTCCTCAACATCCTCTGGCGCAAGCTTTTCTATCGCAACCTCAACAAATGCTTCGATCAGGCCGGCATTGCCATTGCCGAGATGTATCTTGCACCCCTTGTGCTGGCCAACAGCGTACTCACCGATGCCGAGAAGCGCTCTGGATGCGCCCTCGTTGACCTCGGAGCCGACACCACCACCGTGTCGGTATACTACAAAAACATCCTGCGCCATCTTGCCGTCATTCCTCTCGGAGGCTCCAACATCACCAAGGACATCGCCTCGCTGCAAATGGAGGAAAGCGATGCCGAGAAGATGAAGCTCAAGTATGCCAGTGCCTACACCGACAACAGCGAGATCGACAACAACCTCATGCTGCCCATCGATGCCGACCGCACCGTAGAAAGCCGCAAGTTCATCGACATCGTGGAAGGCCGCCTCGAGGAGATCATCGAGAACGTGTGGTATCAGGTGCCTGCTGAATATGCCGAAAAGCTGCTCGGAGGCATCATCCTCACTGGCGGCGGCTCCAACATGAAGAACATCGAGCGCGCCTTTAAGAACCGCACTCACATTGAGAAAATACGCATTGCCAACTTCGTCACCAACACCATCCATGCCAGCGCCCAGCACCCCGTGCCCCACGATGGCACCATGAACACCGTGCTGGCTCTGCTGGCCGAAGGCAACATGAACTGCGCCGGCGACGAGGTGGATCCCAACGGCGACCTCTTCGGACAAAAGCAGCCCAAGACCACCAACGACATTCATGAGAATCCACGAAAGCCCAGCGAACTGAAGAGCGGCGTAGTGCAGACAGAAGCCGAGAAGAAAGCTGCCGACGATAGAGCCCGCCAAGAGCGCGAGGCCGAAGAGGAGGAAGCACTCAAGAAAGCCCAGGAGGAAGCTGCACGCAAGGCCGAAGAAGAGCGCCAGCGCAAGGAGAACAGCGGCATGAAGAAGACTTTCAGCAAGTTCCGCAGCTTTGTCAAGAACATCCTCACCGAGGACGAATAGTTTATCAGAAAGACCGAAAATAGAAAATAAAAAAAACATCACCATGGCAGACAATAATATAGCAATGGACGTTCTCGACTTCGTAGAACCCGAGAAAGAGAAAAGCATCATCAAAGTCATCGGCGTAGGCGGTGGCGGCGGCAATGCCGTCAACCACATGTATCGCGAGGGCATTCACGACGTGTCGTTCGTGCTCTGCAACACCGACAACCAGGCACTCAACGATTCGCCCGTTCCCGTTCATCTGCAGCTGGGCAAGGAGGGACTCGGCGCCGGCAACAAGCCTGAGCGCGCCCGCCAAGCCGCTGAAGAGAGCATAGAAGACGTGCGCAACATGCTCTCCGACGGCACCAAAATGGCCTTCATCACCGCCGGCATGGGCGGCGGCACCGGCACCGGAGCTGCGCCCGTCATTGCGCGCGTCAGCAAGGAGCTGGGCATTCTCACCGTGGGCATCGTCACCATTCCCTTCCGATTCGAAGGTCCCCGCAAAATAGACCAGGCTCTCGACGGCGTGGAGGAAATGTCGAAACACGTCGATGCCCTGCTCGTCATCAACAACGAGCGGCTGCGCGAAATCTATCCCGAGCTCACCGTGCTCGATGCCTTCGGCAAGGCCGACGACACGCTCTCGGTGGCTGCCAAGTCGATAGCCGAAATCATCACCATCCACGGACTCATCAACCTCGACTTCAACGACGTGAAGACCGTGCTCAAGGATGG
>CAMOPD010000024.1 GCA_946622085.1 uncultured Prevotellaceae bacterium | reverse complement strand
CTCACGCCTCGTAAGCACGCCATTTACTCATCGTGAGTGGCGTGCTTACTCATAGGGGGCTAACGACCCACTTTCCGTTTTGTAAAAATAATTCACAAATAATAAAGCCGTCATCCTGAAGGTTGAATCCGATGGATGTGTGGATAGCTTCTCAAGCGGCCTCATGGATTGAGATGAACTATTGAATGAAGCATTTATCCCAGGCTCCACTATTTCTGAATGGCCATTTCCCCTCCATCGATTGTTGCATAAGGGCAAAAATGGAGTCTCATCAGTAGTGAGCCAGAAAAAATCTGCTGTTTTAGGGGAATTATACGTATTATATTCGTATTTTTGCAGTCAAAATGAAGTCGCTTTCATGAATTGAATGGTCTATGTTATCTTCAAAGGGGGTAATAAGTCCGTCATGGAGGAGTAGTTTTACAGATGAATTATCAGATAAGATGAAGTACCAAAACAAAGTGGTTATGCTCACATTTTTCTTTTTGGTGAGCGCAGCAGGCTTCTCAGCAAGCTATGCTGATGAAGACAATCTTTACTTATGGACGAAAGGGGCCCAATCGGCGGTGGTCTATTCGTTGGACCGTCTCGACAAAATTACGTTCGACGATACGTTCATGAGCGTGTGGACAACCGACGGAAAGGCCGATTATGCCTATAGCAACATCGCGTTTATGTCCTTGCAAGAAACCGTAAAACCCGTCACGGGCGTGGCAAAGCTGCCGGTAAACGATAGCGATATGGTCGTCAGTTTCGACCGCGAGGCTCAGTTGGTTCGCGTTGACGGCGAGAAGGCTTTTGGCGGCATCGCAGTATGCGACCTGCAAGGGCGTGAAGTCTTAAAACGCAGCAGAACGGCTGCCCATCAGCAACTCTCTATAGCCGACTTGCCGCAGGGGGTATACATAGTAAAGCCTCTGGGCACCAGCAAGAGCGTAAAGATCATCAAATAAAAAGGAGGACGGCAATATGAAAAAGACATTATTCGCAATATGTGCATTATTATCCTTCTTCACGAGCAGTCATGCCCAGAAGTTTTTCGACATCTATTATAATGGCTCGATTGTCAGTTCCGTCAGAGCCGCCGATGTTGACAGCATGGTGATAAGCGAGAGTAATAGCGGCCGCACGCTCAATTTCTATCAGAATGGAGAAGTGTTCCACCAAACGCTCACCAGCCGCGTAGATAGCATTAAAGTAGTCAATATCGGAGACGAGCCACTCGTCCATCACGGCATCGTTGACCTCGGCCTGCCCAGTGGCACTCTGTGGGCCACCTGCAACATCGGTGCCAATGCTCCTGAGGAATATGGCGATTACTTCGCGTGGGGCGAGACGGAAGGCTACTTTAGTGGCAAGACCAATTTCAGTTGGGACACCTATAAGTGGTGCCAGGGGGCATATAATACGCTAACCAAATACTGCACTGACAGCCGTTATGGCACAGTTGACAATAAGACAGAACTCGACCTGGAGGATGACGCCGCCTATGTGAACTGGGGACCCGGTTGGCGTATGCCGAGCAGTTCTCAATTCGAAGAGCTCATCAACAGCAATTATACCACCACAACGTGGACCACGCTGAATGGCGTGTATGGCCGCATGATTACGAGCAAGAGGAATGGTAACTCCATCTTCCTGCCCGCCCCAGGAGGCCGTCACGAAGATTCGCTCATCAACGCAGGTTCAGATGGCAGCTACTGGTCGCGTACGCTCGGCACGAGCTACTCGAGCGATGCGAGTGGCCTTTTCTTCAATCCGTACAACATCATCGTGGGCGGCGACAGCCGCTGCTTCGGCCGAAGCGTTCGCCCTGTGCGTATCACAGAATAGTCCATCCATATCCCAAAGACGCAATAATGCTCTCTGCTGCTTGCGGGTTTTGATGCGCGTCCCTACAGGTGGGTGTTTTTATTCAAACTGACGAGCCCTTTGCTACCGCTAAAAAACATTGATAAATGCCTGCTGAGCGTGATTTTTTGCTAAAAAACGTGTAGGGGATTTTGTCATTAATAGAATAATGTGTAATTTTGCAATTCAAATTGTAAGATGATGAAGAAGATCCTCTTTTTTGCAATGACCATTGTCGTGCTCCTTAGCAGTTGTGCCAATGAGTTCAATCAGGTGTACAAGAGTTCTGACGTGTATTATAAATATGAATATGCCAAGGAGTGCTTCGCCAATGGCAAATATCAGCGAGTGGTCACGCTGCTCGAACCACTCATCCTCACCATGAAGGGCACCGACAACGCCCAGGAATGTCTCTACATGCTGGGCATGGCCCAATATAGCATGGGCGACTATGAAGCGGCCTCGATGACCTTCCGCAAATACCACACCTCTTATCCCAAGGGAACGTTTGCCGAAATGGCCTCGTTCTATACCGGCGAAAGCCTCTATCAGGGTACGCCCGAGCCCCGACTGGACCAGACGACCACCGTCTCGGCCATCGGAGCCTTTCAGGAGTATCTTGACCTCTATCCCGATGCCCAGCTGAAGCGTAAGGCCCAGACACGGCTCTACGCCCTGCAGGACAAGCTGGTGAAGAAGGAACTGCTCTCTGCCCAGCTCTACTACAATCTGGGCACTTATTTCGGCAACTGCATGACGGGCGGAAGCAACTACGAGGCCTGCATCATCACGGCGCAGAACGCCCTGAAGGACTATCCCTATACTTCCATGCGCGAGGACTTTGCGCTGCTCATCATGAAGAGCAAGTTTGAGCTGGCCGAGCAGAGCGTGGAGGAGAAGCGCATTGACCGTTATCGCGATGCCGAGGATGAGTGCTACGGATTCATCAACGAATATCCGGAATCGAAGAAAAGGCAACTGGCCGAAAAATACATCGCTTCGTGCAAGAAGCATACGGCCGGGGCTGAGGATGACGATTGAGTAAAAGGTGAAAAGGTGAAAGGGTGAAAAGTTGAAAAAGGGCTTGCGCCAGATTTGTTCTCGTTTCCTCGCAACCCCGTTCGCACTATTCCTCCTAAAGAATAAACTATAATTTCAATAATACAAAATGGATTACAAGAAATCAAAAGCTCCCGTTAACACCGTGACTCGCAACGTGATGGATCTTTGCGATGAAACGGGAAACATTTACGAAAGTGTGGCCATCATTGCCAAGCGCGCCAACCAGATTTCGGTAGAAATCAAGCAGGACCTGAGCAAGAAACTGGCCGAATTTGCTTCCTACAACGACAGTCTGGAGGAAGTGTTTGAGAATCGCGAGCAGATAGAAATCTCGCGCTACTACGAGAAACTGCCCAAACCTACGTTGCTGGCCACGCAGGAGTTTATCGAGGGAAATGTTTATTTCCGCGACCCTGCCAAGGATAAGGAGATGAACTGATGATACAACGCAAACAGACGCTCTTTCTTCTTGCCGCACTCATCGCCACCGTGGTGTGTCTGTGCATGCCCGTGGCCACTTTCCTGCCGCAGGGCTTAGGAGCATCGCAGCCCATGTATAATCTGTGGGTTGTCGAGGGCAGTGGTAACCACAACTTCGCGCCGTGGCCCCTCTTTGCCGTGTTGCTGCTCACCACACCCATCAACGTGATGGCCATCTTCGGCTATAAGAACCGCCGCCAGCAGGCGCGCCTCTGCACCGTCTGCATAGGGCTCATCGTTGGCTGGTATATCGCCTATGCCTTTCTTTCGCAGGTGCTCGATTTCGGCACATTCAAAGTGACGTGGCAAGCCGCCTTGCCGTTTGTGGCCTTTGTGTGCTACTATCTGGCCCGCCGAGGCATCCTGGCCGACGAGGCGCTGGTGAGGGCTGCCGACCGCATCAGATAGTTCGAAACAGGTATGAAAAGCGCACTTACGCGCATGCTATAAAACGAAGAGAGGTTGCCACAGCCGTGGCAACCTCTCTTCGTTTTCTTCTCTTCTATTTCTTATTTCCCGGTATAGAATTCAATGAGCCGCGTGAGCGCCTGTTGGCACACGGCACAGAATTCGGGATGCTCGTTGGTGCGCATGCGGCAATCCTGAACGCCCCGATAGACGTCGTGCACGTTGTAGCCGCCGCCCTGGAAGAGTCCCACCCGTGTGCCGATGACTTTGGGGTCGGTGCTCAGTGGGGTGGGCACGGGCGTCCCTTTCTTGATGAGATTCTCCCACTTTCCATGGAAGTCAACGAGGGTGGTCAGGTTGGGCTCCCACGGCTCCACATCTTTCGGATACATGGGAATCTGCTCCTCCTCGTAGGCATATTCGTCGCCCAGTCCGCAGAAGCTATGGCCAAACTCGTGCACCACCACAGGCTTGAACTTCGGGTGATGGGTGGAGCTGAGGTTATAGCTGTTGAGTATTCCGCCGCCGCCATAGCGGTCGGTGTTGACGAGCACGATGATATGCTCGTAGGGAATGCCCGCCAGCACGTCGTGGAGCGTCTTGAGATGGAGCGTGGTGAGATAGCGCGAGCTGTAGAATGTGTCGTAGTGGGAGCCGAGTGCTGTCTTCTTCCAGATGCCTTTGGCCGGTTCGCTCGTTCCGCTTTCGGCCGACGGCGACTTCACGGCCACGATGGTGAACCGCTGGCGCAGGCTCTTGAACGGCTCATGGGCAAAGAGGGCCTCCATGGCTTCGCGGCAGTCGTTGATGAACGTGGGCATTTCGCTCTGCTGATAGCCTTCGGCCACGTAGGCAATGTGTATGCTCCGTGCGGGGTCGGCAGCCAGTTGCAGGGTGTCGCAGGGCGTGAGGTTTTTCTCGCCAATGTGGCGTATGAGGATGTCGGTGGGCACCACTGTGTGGGTCATCGAGGCCATCACCTCGCGCCGATTGTTGCGCAGGTCGATGGTGATGTCGGCGGTGTCGCGCGGCATGGGCACGAGATATACGTTCTCGAAGGCCTGCGTGTTGTGTTCGGCTTCGGGGTAGGAGAGCCACTCCTGGAAGAGCGTAGAGAAGGAGTTGCGATAGATTACCTTGCCGGATGAATGGGAGCGTACGGTCACCTGTCCGTTGCCTTCGATGGGCAATTCGGCCAGGCGCTGGCGTTTGCCAAACCAATGCGGGCTCACGGAGAGTTGGTCCAGAGCGATGGTTTGTTCGCGGACGTTGCCCGAGAAGATGTAGTCGAGCCGAAGCGTGCGGTCTTCGAAGAGTTCGTCGAACGATTGTGCGGCCGCCATCGTCGTGGCCGCCGCAAGAAGCATGGTGAGCAAATGTCTTTTCATGGTGTTGTCGGTATGTTCATTTCTTTCATGAGTTGTTTGATGTAGTGGCGGTTCCAGTCGTCGGCCTTTAGGCGCTCTTGGCCGTAGACCAGCAGGTCGATGTCCATGGCTACGACGTTTCGGCGGCGCAGGGCCCTCGTGTTGCCGCATTGCCGTTCGGCGCGTTTCAGTTTCTTGCGCACCTGCCGTTTGGTGAGCCGCGTGGCGGCTATAGCGAGTCCATTAAGAAACGGTGCCGACTCAATGCCTATAGGCTCAGTCGGCAGGGTGCGGCTGAATGAGATGCGCCGAAAGGTGCGTGATAACAAAACGTGGGCCCGACCCATACGGTCGTTGCCCACGTTGGTTCCTAAAGCCAAAAAAAATGTTCGCGTAGTTGACATCTACTTGTCACTTTCTTAATAGAACAGCATGGTGAGCAGATAGGCCACAATCGTGGATGTGATGACGCAGATGAGGCCAGGCATCATGAACGAGTGGTTGAGCAGATACTTGCCGATGACGGTGGTTCCCGAGCGGTCGAAGTTCACTGTGGCGATATCACTGGGATAGTTGGGGATGAAGAAATAGCCATATACCGACGGCAGCACACCCAGCAGCACGGGGCCGGGCAGTCCGAGCGAATAGGCCAGGGGCAACATGCTCACGACGACGGCTCCCTGGGAATTGATGAGCACCGAAACGAGGAAGAACACGAAGGCGATGCTCCACGGATAGGCCTTCACGGTGTCGGCCAGCATGAGCTTCATCTCGTCGAGATAGTTGGCGAAGAACGTGTCGGCCAGCCAGGCAATGCCGAAGATGGCCACCACGGCCACCATGCCCGATTGCCATACGGCACCAGCCACGGCCTTCTTCGGGTCGGCTTTGCAGACGATGATCATCAGGGCGGCCGCCGTGAGCATGATGATCTGGATGATGAGGTTCATCTTCGGGAAACCCAGATAGTCGGCAATGGTCACCTCGGCGCCCTCGGCATTGGTGGTGGTGAAGAGCTGGGTGAAGGCAAAGCCCACGATGACCACGAGCGCGGTGAGGAAGAAGTAGACGGCCATCTTGGCATTCTTGTCTATTTTCTTGTCGAGCGTCGTGGCTGAGCTGCCGTAAATGTAGGCATATTGCACGGGGTCCTTCAGGCGTGCCTGGAACTTGGGGTCCTTGTCCAGGTCGAGGCCGCGACGATAGGAAGCGGTGGCGGCCGCCATCAGTCCGCAGATGCAGGCGGGAATGCTGATGGCCAAAACCTGCGGAATGGTGATGTTGAAGCCGTTGTCGTTGGAGATGGTGACGAAAGCCACCACGGCAGCCGCAATGGGCGAACAGGTGATGCCCACCTGCGAGGCCACACTGGCCACGCCGCACGGGCGCTCAGGGCGTATGCCCTTCTTCAGGGCGATGTCGCAGATAATCGGCATCAGCGTGTAGACCACGTGGCCCGTGCCCACCAGCACCGTCAGGAAGAACGTGCAGAGCGGAGCCAGGAAGGTGATGCGGTCGGGATGCTTGCGCAGCAGGCGCTCGGCCACCTGGATGAGCCAGTCCATACCTCCCGAAGCCTGCATAATGCCGGCGCAGGTGACGGCTGCGATGATGATGTAGATAACGTCGGTGGGCGGATTGCCCGGTTTCAGACCGAAACCAAAGACGAGAAGTGCAAGGCCGATGCCAGAAATGGCACCAAGGGCGAGACTACCATAGCGTGAACCCACCCAGAGAGCGCCCAAAACGATGAGCAGCTCGACAATCATTGTTGCTGTGATCATGGTTAGATTAGTTGAATTAGTTTTATCGTTTTGTTGTTCAAGTATTCGCTTTCAATCTCTGCAAAGATAATCAAATTTTCTTATAATGTTCTTTTTTTCGCAACATTTTGTACGCCATTTCTTTTGATTTATGTCAATTATAATCATTTATACAGCCAAAATATGGACTTATGTTATTGAAATGCTGCAAAAGGAATTACCTTTGCAATGTCTTTTTAAAGACACAAGCATAATGTCTCTGATAGGTTTTAGCCAAGGTAGAAAAGATTGCTTCGGGAAACAGCATTCAGAAGATAGAAGAAACAATGGGTAGGTTTACAAGAACTGAAATAAGGTAAAGAATTGTTTTCAAGGAAAACATTTGAGAGAACATTTTCAAGTATTTAGCAAAAAACTGGAGTGGTGGTGATTGTAGTGATACAATCGCCGCTTTTTGTTTTCGCCCTGTTGCGCTACTCCAAGGCAAATCTTCCCTCTGCTAACGTGAATTCAACTTAGGCATAGCATGCCCACACAGCAGTTTCCCGTACTTTTCTTATGTGGAACTCACGCACTGTTAGGATTTTTTAGAAACTATTCTATTTCTTTGCCCAGGCTTTTCATGCTTATTTCCTGCACTTTGCTTACTTTTGCACGCAATGAGAAGAATCGTTCTGATGATAGCGGCCTGCTGGCTCTGCGCGAGCACGGCCCTCGGCCAGGACTCGCGCTCCATGCGCGATTCGCTGGCGCATGCTTCGCGCTTGCTTGAAACCTATCCCGACAGCATAGACCTGCGGCTGAAGAAGGCGGCGTGGAACGTGGAATTGGAGCAGTGGGAATATGCGCTCGACGAATACTCCCGCGTGTTGAGCAGGCAACCCGACAACCTGGCTGCCCTGTTCTTTCGCGCTTTTGTGAATGGCCAGATGAACCGGCTGGGCTTTGCCCGCCAGGATTATGAGCATCTGCTGGCGCTGGTGCCTGCGCATTTTGAGGCTCGCCTGGGACTGGCCCTGGTGAACCAGAAGGACAAGCGCTATGGCGAGGCTTCCGACCAGATAAACCGGCTCATAGAACAACATCCCGACAGCGCCGTGGCATGGGCCGTCAGGGCGGGCATGGAGGCGGAACGTGGACTGGCCGAGCTGGCCGTCTTCGACTATGGCGAGGCGCTGAAGCGCGACAAGGACAACGTTGACTATATCATTTTGCGGGCCGAACAGCTCATCGCCCTGAATAGGCGACAAGAGGCTTACTCCGAGCTCGACCGGGCCGTCCGCCTGGGGGTGCCTAAGTCGGAACTCAAGGACTACTATAAATAGTCCAACTTTCGCAGGGCGATAGGAGGTGTTAAGGTGTTAAGGTGTTAACTCCTTAACAAACTCCTTAATTCCAACGACGTTGTTTATATGCGAAACTCGAATAAATAGTCATGCCATCTTCGCGATAGTCCTTGTGTTCGTTTTTTATTGAAACTTAATTCCCTATCAGTTTCACCACGCGGATGCCTGTCTGCGAAGGGTGTTTCTGCATATACTGATACATGGTCATAGGCTCCTCCACCACTTTCTGGTGTATCTGCGAGGCATTGAGCAGGTGCAGGCCGTCGCGATGCCATACGGCAATGCCTATATGCGATGTGTCGAGTCCGGCTTTGCTGGTGGTGATGGCTATGATGTCGCCGTCTTTCACGGCATTTCTCATGTCGCGCGTATTCCTGACGTCCTTCTTCCTGATGAAACGATACTTGCGCCCGCAGAGGTCTTTCTCTTGCTGGGCTATGACCTGCTGAAACTGCTTGTTGTCTTTCAGCATGCTATAGAACTGCGGATGTTTCGACATGAAGTCCACCTGAACCGTCTGCACGGCATTGAAGGGGGCAGACTTCATCTGCGTCTCCTTCACATATCCCATCTTTGTGTTGTCCTCTATCCAGTCGGTGAAATAGTGCAGGCGCGAAGTGTAGTCCTTCAGTTCGCCTCCCCGGTAGCGCAGACGGCGCAGCCATTTGCAATAATCGGCAAATGAGCGCTCGCCATGCCTGACGCAGAGCGTCAGTGCAGAAACCGTTTCCACATAGGTGGTGCAGTCGAGTTGTCGCAGATTGACGATGAGCTGCTCGTGCTTGTTCACCTCCAACGTGTGGGCCACGTAGGGAATGTTGCGCAACTGTCGGGCGAAGTAGACCATCAGGTTGGCATTCTTGGGTTGCTTGTGGCCGTTGGCCAGCAGCTCCACCACTTTCGTGCTGTCGGTCTTCGTGTAGGTGACGGGCGACGCAGCTGTAGCATCAACATTCAGGCAGAGCAAAAAAGCTCCGAAGCAGATGGTTCTCAGGAGATGTCTCATGGTTGTCTTTTCTTTTTTTTGTGTTTAGAATGGCGTTCGCCGAAGTTGAGTCCTGCATAGACGTTGAAACTTCCGAACGTATTGTTGGTGCTGAACTTTCCTTTATTATAATTATATGTATGCAGGATGACGCTTGTGCCAGCAAACCAGCGCATGTTGTTCCACACCAGTCCGAAGCGTCCCACGCCGTCGATGTTGAGATTCTGAAAGTTGAATCCTCTGAAGGGCAGGTTGAAGAGGTCGCGGTCTACCTTGGCCTTAGAGCGCTTGTAGCCCAGAGCGGCCGATAGCGAGGCGGCGAAGAGCCAGTTGGGTGCAAAGGCATAGTTGTAGGCATAGCCACCGCTGATGGAAGCGTCGGTATAGTTCACCTCGTTGAAATTGAAGCTGCTGTCCACGAGCACCTCATTGTTGGTCTGGCGGGCCACCATGCTGCGCAGCCGGTCGTGATTGAGCTTGATTTTGTGGTGCGTGTAGCCTATCCCCATCAGTGCCGATCCGGCACTGCGTTTCTGCATGGTGCTTTGGCTGAAAGCGGCAGGATAGGAAAACTTCTTGTGGTTGAAGATGTAGTAGAGGTTGTATCCGCGGATGCCCACTTCTATGCCGTCGAAGTCCATGCCGTGGAGCATCTTGGTGTAGTCGTCGTTGCCTTTATAAGCACTTTTGATGTGATATCCCTTGCCTGTCTGGCGTGAGAAGATGTCGATGCCAATGTGGGAGCTGTAGAGGCTGAGGTCGAACTCGCGCCGGGTGTCGCTTCTCAGGCTTTTTACGTCGACTTGCCATCCCAGGAAAATCCAGCGCCATCCGAAGTAAGGCCCCACCTTGATGCTGGGCTTGGGGGCAAAGGTGAATGTCTGTCCGCTGTTGCTTCTGAGCGTGTAGCGTTCGTATGTGTGGGTGCCTTGCAGCATCAAGGCATAGTTGTATTTCTGGGGAGTGATGTAGTTGCGGTCTATTCGGTTGAACTCCTTCACCACGGCGTAGGCCTTGTCGAGAAACGCCTGCCACCGTGTGGGCTTCGCTGCTGGCATCTCTGGTTGCGGTTGCCGGGCCACTTGCGCCAGCGAGTCATCGGGCAGTTGTCGGCAAGTGTCGGCAGGCACGGCATCTTGTGCCGCCAATCGTATAGGAGCAAGCAGCAGGCATAACTGGGATATGAAAAAAGCAGAACGTTTCAATTTAGGGCGAATCAGATAGGTCAGAATTTTCCTAAAATGCGGTCCATCACCCAGTTGACAGGCGTGGCCGATATGCTGGTGCAGGTGCATTTGCCGAAGCCCTGCAGGTCTTCAATGACAGCCTTGATGATGGGCAGTTGCACATAGGGCGGATTGGGCACGGCAATGGTGGAGGAGCCTTCGCTCGTGATGAGCCTTATGGGCTCGTAGTTGAAGACAGAGAAGGACAGCATGCCCCGGTCGCCAATCACTTCTATGCGGTCTTCTTCGGCTGAGCTGTGGCCCACGAAGCACCATGAGCCGCTTCCCACCACGCCGTTCTCAAACTGGAAGCAAGCGCTCACGGAGTCTTCGGCGGCATAGAGTCCGCCGCGATTGGCACAGATGCCGTTGGCCTGGACAATGACTCCGAAGAGATGTTGCATCAGGTCGAGCTGGTGGGGAGCAAGGTCGTAGAAATAGCCGCCGCCGGAAATGTCGGGTTGCAAGCGCCAGGGCAACTCGCCATTGGCTGCAAAATCCTGTTCGCGCGGAGGGCATGAGAAGCGAATCTGCACGTTCTGTATGCGTCCAATCTCACCCTCTTGCAGAATGCTTTTCACCTTCATGAAGTAGGGCAGATAGCGTCGATAGTAGGCCACGAAACAGGGGATGCCCGTCTGTTCGCTCACCCGGTTCACCCGTGCGCAGTCTTCGTAGGTGGCTGCCAGGGGCTTCTCCACGTAGACCGGTTTGCCCGCCTTCATGGCCATGATGGCAAATGTGGCATGGCTCGACGGGGGGGTGGCCACGTAGATGGCATTCACGTCGGGATCGTCGATGAGTTCCTGGGCGTCGGTGTACCATTTGCGCACATGATGGCGCTCGGCATAGGAGCGGGCACGCCTCTCTGTTCGGCTCATGACGGCAGAAATCATGGAGCCGTCCACCTCGTTGAAAGCGGGTCCCGACTTGATTTCCGTTACTTCACCGCAGCCGATGAATCCCCATTTTATGTGTTTCATTGCTACTTTTTCGTTTAAACTCATGCAAAGATAAGTAAAATCTTCGTATCTTTGCAACGAGTTATATGCAGAAAATCATTTTTTAAGACTTATTATATGGCACAGTCTGAACAGACAATACAACTCTTCAAGTCGCGTTCCTATGCGGCTTGCATCAAAGAAGGCATACGTTTCCTCGCCGACAATCCCTGGAAAGTTTTTCGCTCATTATGGCCCTATTTGCTGTTGGCTGCCTTGTGCAGTTGGTTTTTCTACGTCAGCATAGCCTCGCTTCAGCTGCCTGCTGGTGCCCAGCTCTCTGCCGTGGGCATTCTTTGGCTCGTGCTGAGCTATGTGGTGGTGGGCGCGGGCATGTTGTTTTTCACCGCGAGGGTGATGCTTCTGTTCCAGCGCTTTGCCGAGAAAGGGCGCGCCGAGCGCATAGGGGCCTTTGCCCTCTTCGGCCAGACCGTGGCCAACGCCCTTCGCCTGCTGCCTTTTCTGCTGTTCGAGATGTTGTTCATAGCGGGTTTCCTGCAGCTCGCTTCGTTGGCCATGTCGTGGGCCGCCAAGCAGCAGACGGTCACCATGCTTGTCTGTGCTGTCATAGCCTTGGTGGCCGTGGCGCTCATTGCGCTGGTCTTCATCTTGCCGCTCGTGCAGTCGCTCTATCATTGTCAGCTCGGCCAAGGGCGCTTCATGCAACTGGTGAAAACGGGTTATAGGCGCGGCTTCCGCCACAAAGGCAAGATTTTCGTTACCAATCTGCTGGCCAGTGTCCTCTTTTTCCTGGTGGGCATGCTTGTTGCCATGCCGCTCTTCATCGTGATGTCGGCCAACATCTTCTCCAACGTAGGCATTCTGATGGGCGATCCATCCGGCACGCCCTCCTATTTCCCATGGCTCACCGCCATCACCTATGTCGTGAGTTTCCTGCTTCTCTATTTTGTAGGTGTATTCCTCTATTCCAGCAACTTGTTTGCCTATGGCTCCATTGAAGCTCAGGAGCAGGAGCGCGAAGCCATGGCAGCGGAAAGGGCTCAGATAACCAGCCAAATGAATTCATAACTCAACACAACTTGCAATGAAACCACAAAAAATACTCTTCATCGACCGCGATGGAACGCTGATAGAAGAACCTGCCGACGAGCAGATTGATGCTTTTGAGAAACTGAAATTCACGAAGGGCGTTTTCCGCAACCTCTCTTTCATACGCTCCAAGCTCGACTTCCGCTTCGTCATGGTGAGCAATCAAGACGGACTGGGCACCGACTCCTTTCCCGAAGAGACGTTCTGGCCAGTGCACAATTTCATCCTGCAAACACTCGAAGGCGAAGGCATCACCTTTGACGAGATACTCATTGACCCGCATTTCCCCGAAGACCATCACCCCAACCGCAAACCCGGGACGGGCATGCTGAAGCACTATCTGGAGCATCCCGAACGCTACGACATGGCAGGAAGCTACGTCATTGGCGACCGCGATACCGACCGGCAGCTGGCCGAAAACCTGGGTTGCAAGGCGCTCATCCTGGGCAATGACGGGCTGACGTGGGACAAAATAGCCGAACTGCTCTTCGCCGGAGAACGCACCGCCGAGGTGACGCGCACCACCAAGGAAACCGACATTCACGTGGCCATCAATCTCGATGGCACGGGCCGTTGCGACATCTCTACCGGACTCGGATTTTTCGACCACATGCTCGAGCAGATAGGCAAGCATGGCATGATGGACCTCACCATCCATACGCGCGGCGACCTGCATGTAGACGAGCACCACACCATTGAAGACACGGCCATCGCCCTGGGCGAATGCCTCCTATCAGCCTTGGGCGACAAGCGGGGAATTGAGCGCTATGGCTTCTCCCTGCCCATGGACGACTGCCTCTGCTCCGTGGCACTCGATTTCGGCGGGCGTCCGTGGCTCGTGTGGGATGCCGAGTTCCATCGCGAGCGCATCGGCGAGATGCCCACCGAGATGTTCCTTCATTTCTTCAAGAGTCTGAGCGATGCCGCCCGCATGAATCTCAACATCAAGGCCGAGGGCACCAATGAGCATCATAAGATTGAGGGCATCTTCAAAGCGCTTGCCCGCGCTCTGAAGATGGCCGTGCGTAGAGACATCTATCATTTTGAGCTTCCATCCACCAAAGGCATGCTCTGAGAGACACATCCTTTTTCTGAATTTTCTTTACAAAGGCGAATCCCCACGGGTCCGCCTTCTTCATGAGCTGCCTGTTTACGAGGCGTGAGTGGCGTGCTTACGATGCGTAAATGGCGTGCTTACTCATCGTGAGTGGCGTGCTTACTTATTCAACTGAATATTAGGCACTTTACGAAGCCAGGTATTTACTTGGAATTTTCTTTACAAATCACGACCCGTTTCTGCCTCTTCGTCGGGGGCGTCGGGTAGGGGGGCGAAGTCTGCTCATTGCCTCGCGTGCGTACATTATATTATATCAGGACACCAATAAAAAATGCAGCCGTCACGACTGCATTTGCTGGTGTAATCACCCATGTTGTGTTGTGGCGTAGTCATCCTTACCGAGTGGCTCGGAAGCTCTCCATGTTCTCATAGCGACGCTTCATGAGGCGGTTGTAGATGTTGCGAATCCACAGACTGTTGGTGAGCATGAAGGCGATGCCGATGGCCATCATGATGAGGTAGGCCGTGTTGCGCTCAAAGAGAGCAAGCAAGGCCACGATGATGACAACGGGCACAAACAGCACCACAATGGAAATGATGATTTGCCAATAGTTGGTCTCTACGCTTCCCTTGCTGATGAACTTGGTGTTGAGGGGCATGGTCTGCTTGTTGTAGATGGCCGTCTGCATGAGCAGGAAAAACTCTATGCCGGCGGTGAAGAAAAATATGGAGATGAGCATGAGCAGAGAGCACTTGCCCTGAACGACGGTGGGAATCATGAGGAAGAAAGGCAGGAAGAGCATCACGACGTAGAAATAGTATTTTGCCTTGAGCAGTGAGATGATGTTCTCCTTGTGCACCATGAGTCCGTCAATGTAGTTGCCTTCTGAGCTCATGATGCGCGAAAGGCCCATGAGTCCGAAGATGCCGAAATTATAGAAAGCAAGGAAGTTGCTGTTGAAGTTGTCGTCGTATATGTCGGTGAACGATAGCAGGAGGCTGAAAATGGTGACGATGACCACCGACGAGATGAATCCCTTGCGGATGTTCTTGTTGCGCAAGATGCTCTTGATTTCGAGTTTCAGGTATTCGCCCACCTCGCCGAACCGCTCCAGATAGTTGAACTGGCTGACGTTGTGAAGTTTGGTCGTCTTGGCAGATGCCAGTTCCTCGTAGACGTAGTGGAACTGCATGCGCCGATTGATGAGTACCATGGCGACCAGCAGCGCCAGCAGGCCCAAGTAGGTGAGCGGATGGAAGAAGGTGGTGCCCACTCCGAGCTGGCCGTAGAAGTCGAGGAAGGTGTTGAACTTGAAGAGATACCACGGCGAAAAGATGATGGCATAGACCGCTACGGGGAGTATCCACCACCACATGTGGTCGTTGATGAGCGTGCGCGCCATCATGTACCACTGGCTGTTGATGACGATGAGCAGCCACCAGCCCAGCAAGAAGCCCAGCATGGGCAGCAAGCCCTCGCTGAAGAGTATGGTCATGAAGGCATAAGGCGCAAGCATGGCCATCCATAGCAAGTTGTTGGGTGAGAGGATGGATGAAACGACGAAGCATTCCACGCAGGTGTATTTGGAAATGGGCAGCAGGATGTAGGGCTTGACAAGCTGTGAGGGGGTCTGCTGGGCCATGAATCGGAAGCCGAAGTCGGCCGCGAGGATGAAAGGCGCAAGACTGTACATCAGCTCATAGGCAGTGGTGGATTCGCTGTCGTTGGCTATCATGGCAAACATTACGGCCAGGAAGATGAGGTAGAGAATGACGAAGCCGCTTCCTACATACATCATGATTTTGGAAGCCCGGTTTTGCTCGTAGGCAAGGCTGCGTTTCTGCGAGAGTGAAATGTGGTGGCGGAGTGTCCTGAGTAGTTGAAGTCTGGTCATGGTGGTCTTTTAAGATAATCATTGCCGTCTATCGCAAGTCGATGATTTCGGCGTCGGGATAGTTCTTCGGGTTGAAAATGAAGGTGGCATCAGAAATGTTGGATGCCTTGAATTTGGATATGTTGATGGTCGTCCAGCCGTTAGCCTGGCGCATTTTCACCTGCACGGGCTTGTAGGTAGACTTGTTGATGAGGATATACATTTCCTGTATGGAGCGCTTCTTGTTCTGGGCCGTGAGATGAACTTGATAATTGGCTCCGACGGTCTTCATGCCCAAGGTGAAACCGTTCTTGTAGATGTTGATGAACTGGTAGGGGTTCATGGCTTGCTGCTGGGCTTCCGTAGGCGTGGTGATGTTCACCTCCTCGGTGTTCTTCATGTAAGTCCATTCGGTCTTCCCGTCGAACCAGACAATGGCTTGGCCCGTGCGGGCGTGGAACTTGCGGCCTTTGATGATGATGGTGCCCGAGGCATTGCCGTATTTCCCACTCATGGTGAAACTGGCACTTGCTCCCGACTTGTTGCCCACCACTGCGGCAGTCTTGTCGAGTATCTGGCGAGCCTTGGATGCATTTTGAGCGAAGACGCTTGCCGAAAGTGCAAGCAACAGGGATATGAATAATGTTCTTTTCATGTTGTTTCTTTTTTCAGGATGTAACTATTCGTTTCTCCTTTTGACGATTCCCGGGGTGGAAAAGTCAATAGCCGTTTCATCTTCTTAACGTTGAGAGGAGGGTGGAGAGCGAATTTACATCAGAAATTAACACTTCGCGCGGTTTGCTGCCCTGGGCCGTACCCACGATGCCTGCCTTCTCGAGCTGGTCCATCAGTCGGCCGGCACGATTGTAGCCAATGGAGAAAACGCGCTGGATGTTGCTGGTGGAACCTTGTTGCGAGGTGACAATCATGTGGGCCACCTCCTCGAACAACGGGTCGAGTCGCGAGGCGTCTACGTTGCCTCCGCCGATGCTGTCGCCGCCTTCGTCGGTAGCGGGCTCCGGGAGCTCAAGCGGTTCGAGCGGTCCTGGCTGGCTGGCAATGTATTTGTTGATGCGCTCCACTTCGGGCGTGTCAACGAAGGCGCATTGCACGCGCACGGGGT
The DNA here is from genome assembly GCA_946622085.1 of uncultured Prevotellaceae bacterium. Taxonomy (GTDB): domain Bacteria; phylum Bacteroidota; class Bacteroidia; order Bacteroidales; family Bacteroidaceae; genus Prevotella. Next base: position 2,849 of record CAMOPD010000024.1, on the reverse strand, counting down.
CGTTGCCCACAAGGATGAGCATGTCGCCTCGGCCGATGAGCTGGTTGGCTCCCGGGCGGTCGAGGATGGTGCGCGAGTCAATCATGGAGCTCACGCGGAAGGCCATACGTCCGGGGAAGTTGGCCTTGATGGTTCCGGTGATGATGTTGGTGGTGGGTCGCTGGGTGGCTATGACCATGTGTATTCCCACGGCACGTGCCAACTGGGCAATGCGGGCGATGGGCAATTCCACTTCCTTGCCGGCTGTCATGATGAGATCGCCGAACTCATCGATGATGACCACGATGTAGGGCATGAACTCATGACCGTTGTCTGGGCTCAGCTGGTGGTGGATGTATTTGCTGTTGTATTCCTTGATGTTGCGCGCGCCGGCTATCTTGAGCATGTCGTAGCGATGATCCATCAGCTTGCAGAGGCTGTTGAGCGTGCGCACCACTTTGGTGACGTCGGTGATGATGGCATCTTCATCATCATCGGGCACCTTGGCCATGAAATGCTCTTCGATGGGTCCATATACGCTGAACTCCACCTTCTTCGGGTCGATGAGCACAATCTTCAGCTCGTTGGGGTGCTTCTTGTAGAGTAGGGAAGTGATGATGGCGTTCAGGCCGACCGACTTTCCCTGACCCGTGGCACCGGCCACGAGCAGGTGGGGAATCTTGGCCAAGTCTACCATGTAGACCTCGTTGGTGATGGTCTTGCCGAGTGCAATGGGAAGTTCCATGGTCGTTTCCTGGAATTTCTTGGAGTTGAGAATGCTTTCCATGGAAACGATGTTGGGCTTCTTGTTAGGAACCTCAATACCGATGGTGCCTTTGCCCGGAATGGGCGCAATGATGCGGATGCCCAGGGCGGCAAGGCTCAGGGCAATGTCTTTCTCCAGACTTTGAATCTTGGAGATTCTCACTCCTTCGGCGGGCTGGATTTCGTAGAGGGTGATGGTGGGGCCTACGGTAGCCTTGATGGTCTTTATCTGCACGCCAAAGCTGCTCAGCACGGAAACAATCTGGTTCTTGTTGGCCGTCTGTTCTTCCATGTCGATATATGGTCGGCCGTCGCTCTCGTATTTCTCCAGCAGGTCGAGCGTCGGGAATTTGTATCTTGTCCATGGCTCGCGCGGATTAATGGGCGTAGTGAGGTCGGCTTTGCCAACCACGGTCTTGCCTTTGGCGGCTTCTTCTTCCTTGCCCACTTCGATTTCCATTCCGGTGTTTTCGGCTTTTTCCGTCTTGTTTGCAGCGGTCTTTGTCGATGAAGTCGTGACGTCGGTGAGGTCTATTTCGTTGGCTTCGCCATTTCCGTCGGTTGGAGTCTCGGTGATGACATTGTTGTCGCCATCAAGGAACACCACGTTTTGTGTCTTCGGATCGTCAAACACCGTGGGATCTTCCTGGGTGGTGATGGGCGCGTCGGCACCTTCGTCATTCTTCTTGTTGTTGTTCGTGATGGTGAATTTCACCTTGCTTCCCACATATTTCACCGGATTCATCATCTTGCGGATGACTTCAATGGTTTCGGAACTTAGATAAGTAAGGAATGCCAATGCAATGAGAAGGAGCAGGGCGGTGAGTCCGGGAGGACCAATGAGGTTTTCAATGGTTTGACAAACAAACAAGCCATGGTCGCCACCCGGATTGAACACCTGGTCGCCCATGATAGGGGTGAGGAACTTGGCAAATGTGATGGAACACCAAAGCATGACGATCATCAGGCAGAGAAACCACTTGAGCAGGTTCACCTTGTAGACCTTCATCATGCGCAATCCCACCAAACCGATGAAAACAGGAATGGCAAAAGCCGAGATGCCGAAGCATCGGGCTATGAAGAACCACGAGAGCAGAGCCCCGATGGAACCGCAATAATTCTCAAATTCATGATTGGAGTTGAGCACTTCGCCGGGGCGCAGGTCGAGCACCATGCTCTGGTCGGCTTGCCCCGTACTGAAATAGGAAACGAACGCAATGGTCACATAGACCGCTATGAAAAGCAGGAATGTGCCGAAAAGAAAATTCACAATGTCGTTTCCGAATATATTTTTAATGCCTACTGCTTCGCTGAATGACTTAGCTGGGCGGGCACTCGCTTTCTTCCTTGCCATAATGATGTAATTATTTTCTGCAAAAGTAAGTAAAAACACCGAAAAATAGCCATAAATTCGCAACTTTTTTCTAATTTTGCACATTGTAATGAAAAAATTGATTTATAACAAGTTTGACAAGCACTCTATCGCTGCTTTGCCTCGGGTTTTGTTTGAAGGCAGAATCATTGTGATTCTGAGTCCCGGCGAGACGAATAGAGCGGTTGACTATCTTCTTTCCCATCCCATTCTCGGCATCGACACAGAAACGCGGCCCTCGTTTAAGAAAGGTCGGGTGAACATGGTGAGCCTGCTGCAGGTTTCCACCTACAACACGTGTTTCCTTTTCCGCCTGAATCATACGGGCATGACGCCTGCCATCATCCGTTTGCTCGAAGACACCACGGTCCCAAAGATTGGCCTCTCGTTGCACGACGACATTACGGGGCTGCACCGCAAGGCTAATTTCACTCCCGGTCTGTTTGTGGATTTGCAAAAACACGTGTGCGAGATAGGCATCGAAGACTTGAGCCTGCAAAAACTCTATGCTAATATTTTCGGCGAGAAAATCAGTAAGAACCAGCAACTTACGAACTGGGAGGCCGATGTGCTCAGCGAGAAGCAGAAACGTTATGCGGCCACCGATGCCTGGGCCTGCATCAGGCTCTATGAAGAGCTTCAGCGGCTGGAGACAACCAAAGACTATGAACTCGTAGTCGTTCCCGAAGAAGAATAGTGCTCCCCTACAGCGAGCACGGCGCTCTCTCCCGAC